>VXOH01000007.1 GCA_009840135.1 Chloroflexota bacterium | reverse complement strand
GAATTATGGACCAAATATTTAGGAGGTTATTCATGGTAAGAGGATTTACCCCAATCATTGGCCTCGCCGTGGTAGTGGCCCTGGCTCTCGCCGCCGTTCTCGGCGCTATGAGCCTGGCTAACCCGGCTCTGGCCGCCCCTGAGGCCCCCGCCGACAGTCGCTTGACTGAGCGGACGGTTGCGCCGCAGGACGCGCCGATGGAATTCGATGCGACTGCCACCCCTGCTGGTGCAAGCCTCACTTGGACTCCTGTTAGCACCGCAGATACGTGGATCGTCAGAATCGCTTCAGCCAATGAAGAGACAGCGATTATTCGTTTGGGAGACGCCAACATCGACACTGCTAATGCTGTAAGCAGCAACATCTACTCGGTGTTTTTGGATGCTCCTGCCAGTCCCACTGACGTGACCCAAGAGGCAACTGGTGCCACCGTATCAGGATTAGTCAATGGGACTTCATTCTGCTTCAGCGCTCGTTACGTCACCGCTACCGGTTCCAGCCCTTGGTCAGGTGAACTTTGCGTAATGCCTGCCGCTGCCCCGGGTGGTGCTATAACCAACCTTGCTGCCACGGGCGGTGCAGGTTCAGTAGAATTGACGTGGACTTGGACACCGACTTCAAACACTCCTGCCGCTACGAATTGGCAGTACCAGCGTGCAGGAGGGTCATGGATGGACCTGGATGGCGTAGAAGCTGACGGGACCTCCAGGGAAGTCACCGTTACGGGACTTAGGGCTCTGACTCCACCGGCTGCTGAGGACTTCAATGTGCGCCCAGTAAGTGCCCAAGGAGTTGCTGGTACTGCAGCTACGGCAGTACGGGCAACTGTCACAGTTGGGCCAACGTTCGAAGCTCAGAGCCAGAATCCGGGTTCCAACACCCGTTACGACATCAGCATTCCCATTTCACTTGATTCCACTACAACTCCGCCAGAATCATTCAGTACCCAGACCGACGAAATAGTCATCGAGTTGGAAGACTATTCCGTCCCTTCCAGCATCTCTGAGTCTTCCATAGCGTTGCGACTTGAAGTGGGTAGCTCTACAAGCAATTGTGGCGAAAGCACTACTGTTGGAGACTGCCCCATCAATACCATCGCTGATACCGTTTCAGTTTCCGGGGAAAAGATCGCCATCACCATCGGTGACTGGAACAAGGACCGCACTGGTGGAAATGCGACTCCTAACAACGGGGTCGCTGATGGTAACATAGTCACCATTGTTCTGAAGCAGTCCGCCGGAATAAAGAATCCCACTAAGGCCGGCAATTACGGCCCCACCATTGAGGTTAAGGCCACTCACGACGCTAGCAACAAGCTGGTTGATAGCGACTTGAGCGACCGCCACACTATTGATCGGATCGTCAAGCTAAGCGAGGAAGACGGCGGTCTGGGCGATACGGTAATGGCTACTGCCAGTGGCTTTGAGAAGAACGTGACCGTGCGTTTCTTCGTTGACGGCTATATGGGTCGCGAACCCAATGGCATCCTGCAGCAGGGCGAAGACGTCCTGTGCGCCGCCACATCCAGCGGTGACAATGTCGCTTCCTGCGAATTCATGGTGTCGACACCGGTCTTCAAGAGCGGCGCCAACTACGTGAACGCCGTTGACGGTAAGGGCAACCGTGGATCCTTCACTATGAAGGACGACCAGAAGTTCACGCTCAAGCCCTCCATCAGGGCTACTCCGGCAGGCGGCAGCCCCGGTGAAATTATCCAGGTGCAGCTGGCCAGCTTCATGCAGGGCGCGGTTTCCCGGGTTTCCCTGGGTGGAAGAGATGTCTGCGGTGGAGCCAATCCAATGCCCTGCAATGGCAGCGTCAATAACCAGGGAACCGGTACCAGCCGCGTCGCCATACCCAACTGGGCCGGCGCCGGCATCCAGGAACTGAAGCTCTGGGTCGGCGACCAGGATGACAGTACCAACGTAACCATCGCGGGGCCCCGCGTTGTTCCCACGCCCAGCACGGTGGTTGCCAACCAGCGCGTCAGCCTGGTGGGTACCGGCTTCAGCCCCAACGCGCGGTTGGGCAGCATAACCCCCAATAGCGACGAGATAATGCCCTCCATCTCCATTGGCGGAGCGACCATAGACTGGCGCGACGTTAACGATGGTCGCGTGGTAAATGTAGACGATAGCGGCAACTGGTCCGCTTCCGTGGACCTGCCCATGGTGGAGGCCACTACTGGCAGCGGCGACCGGTTGATTCGGATAACCGACTCCAAGGGTCGCACTGGCGGCATCAACGTGACCTTGGCTGCGCGCGACTTTGAGATCGCTCCGCCGTCAGGCCGTGTTGGCACCCTCGCGGTCGTTCGCGGTTGGGGTTACCCCGGCAAGAACGACGAAGGGACCAGCTTCACCGTTGACGTTACCTACAAGGTTTCCGAGCGTACCGAGACTCGTGTTTCGGTAGTGCCGGATGCCAGCGGCAACTTTGAGGTCCAGCTGCGTATCCCCACCAATGCCGCCATACCTTCCACCAACCAGGTAGAGGTAGCCTTCAACCTGGAGCGGAACGAAGGTCGAATCACCGACGTTAAGCAGCACATGGTTCCCGAAGGTATCATCAACCTGTCGGAGACCAGCGGCGGCCCTGGTACCGAAGTTTCCATCAGCGGCGAGGGCTTCCGTGACTCGGTTCCCGTCGGTAGCGTCAAGATTGGCTCTATCGACATTACCCCGGCTCCCAAGCCTTACACGGACCGGAACGGCATGTTTGAGTTCAGCGTGCTGATACCCGGCTTGGACGTGGGTATCCAGACCATCGAGGTCCAGGTTGGCGGCACCACCTCCAGCACCGGCTTCACGGTAACCGAGTCCGGCATCAACCCCGGCGACATCGTCGAGGCTGCCAAGGGCGTGGCTCCTCTGGGTGAAAACCTGGACAGCGTCTGGCACTTCAACAACGATACCAAGGCTTGGAACTTCTACGATGGTCTGGAGGGCAGTGACCTGACCCACCTGATCACCGGAGAGACCTATCTGATCCGGATCAAGTCGACGACCCAGGTCATCCTGAACCGGGAAACCCGGAACCTGACCTGTAACGCCGCCGGCAACTGCTGGAACCAGATCGTCTGGTAAAACAAGGCCAGGAAACCCAAGCGCTCAATTGGGGCGGGTTCGCATGAATCCGCCCCGCACCCCCGGCCCGTATAACCAATAGCCGTCGTTCCCGCCCAGGCGGAATGTCCGCCTTAGGCGGGCGGGAACTTCGAAAGCTCGAAAGGGGGAAGTCCCCCAAAATGACCGGAAATGTCCGAAAATGCGGGGGATATGAAAAAATTCCCCGCCAACCGGGGGACTCCACGTAAAAGACCGGAAATGTCCGAAAATGCAGGGGCAATAAAAAAATTCGTGCTTATTCGTGCTCATTCGTGGATAACCAAAAGGGCGCAACCGTAAAGACCCTATTTCTTCAGGAGGAATCAATGGCAAAAGTCAGTAGAATCCTGGCCCTGCTTGCCGTAGTGGCGATGCTGGCTGCGCTGCCCATGGCGGTGTTGGCGCAGAACGAGCCTCCCCACGTGGTAATGGGCAAGGCCATGCTAAACGGCGCAACCGCGCCCGAAAACACAATGATTACGGCCCACGCCGGCGAGATGAAGGTCGGCTCCGCCATGGTCATGGCCGGCGGCAGCTATCGCATTGACGTGATGAACCCCTCCGGCGCCATGGTCACCTTCATGCTCGGCGACGTTAAGACCACCCAGTCCCTGGACAACTGGATGTCCGGCGAACGCACTCGCGGCTTCGAGCTGAGCGCCACCGCGTCCGGCACCGTCGGCCGCCCCGGCCCCCAGGGTCCTCCGGGCCCCCAGGGCCCTGCTGGCCCCGAGGGTGAGCACGGCCACGACGGTCCTCCGGGCCCCGCCGGTGTGCGCGGCTCCCAGGGTCCCGCCGGCCCCGCCGGTGCGGACGGAGCCCAGGGTCCCGCTGGCGCTGACGGCGCCCGCGGTCCCATAGGCCCCCAGGGCGACCCCGGCGCTGCGGGCGCGCAGGGTCCCGCTGGCGCTGACGGCGCCGCCGGAGGCCAGGGTCCCCAGGGCCCGGCCGGCCCCGCCGGAGCCAACGGCGTTGACGCCAGCGGCACCACCGGCATCATCGCCATCATCATAGCCATAGTGGCGGTGATCATATCCATAGCCATGCCCTTCGTAATGCCCCGCCGCTAGGCCAGGCCAGCGAAGGTCATCCCCGGGTTTCCGGGGAGAGTCACCCAGGTGATTTGGTTATACGAAACAGGGGTGGGTCTGCAACCCACCCCTGTTTCTTGTTGTGTGGGGCTTCCTAATAGAGAACCCCTGGCAACCGGAGGTGCAGCATGACATCGAGCAGTCGCACAATCAATCGGTCAGGTGCTTTGGTCGCTAAGGCGTTTGCTGTAGTCCTTCTTGCCGTCATGGTTCTGGCAGCCGTAGGGTGCGCTACGTCCACCGACGTTGACCGGCCTGCGGAGAGTGGCGAGAGGCATCAGGAATTGGCACCCAACTCTACTGAGCTGCCCAGTCCCACGGTCGGACATTTGAACTCCGATAAGGCTTACGGCGCGCCGGAAGGCCCGGCCCCACTCGAGAACATCAGCCAGGAAGCTAGTAGTAACCCGACTACTGAGGTCAGCACCCAACAGCAAGCCAGCCCGACTCCGGATGCGTCAACCCAGGCAGTTCCTGTTGAAGTTCAACACCTCGCTCAACTCTCGGCCGGCGAGGAGTCAATGCCGCGCCTGGACCAGGCAGGCACCTCCCTTGCCGAAGACTCTGCCCAACCCACTCCGGAAACCTTGGCGGCAGGGCCTGGCGTGGCCAGCAGCCCTGGGCGGGTCCCCATGGATGAATCGGGAAGCGGGGAGCTCCCCACGGGTGTCATGACCGATGAGTTGGGTCCCAGCCAGCAACTTGAAGGTAACACTGCAGATGTCCAGGTTCTGAACCTTCCCGCAAAGAAGCGACAGAAGTACCCCAACCTCAGTCCCAATCTATACCAGCTGGTGGTTGACCTCGAAGACGAACGGACCAACGCGGAAAGCGCCCCCGCCGGCGCTTCGCCAGATGGTCCTAATGGGCAGGACGGGCACGAACCGGTAGCAGTGACCATCTACTTGTCGGGCCACGTGGACGAGGTAGTTGCCTTCCTGGAAGACAACGGCGGCGATCCGCGGAACGTAGGTGAGGACTATATCGAAGCCTACCTACCGGTGGTCCTGCTGGGGCCGGTGTCAGAGCGCCCAGGCGTCACCAGGGTAACGGAAATCATACCCCCGAGGTACGGTTCGGTGCCTCCGGTTTCTATTCCATAGTTAACAGAGGAGACGTATCTATGCCCGGGAGAGAACATTTCAGGACCCTGACGGTGGTAGTCCTTTTCGTGTTGACGATTGCGCTGGGGGCAACTATACCCGGCGTATCTGCCGACGGGGATGATGAAGTACCGGCTGCCCCGGCCAAGTCCAGCCAGACATATCCTAACCTGAGCTCCAGCCTTAACCAGTTGGCCGATAGTTACGATTCCGGCCAGATGTCCCAGGGGCAGGCTGCTGGCGAAGCTCCGATTCATTCAGGTGGGTCGGTGGCCGTTACCGTTTTCCTGGATGGCCAAGTTTCCGACGTAGTGTCTTTCCTGGAGGATAACGGAGGCGATGTTCGCAACGTAGGCAGCGACTACATCGAAGCGTATGTGCCTGTGGGCATCTTGGGCCAACTCTCTTTGCAGCCGGGCGTTACGCAGGTTTCGGAAATCATCCCGCCCCGACCTGCCTATGGCAACGTCACCAGCCAGGCCGTTTCCTTGCACATGGCCGACTTCTGGCAAGATGCCGGCTTGCGGGGCCAGGGAGTGAAGGTAGGTGTTATTGACTTGGGCTTCACTGGCTACTCCAGCCTGATGGGTGTGGAACTGCCCGAAAACGTGGTGGCCAGGTGCTACACCGATGTGGGCGTCTACACCAGCAACCTCGCCGACTGCGAGGCGTCAGAACCCTTGCCGGACTTTAACCAATGTTCTCGTGGCGAATCCGGCACCGTACATGGTACGGCGGTTGCTGAGGCGGTAATTGACATTGCCCCGGATGCAATCTTGTACATATCCCAACCCGGATCGTGGGCAGACTTGCAAGCAGCCGCCAAATGGATGGCAGGTCAGGGAGTACAGGTCATAAACTATTCCGCGGGATGGACCCACTACGGAAGTCGCGGAGATGGAACTTCTCCTTACAGCAGCAGTCCCTTGAACACCGTTGACCAGGCTGTAGACGATGGCATCGTCTGGGTGAACTCGGCGGGAAACTCCGCAGAAGACACATGGTTTGGCAGTTTCTCAGACCACGATGGCGATGGGGTAATGAGCTTCACTAACTCCGGCGAAGAGATAAACTCCATTGCTATTCGAGAGTGCCGGCGTTACACCTTCCAGCTGCGCTGGGATGACAGTTGGGGCGGCGCTGACACGGACCTGAACATTTACATGTGGGACAGCAGCGCCAACTCTGTTTTGGACATTCCTAGAGGATGGGGATTTGTTGGAAGTATAGTAGAACAATCGGGAGCAACTGACCATGAGCCCTTTGAGTTCTTTTCTTTCCGAGCTCCATTTGACAGCAGTGATGTAGGTGTCATCATTGTTCACGAAAGCGGCCCCGTTCCTGACTGGATTCAATTGGAGATGTTCTCGGGCCCTGGCGGACTTGGTCATTTCACGGGCAACGGCAGCATAACCAACCCCGCTGAAAGCGCCAACCCCGGCCTGCTGGCCGTGGGGGCGGCGCCCTTCTTCAACACCAATACTGTAGAATTTTTCAGCAGCCGTGGTCCGGCTCCCGATGGCCGCACCAAGCCGGAAATTGTGGGGATCGATTGTGCGGCCTCCGTCTCTTACGAACAGTTCAATTTCAGGGGAAACACCTGCTGGTTCCCCGGCACCAGCCAGGCCTCTCCCCATGTCGCAGGTATGGCTGCCTTGGTAAAGCAACGGTTCCCCGACTATACCCCTGAGCAGGTAGCAACCTATCTGAAGCATTCCGCCGAGGAGCGGGAATCGTCTCTCAATAACACCTGGGGTCACGGCCTTGCCATGCTCCCGGCGCACGAGGTAACCATCCCCGACCTAACTCTCCTCACGTCCGCTACCGGAGACTCCTGTGGCGCAACCTTCACCCGTGACGGGTTGACCATCGGGGCATGGACTCAAGGCTGCGATTCTCAGGCTACCAGCAGGGGATACGCAAAGTACTATACCTTCAGCGTGGCTGAGGAATCGGAAGTAATAGTCCGTTTGGAATCGGACGTGGATCCCTACCTGTACTTAAGGGGAGGAGATGTTCGGTCTGGAGCCTTCCTGTTCCAGAATGATGATCTTGCAGGAGACCGAAGGGTATCTCAAATACAAAAGACGCTAGCGCCCGGAATGTACACGGCAGAAGCGACGACGTTCAGCTCAAGGGAGACAGGCGTCTTCAGCCTCAGCATTTCCGGCGTGGGCGAGTTGCCGACTACAATGCCGGGAACCCCGGGGACGCCGGGTTCCGAGGGAGGGACGAGCGACCCGTGCGCGAGGTCAATAAGCAGTGACACATCAGTAGATGGCCAATGGATTGTAGGGTGCCAGTCCCAGGCGTCTGGTCGAGGGTACGCGCAATACTATAGTTTCACGTTGGACCAGCAGGCCCAAGTAACCATCAATCTGGACTCGAGCACAGACCCATACCTTTACCTTAGGAGAGGGGAAGCGAGGGAAGGAGAGTATCTCTTCAAAAACGACGACCATGAAGGAAGCAGGTCGGTATCGCAGATAGTCGCGACTCTTTCCGCAGGCACCTACACCATAGAGGCGACGACCTATGATCCCGGCATGACAGGGAGCTATACTTTGACGGTCTCGGGTTTGGGCGAAGGAAGCACGACGCCACCGGAAACCGGAACTCCTCCGGAAACGGAAGTTACGGATAGTTGTGCGGCTACCTTCGGCGCCGACGGCAGCGTTGACGGGGCATGGGTGAGCGGGTGCCAATCTCAGCAACGAAGCGGCAGTTATGCCAAGTACTATAGCTTCACCTTGGGCCAACAGTCCAAGGTGACTATCGACCTGGAGTCAGCCGTTGACCCGTTTCTGTACTTGAGGAGAGGAGAGGCTCAAAGTGGGAGCTTCCTGTTCAAGAATGACGATCATGAGGAAGACAGGAGATTATCGAAGATAGTGGCGATTCTTACGGCGGGAACTTACACCATAGAGGCGACCACGTACACTGCCGGACAGTCGGGGAACTTTACGCTAACGGTGTCGGGACTGGGCGCTGAGACCACAGAGCCGCAGCCCGAGAGCGAGATGGAACCGGTTTCCACCGACAGTTGCGGTGCGACCTTCAACGGAGGGGGCGAGCTCAAAGATGAGTGGGTGAGCGAGTGCCAGTCGCAGCAGCGTAGTGGCAGGTATGCCAAGTTCTACGGTATTACTCTAGACCAGCGGTCCCAGATGACCATTGATCTTGAGTCCAGCGTGGACCCCTTCCTTTACCTGCGCAGAGGGGACGCTCGTAGCGGTGACTTCCTGTATAAGAACGACGACCATGAGGGAGACAGAGGCCTATCGAGGATAACGGCGCCCCTTTCTTCGGGGACTTACACCATAGAGGCGACCACCTACACTGCCAGGGAGACGGGAGACTTCACTCTAACTATTATCATTGAGAGTAGTGGCGAAGCGACTCAATCTTCCAATAAGGCCAGCGATCCCAATGAAGGCGAGGTTGCTTTGTCCAGCATTATAGGACAGCCTGGCTCTTTGGTAACCGTGTACGGCGCGAACTTTACGCCATACGCTCAGCTGGAGAACGTCAGGGTAGGCTCGGAACAGGTCATGTTTACTCCTTTAACCAGGACTGATAGTGGTGGGAGACTGTCGTTTGAGGTTGAAATTCCCAATTCCAAGGTTGGAACGCAGCCTATTGAAGTGACCGTGGGCAAGACTGTGGCAACTGTGCCCTTTATTGTAACCAATCTGGAAGTCAGTCCAAGCGAGGTTGTGGCAGTGGGTCGCGGTCTGGAGTCCCTGGGTGACAACTTGGTGAGCGTATGGCACTTCGATAACGACAGCAAGGTGTGGTCGTTATACTCGGCGACTTTGGCCGACGGCAACACTCTGACCCACTTGGTCGCAGGTGAGACCTATTTCATCCGAATCAGATCCAACATGGAAGTGACCCTGAATAATGGTACTAGCCATCTAACCTGCGTGGGAAGCAATTGCTGGAACCAAGTAGTCTGGTGACCGGGGACAGCGCAGAAACCCTTTCAGGAGAGGGTTTCTGGCCAGCCTCTGATTTCTGGTCCTTGTGATTGCCCGGCACGTGGCAACCAACGTAGGGGCGCACGGCTGTGCGCCCCTACTATTCTTCCTGGCTGATGTAGTTTGGTTCTTCCCGCGATTGGTGCGTGGTGCGGAGCCTAAACTGAGGCCGGAGCGTTCAAGCTCCGGCCTCTCAGTTGTCAAATGAAGGTACTGCCTAACCAGCTTCTATCTCCTCCTTCTCCAAGTCGTCCACTTTTTTCCGGCGGAAGAGCCTTTTAGGCTGGTCCCAGTTTGCACTCTTGCAGTGAGGGCAGACCCTGGGCCGAGTCGTATCCCCCAATTTTCTGTTGGTCCATTCGTAACCACAGCGACACCGGTAGGCCGTGATGGTGATCTCGAACGGGCCCGGTATTTTCTCTTGCCTGGTACTAGATGAAGCACTCATGTATTCACCCCTGGCGACTTGAAGTATATACCTAAAATAGAAAGGATGTCAAATTCCAGAGTGGGGTGTTGACAGGTACTTTAGTTTAAGTATATACTACAACACGTGAGTTAAACTAAACTATGACGGAGGTGATCATCATGACCGTAAAAGTTGCCCCTACCAATACTGCATTGGGACTCCATGAACCCGACGACGACAGGAGGTGTGCGATGACTAATGACTGAAAACGGGCGAGGCCGCTAGGAATAGCAGTCCCATAAGCGGCCTCTTCACACAGCCACCAGGAAGGTTACGGTTCCCGATGGCGTTAACTGATTATATCACTTCGAGCGCCTCACTTCCCGGCCCACCCGCCGAGTTGCGGCAATGCCGGGCTCCCCGTCCCCGTACCTTCCCTGCACCGATGCCTCGGTCTCGCTGGTTGCTGTATGACCCTGTCTACCGCTGAGGCTGTGGCGTAGGCAAGAACACTCGAATGTAATAGATATAGTTAGAGGTAAATGTCATGACCGTAAAAGTTCCCCCTACCAATACTGCATTGGGAGTCCATGAACCCGACGACGGCGACGAAGGCCGCCGACAGCGCGGCCTGGCCATAGCTGCACTGGTGCCCATCCAGCGGAACCGCTTGGGTTACCAGATTCCCTCCCAGTCCGGTGACGGCAGCTACGTCGTGAACTTGGACGACGACCCGTTCTGCTCCTGCCCCGATTTTGCGGAGCGATTGGAACCCTGCAAGCACATTTACGCAACTTCCTACGCCCTCCAGCGGGAAACCCACGGCTGGAAAGGCTTCAAAGCAACTTACCAAGATGCTGAGACTCCAGAAGAGAACGGAGGTAATATGACTGCACCAGAACCTAAGTCCTACTGGCAAATTTACAATCTGGCCCAGGTCAACGAGCAGGAGATGCTAGGCATCCTGCTGCGGGACCTGTGCGATACCGTGCCAACGCCCCCCACAGAGGGCCGGGGCAAGGGCCGTCCACCCCTTCACCTGAGCGACATGATCTTTGCTTGTGCATTAAAGGTCTACTTTGAGAAGTCCGGGCGTCGCAATGAGGGCAATCTTCGGAACGCCGCCAAAGCCGGCCTGCTGGAGAAATATCCATCCTTCACCACGGTGTACCGTTACATGGAGAATCCGGCACTGACGCCCATCCTGCACAAGTTGATAGAAGAGAGCTCCCGGCCCTTGGCGTCCATCGAAACGGACTTCGCCATGGACTCCTCCGGTTTTTCCACCTCGGTGCACGACCGGTGGTTCGATGACAAGTGGGGATCGGGCAAGAAGCAGAAGCAGGCCCACGCGCGCTACCTGAAATGTCACCTGACCTGCGGTGTCAAGACCAATATCATCACCAGTGCCATCATCACGGACGCCGACTCCCATGACGGGCAGCACCTGCCGGAGATGGTGCGTGCCACCGCCAAGACCTTTGAGGTTCGGGAGGTCATGGGGGACAAGGCTTACCTGAGCGCGGCGAACTTGCGCCTGGTGAGCGACGTGGGCGCTACGCCGTTGATCCCCTTCAGGTCCAACTCGAAGGCTCGCTACAACGAGGGGCGGAATAAGGATAGCGACGAGGCCACTATCTGGAACCTGTGCTTTCATTACTTCAACCTGCACCAGGAAGAGTTCAAGGCCCGCTATCACAAGCGGAGCAACGTCGAGTCCACTTTCTCGGCGGTCAAGGCGAAGTTCGGAGGCCGGCTGCTCTCTAAGCGGCATACCGCTCAGGTCAATGAGGTGCTGCTCAAGCTGTTGTGTCACAACATTTGTGTGCTGATCAAAGCCTTCTACGAGCTAGGCGTCCGGGCCGAGTTCAAACCAGGCTCGGACGAGTGGCTGTCACTGGCCGCCTAGCTGTCCCGGTCGTGGGAAACACCAGAATGACGTGTCAGGAGGTGCATACTTGGAGATAAGAGGCACGGCAGAAATGGACTTCGGGGTCCTGGGTGTTACCCAGGACCCGGAGACAGGGCGGCGGCGACCGATGTGGGCCCTGCTGGTGAGGACGGGCAACCGTGCCAAGTGTTGCTTACTCTTGCCAACCCGCACCCAGAAGCTGGACGAGGTGGTGGCCAGGACAAACTCGCGGGGGACCAGCCTGACCCCTGGCTTCCTGAAGTATTCGCACTGTCGGGGCTTCACTGCTCACCTGACTGGTGCCGATACCGGCGAGTTTGGCTGACAAAAAGTGATGGAAGGAGGGTCGTAATGAACGCAATTCGGAACAGGCACCGAAAGCTGGCTGTAGCCGCAGCTAGGCGGGCCACTGAAATGGACCCCGTGATCTTTGACACTGAGACCACCGGCTTGGGCAATTCCGCCGAGATCGTAGAGCTGTCCTGCGTGGACCTGGACGGGACCGTGCTGCTGGATACGCTGGTCTGCCCCACCCGGCCCATTCCTGAGGGCGCCACCCAAATCCACGGCATCAGCAATGAGGACGTGGTGGGAGCGCCCCTCATCGGTGACCTCATCGACTACGTGGACGAACTCTTCCGGGGCAGGCTGGTGGTGGCTTACAACCTGGCCTACGACCTGCGGATGATATCTCAGAGCCTACGCAGCTTTGGGCTGACCGGCCGGCCTCACCAGGAATGGGGCAAGATTGCCTATGAGACCAGCTGGGGCCCGGGCCTCTGCGCCATGCGGACCTACTCGCACTGGCACGGCGAATGGAACTACTCGAAGCGGGGCTACCGGTGGCACAAGCTGGACCAGGCGGCTCGCTTGTTAAAGGTTGAGTTTCCTCAGCCCCAGCACCGAGCCAAATCCGATGCCCTGGCGACGTTAGGAGTGCTACGAGAGCTGGCCGAGCGGTGAAGCCCGCGATTCTGAAGATGGTCAAACGAAAAGGGCTGGCACACTCGCCAGCCTTTTTCGTTGGCACTTGTTCCAGGCTTTGACAGCTACTATAGTGCGGCCTAAGCTTCCTCTTCTCTCCCTGCTATTGCCAACCGTAAATGCCTCTTCTAAAGCATCGAGGTCAAGGGGAGCTATGGAAACCAGGGATAATCGTAAACCCTGATGCGTTCTACTCCCACCGAGTCGCGGTCACTGAGGTACCCGCCAGGACCGCAGTACGATATTTCTGCCACCAACGAACACAGAGTCGGTAGTCCGCTCAGGACACAGAAATAGCCCAAAGGGGCAAGGCACATGTGGACTTGATGCAGGGCGACACTTGCCTAGTACCCCAGTTTCCAGAATGTGATCAGCTACGTCAGTAAGGGCCGTACAGGCCAAGGTCAAGAGCATAGCTGGCACCATAATACCCAACGGCGGTAGGCCGTGGTCATAAACTCCCCCAGCAGCAATGGGTCACCCGGTTCCAGGTCCGGAGTTTGTTCGTCTACAGCTCCTTCCATGGCTCCCCTCCTGATTTCCTTGTTATTATGAGAAGGAATAGATAATATATCAATTGAGTGTTAGGGCGATTGCCAAACGGCTGGGATTCTGCTAGAATGGGTGTACTTAGAGGTACCAAAGCAATTCAGGAGGTAATTACGGAAATGACTATACTCATACGAGGAGGCCCTTGCCGTTATGACTACATTCACTATTACCGACTTAGAAAACCAGGTTGACCATCTCTCCACCCAAATTTCACAACTCCAGCGACAACAGGATGCCCTCCGCATCACCGCCCAACTGCTCCGTGTAGGCGCCGTTGAAACCGTTGCCGCCGCCACTCTTGATCAGCCCCTACAGGACCTGCCACCGCCGTCCCCGCCGGCTCAAGACGACCTGCCCCCTAACAACCTCCCCATCCACAACCCGGAAGACCTGGACCTCGACTTCACCGGCACTCGCAATCTGCTGGACCGCCTGCGGGTCATCGGGCGCGCCGCCGAAGGTCACTACCTGAGCCTGGGAGTGATTGCCCACTACTTACAGAAGGCTCGCCCCAATAGGAAGGGCTCGCGCCGGAGCCTGAAGACCTACATCCGCACCTGCATTTCCAAGCACCCGGAACACTTCGAGCGCGTGTCCTTCGGCACCTACCGCTACCACGACACCCCCCGTCCCCGCTCGGTCTGGCAGACCGACGGCTACGACCATTCCGCAGACCCCGAACATTAGCTAGGCTGGGTAGGCCCTCATGGTACTGTCGAAGAATCCCCAGTCGGCCCCTTGATTATTCTTGATGAAGACCCTATACCCTTAGTCAATAAAGATAGTCAGGAGGTACCGACGATTGAAACGAAGCAGTTACTTCCCACAACCCGTAGTCTAAGCGATCCCGACGACGACGGCGAGGGTCGCCAGCTTAGGGGCGTGGCCATAGCCGCTCGTGCTCCCATCAAGAAAAACAAGTTGGGCTACCAGATCCCCAGCCAAGGCGGCAACGGTTCCTACGTGGACGGACAAGACTTGGACTGCTGCTCCTGCGAGGACTTTGAGTTGCGGGATAGAGCTTGCGAGCACATCCACGCCGTGGAGCACTATATCCAACTGGAAGGCGACACGGAAGTTCAGGTAGCCCAGCACACCGTCGATGCCAGGGGTGAGGATGTGAGTCCAAAGGGTCCCGCGCAGACTCAGGTGCTGGTGCCCGAGCCCCCCAAGTTGGAGCAGGTTAAATACGACCTGGCCCTGCCGCCCTTGCCCATTCCCCGGCGCAATCCCGACACCACCCAGCACTGGCCGGCCTACAACGCGGCGCAGCAATACGAGGGTGAGCTGTTCCCCAAGCTGTTGAAAGAGCTCTGCGGCACCATAGAGCCGCCGCCGCAGGGCTTGGGACGGCCCAAGTTGCCCCTGGCCGACATGGTCCTCGCAGCCGGGCTCAAGGTCTACTCGGAGAAGTCGGGCCGGCGTGCCATGACTGACATCCGGCGGGCCCGGGTCCTGGAGCAACTGGACGCCGCACCCAGTTTCAACAGTGTACTGAGATACCTGCAAAAGCCGGAGCTGACCCCCCTGCTGGAGGAACTCATCGTCAAGAGCGCCCTGCCGCTGGCGGCGGTGGAGAGCAGCTTTGCGGTGGACTCCAGCGGCTTCAGCACCAGTGTCTACAACCGCTGGTACGACCACAAGTCGGGGCGGAAGCGCAAGGCGGCGGACTGGGTGAAGGGGCATATCGCTTGTGGGACGCAGACCAACATCATCACCGCCGCCGAGGTGACCGTGGCCTCAGCCAACGACTGCCCATACTTCATTCCGCTGGTAGAGGCGACGGCCCAGGGCTTCGAGATCAAGGAGGTCTCGGCGGACAAGGCGTATCTCTCCAAGGCCAACCTGGCCGCCGTGGCAGCATTGGGTGGCCAAGCCTACATCCCGTTCAAGGTGAATAGCACCAGCGACTACGGCCACCACCTGCGGGACGACGCCCAGCAACGGCTCTGGGAGCGGTCGTACCACTACTACCATCTCCGCCGCGAGGAGTTCCTGGCCTATTACCACAAGCGGTCTAACGTGGAGACGGCGTTCAGCATGATCAAGCTCAAGTTCGGGACGGCGGTCCGGGCCAAGTCGTTCACCGCCCAGGTCAACGAGACCCTGGTGAAAATCCTGTGCCACAACATCTGCGTCCTGATTCAGTCCTTGTTTGAGCTAGGCGGCATCAACGCCGTCTGGAGCGAGACCCTGAATACCTTGAATTAAGAAGCCGGAGCATCGATGCTCCGGCTATTCCATCATGCTTATTCTTCCCCAACAGGCTACATGGACTGTTTCTTATCGGCACCGGTGGCGGACCCGGCCACCCAACCACCGGCGACCAGCCAAGGCACGATTTGTCTGAGTGCGGTTTGCATATCACTCCCCTGCCGTTTCCGGCACCTGCTGGCATTCGGTCAACTCCAATGGCCCCTCCATCGAATTTGGACTAAACCTCCCAAAGAGACATTGGACCGCGATCTGGTCGCCTACGTTCATCTTGTGGAGCCAGGTGCGGGCGTCGTTGCTGACGAAAATCAGGGACACCTTGCGCTTCAGCCAGACCTGCGGCAGGGTTCCCTTATTTGGGTCGTCCCCCGGGAGGATCGTCACTCCCACGCCCAGCCAATGCTCGTCAAAGGCTTTAATCTCCCCGCCCACCAGCATGGTCTGCCCCACGTAAACGTCCTAAGCGCGTATGGAGTTTGTCTTGTAGTCCTGGAGGATCTTTTGGATCTGGGCGGCTCCTTGGCTGAAGCTACCACTGGTATCCCGCTGGGTTGCCGTAGCATCTGACCGCTCGGACGGTGCCGGGTCGGCAGGGACTGCGCAGGAGGTGGAAGCCACCAACAGAAGCCCCACCGCTGCGAAAACGCCCAGGACGAAAACGGGCTTGCTCCACTTGAATCGTGCGTTGTAGGCCCAGCCTGCCAAGAGCAAGACTAAGGCGGTGGCAGTCAGCAGGAAAATGGTGGTAATCATCACAGACCTCCCAAACTAGCTGGGAGGCCCTGCGGATCAGGGGGAGAAGCAAGAGACTGTGGACCATCGCGGGTGCCCCCTCATAGCTAGGTACTGGCTACTTGCGACAGTCCCATTACCCACGAGCCTGAGAGGGCATGGCAAAGCCATACCCTGCTATTCGGCTCGTGTCGATTTACCTTGGGGACTGTCGCAACGGGGATTCTAAGGGGAAATCTTCGGGTAGTCAATTTCGGAGGGGGTCTGGGGGATAGGGAGTTGATATAATATCAGTAGTAGCGGCCTCCCATTTAACGGGAGACGACGGTCCCGGCTGTCACCAGGACCGTCAAATCGCTGGAGAACCTAAATCTTCCACCCGCGACAGGAGGTTAATCTGTGCCTTCCAAGCGACCCCACAGTAGTGGGCAAAAAACCACGAACTCCAATAATTGGAGAGCATCACAACGTCGGCCACGTCCCAAGAACGGGCGGTCTGGCGACGCCGGCAGGCATCAAATATCGGGCCGGAAACTCAGGGGTCCACGGGCTTAGAGACCTTACCGCCCTGGAACATATTCGGGACCAGATGAACCTGTTCCACGAGCCCAGCCCCCCATCATTGCCACCTCCGACTCTGCACCGAAACTCTGCTAACATAAACACCTGAACCAGTGTGGTCGATTCGGGTTTGATAGTGCTGGCAGGGGTACCATCCCTGCCAGCACCGTAAGCCTGGAGTCACCAAATTCTTCAGTGCGACCAGGGGACAGAGAGCACCCTTGATGGCCGATTATTCGGCGATACTTCCAGGCCCCCCAAAGGGCTTAAGATTGGTGCTGTCCCCCGCTTGTGCCGATGGACTGGTAGGGAGACAGCAATGGCAACAGACTTGGTCGCTGTGTTTCCGCTCGTTTTCTTTGTGGTCATAGCGGTAGGCTCGTTTGTCGCTGCGGCTCGAGCTTGACCCCGCTAAAATAGGTCCCAGTTACACCTGCACCAAAAGTCACTCACCTGCACCATAAGTCGTCATTTTGGACTACTTATGGTGCAAAGTCGGTAAGAGGATTTACCCCAATTATTGGCCTCGCCGTGGTTGTGGCCCTCGCTCTC
>VXOH01000101.1 GCA_009840135.1 Chloroflexota bacterium | reverse complement strand
GTATCCTGGTACTCGTAGGTCCGCTGTACGCCCGGGTGGCTATCGTCCGTAGTGCCGTAAACCTGCTGGGCAAGAAACTCCTTGTCGTAGGAGAAAATCTCGGCCACATCCAGCGTCGCAAGGGGCTGTCCCTGGTACGTCAGCAGGACGGTGTCGTTGATATTGAGTCCCAGCCCTGCGACCTCAGCGTCGGAAAGGTCCAGGACGACGGGGATGCTCCAGATGTAGCCGCTGGCCAGGGTCATGTGGCGGGCAACTGAATCCAGGTCTGCGGAGCCCATGAAACCGTCCAGGGGCGAAAAAAAGCCGTAGGCGATATTGACGCACTCACGAGCAATCTGGTCCCTGACTGCAATTCGAGGAAGGTGTGCGACACTGTCCAGGTCACTCGCACTCAGCGGCGCAACCCTCTCCACCAACACTCCGCCGTGGGGGGAAAGGCTATTATCTACCACTTGTTTCCGTCAATTGTCGCCGAGACAGCCACAATATTTCGTAAAAAAACTTGCGGGTTCCAGCAGGACAGGCAACCGCCCGAAGTGCGGGAATATTATTGCACGATTACAGTCCTTTTTCCACACTTACAAATCCGTCGCAGTACACACGAATGGATGCTCCTCTTACTGGCTTGGAGGGACAACCTATCCGTAGCTGGAGGAACGCTTCAAATTCAAATGCTGTGCCGTTGGAAAAGCTGTCGAGGTAAAGGGCCGGGCCGGTTCGCGAAGCGGCTCCGTGGGGTAATCCGACTGCCTGGCACGGAACTCTGTGCCGACCACAGGGTCTTTCGATTGTTGCCGGGCCCGTTTGCCTTGAGCTTGACGAAGGGCTGTCCGCTTATGGTTCGACAAGCTCACCACGAACGGACTGGACAGGATGCTGCCGACAATCGAAAGACCCTGGTCCCGACCAAATGATGCCTTGCCCGTGAACTCGGTTTTGGTTAGACTATTGCCCCGTTTACGTCGCCACACAGCCCTGCAGCTGAATTGGGAAGAGTCAGAAGCAGCTAATCTTTTTCTTTGTGTGCTGCGCCCGCCGGTTAACCGGCAACAGGAGGGATGGCAGAGTGGACGAATGCGCCGGTCTTGAAAACCGGTATACCTCCGGGTATCGTGGGTTCGAATCCCACTCCCTCCGCCACCATACCAAGCGCCTTCCCTTTGCTTCCTCAATCGCTTTTCTGACCGGGGTTTAGGGCTTCCCGTTTTCGTTTAAGAATTGAAGCAGGTATTCGACAACGGAACCGGAGTTGTTGCTTTGAATTACCTGGTCGGCTTAGGCCAGGACCTCCGGGGCGGCGTTGGATACTGCGATGTCCAGGTCGGCGTGTTCAAATAAATGAAGGGAGATCATTGACATCGTCCCCGAAAGCTACCATCCGAACCCTACATCGAAGCCTTGAATTGGAATGCTGCCCAAGTATTCGCGGCAAGCTATTCTAGCACCACCCTGCATGCCCTGTTTCCTCCGCAACCTTTGACCCGCTAGTTGGCGGAATGCGCCAGGTCAACTTGTAACGCCGACACCCCCCGTGTAGAATTACGCAAACTTTTCGAGGAGGGGGTTGCGCCATGTACGACAAGCCCATGCTCAGCCTGGGACAGACCCGTAAAGCCATGGATGCCATGCTGGATAAGGCTACCCAGGAACCGGACCGTCCGGTGGCTATTGCCATTGTTGACGACGGCGGGAACCTGCTCAGCTACGCGAGGATGGATGGATGCAGGGCCAATCCCCAGACCTTCGCCATCCGCAAAGCTTACACCTCCGCCATGTCGGGACAGGATTCGGCGGCTTACGCGGAAAGGCTGCAGAGCCAGGGTCGCAGCGTTTCGGATATGGGTAATCCAAACCTGGTGTCTGCCCAAGGCGCCGTAGTGGCACTTCACCCCGGATCTGGAGCCGTGCTGGGCGCCATCGGCGTCAGCGGCCTTAGCTCCCAGGAAGATGAGGACCTGGCGAGGCTGGGCGTGCAAACCATGGGCCTTTAGCCGCCCGGACCGATTACCTGGGTTACGGAGCGGTTCGCCAGCAGTTCAAGGCAACAGAGAAGTGCAGCGCTCCTCAAGCGGATTGACTTGCGGAACCCTCTTGACCATCCATCGCAAATGCTTGAGATTCCATATCCCGACAGCGCCCTAATACGGAGGAAAAATGGCAAACCCGCGCGCCGACTATTCGCCCATATTTCACCGTCCGCCCATCAAGCTCCCCGATAATGCCAGGGTAGCCGTGTGGGTTGTCATAAATGTAGAAGAGTGGGACATCAACGAGGCTATGGCCCGGACGGTGCTGCCCACACCCCAGGGCGTGGAAGTGATTCCCGACATACCAAACTTCGGCTGGTTCGACTACGGCCTGCGGGTCGGCTTCTGGCGGATGAAGCGGGCGCTGGACCGGCGGGGCATTCGGGCTACGGTCAGTCTCAACGCTTCCGTTTGCAACAGCTATCCCTTCCTGGTGCAGGATTGCCTGGATACGGGGTGGGAGTTGCTGGGGCATAGTTACATTCAGCGGGTGATTAACCGGGAACCGGACGAAAGGGAAGCTATCCGCCGGACCATAGACACGATTCGAGAATTCAGCGGCGCGGCCCCCAGGGGCTGGATGGGTCCCGGCCTGGCCGAGACCTTCGATACACCGGATATCCTGGCCGAAGAAGGTATCGAGTATGTCTGTGACTGGTGCAACGATGATCAGCCCTATCCGATGAAAGTCAAGGAAGGCAGCCTGATTTCAGTGCCATACACAGTGGAGCTGAATGACATACCCATCTACATGGTGCAGCATCACCAGTCCCCGGAAATTTTCAACCGCGCCAAGGACCAGTTCGATACCCTTTATGCAGAGGGAGCGGAAAGCGCCCGCATCTTCTGTGTGTCCACTCACCCCTACATTACGGGCGCCGCCCATCGCATAAAGTACTACGAGCAGATTTTCGACTACATCAGCAGTTTTGAAGGTGTTCTTTTCATGACGGGCAGCGAAATCCTGGACTGGTACAAATCGGTAATGTAGGAAAAAGAGCATTCGGCGAACGGGTCAGGCCTATTGCAGTAGGGTCAAGGGCTGGAAAACTGAAAGGGCAGGCCGTCGAGCCTGCCCTTTTTCATATATTCATGATTTGTCCGATCTGGGGTTCACGGCCCACGGACTGAATTGCCGGTTCCGGAGGAGACCCCGTCAGCCGGGTGCGGGAAAACTAATCGTCGTCGCCGAATTCTTTGCCGCTGGCTACCGTTCCTGCCAGGGTGCTTCCCGCCAGCATGTCAATGCCTTTCCGCACGCTGCCGCTGATGCCGTTGACTTCCCTCTCCAAAGACCTCAAAGTGCGCAGGGCGTAGGCATCGGCCTCGGTCCGGCGGTTCTGAGCCTCCGCCTCGGCCATCTGAAGGATGCGGGAGGCCCTGTCCTGGGCATCTTCCAGAATCTCCTGGGCGCGGCGCTGCTGCTCCGACTGGGTCAACTGCCTGGAGAATTCATCCTCCGCCTTTTCCTTGGCCCTCTTTGCGTCTGCCAGGGCCACGTTCATAATCTGCTCCTTCTGGTAGAGAACCTCTTCGGCGGCCCTGATTTCCTGGGGCACGCCAAGACGCAGCTGATCAAGCAATTCGGTCAGCTTTGACTTGTCCACAATCAGGCTGCCCGTCATTGGCATCGCCTTGCTACTGTTGATGAGAATCTCCAGCCGGTCGATAACATTAATAATATCTATGATGTCCCCCTTCTCCGACCACCCCGCTTATGGCGCCGGAATGCCAAATTTTGCATAGACTTCTTCCGCTACCCTGGGAGTTACCATACCCGTAATGTCTCCCCCGAGCCTTGCCACTTCCTTGAGAAGGCTCGAACTGACAAACATGTGCTCCTGAGAGGTCATGAACGAAACCATATCCACATCGGGAGCCAGCTTGCGGTTCATGAATGCCATCTCGTACTCGTACTCGAAATCGGAACCGCTCCTCAGTCCTCTTACAATCACCGCCGCGCCAATTTCCTGGGCAAACCTGACGACCAGCCCTTCAAACTGCCTGACTGTCACATTGGGCAGGTGGCTCACCGCGTCCTTGAACAGGCCCAGCCGTTCCTCGGTACTGAAAAGGAGGTTCTTGGAAGGCGTTGCGTAAACGGCAATGACGACTTCCTCAAAGAGCGCCGCGGCCCGGGCAGTGATGTCTATATGACCCCGGGTGACAGGGTCGAAGCTCCCCGGGTAGAGCGCCCTTACCATTGAATACCTCCCGTTTGATAGAATTCGACCACGTTATCGCCGTACCTGCGGAGAGACTTGAGGGTCAATTTGCCGAATTCCGTTGCCAGGCTGGTGTGGCGGGAATGTCCTACCACTACCATGCCCTTGTCGTCCACCAACCCCTGGGTTTCGGACAGTAACTCCATGAAAGAACCCAGGTCTCCCATTTTATAGGGCGGGTCCAGCAGGACCAGTTGATAGGGTCCCTCAAGATTCCTGACCAGGCGTGCCGCTTCCCCGCAGTGGGCCTCTGATTGCGAAGAAAAACCGGTAGAGCGCAAGTTTTCCTGCAATACCAGGCACTGGCGCCGGTTGCGTTCCACGAAGTCGGCCCAGGCGGCGCCCTGGCTCAGGGCTTCGATACCCAGGCTTCCGGTGCCCGCAAAAAGATCGAGTACTCGCGCATCCCGGAGCAGCCACGGCGGGATAACGTTAAAGATGGCCGCCCTTGCCCGTTCGGACGTGGGTCGTACCCCCGGAGTCACCGCACCCTTGAGGCGATGGCCCTTGGCCGAGCCTCCAACCACCCGCATGTTGTTATTGGGCGCCATTATAATTCACGCTAAGGGCCCGGTTTCCAGCAGAATACCGGGTGGATTTCGGGCATTTTATCAATCGGGCATGCTCCTGGCCTGGCGTCGCTGGGCCGAGGACGATTGCAAAGTCCCCTCTCCCCTGGCGGGAGAGGGTTAGGGTGAGGGGGGCGTTGCATGACATGAAAGGAAGCAGACCCCACCCCCATCCCAGCCTTCCCCCAACCAGGGGGATGGGACTCTTGGCCTCGACTTTGCAATCGTCCTGCCGGCCCCTACCCTTCCTGTTGACATATATTCGGCAAGAGTCATAATGTTGCTACCTTTCAGGGTATCACACGGAGGCCGCGGGTATGCGCAGTATGTCTATTGACAGCATCAGGGTAAGCCCGATGAACTACCAGAGGGTAGTCATCCTTAAGGAAGAGGAATCCGACCGCTACCTGCCCATTTGGATCGGACCCGCGGAGGCCGATGCTATCGCGGTTAAGCTGCAAGACTTGAGCGTGCCCCGTCCCCTGACCCACGACTTGCTGCGAACCGTGATTGACACCCTGGGCGGCTCCGTGGTTCATATCCTGGTCAGCGACCTGCATAACGATACCTTTTACGCAAAGATAGTTATTGAAGTTAATGGTGACACCAAGGAAATAGACTCCCGCCCCAGCGACGCGATGGCTTTGGCGGTGAGAGCGCAGGTCCCGATTTTCGCCGAGGAATCGGTTATGGACAAGGCCGGCATCCTGCTGGACAAGGAAACCGGAAAGCCCATTACGCCGGTACGTGACAATGCCGAACCAACCGGCGAGGTCAATGAAGAGGAACTGCGCCGAATGTCCGCGTTTACCGACTTCATTATGGACCTGGACCTGGAGGACTTTGGCGGAGAACAGCAGGGACGATAAAGCTCGTTTGGTCCGGACCGTTTCAACCCGAAGGGAACATTCGTAACCGTACAGAGGGGGTGAGTTCCAAAGCCGGAAAACCCGTCGTTCCCGCGAAGGCGGGAACCTCGATTAGGGCATCAACATCGCTTCCAGTTTTGATGCTCTCTGATTCTGAACAGTTGCGAACAATCCTTGCCACGGCACGCGCCCCGGAACAATGTGGCCGGGGCTGCTATGTGTTCGATTTCCTGCGTGGGATGATTGCAATTCGACACCAGGGTTGAATCGCCGGACTCTGGCCCATTCGTTCGCGGAAGGATGTTGCCTTTCAGTTTGGTTTCGTATTTGTGGGGCCCCATTGCGCGGGGCCGTGAAAGTTGTCTCCCATAGCTGGCTGCCGGCTTTTCGAAAACCCTTCCCGGCAAATTGACTTTTCGTAAACCCGATGTTAACATGCTGGACGTTTGGTGAACGGGATGTCCTGGTGGGTAATTGCCCTGCGGCTGACCGGTCTGGGATGGTACATCGCCTTCTGTGTGGTGGCGGGCATTTTGCTGGGGATTGTGGCTGACAGGCTGACCGGAGTTTCGCCACTCTTCACAATCGTCGGAGTGTTGCTGGGAAGCGTTGCCGCTTTCTGGGGCGTCTACAAGATGATACTGCCGGTCCTCTACGGAACGCGTAATCCGGATTTGACCGAATCAGGGAGTGAAAAATAGTGCCGTCAGGTGCTGCTGCCAAGAGAGTGATGCTGCTGGCCGGGTTGGTCATGGTGGCGTTATTGATTGCAGGTTTCGTAGTTGGCGCCATCGGCTCCCAGATGTTCGGCACCTCCCGCTTCCTGGATCAACCGGCCATTCACCTCCCTCCTCAGCCAATTTTCCCCTTCTCCGCAGTAAAAGAAAGCCTCGGTTACTCCGACTATCCCTCCAAAGATAAAGCCGAAGCCAAGCCGACCGCCGATGCGGAACACCCTCCGGCGTCCGAGGCTTCAGGTCATGAGAGCGGGGCCGAAGAAGAGCACCACTTCACGCCGCTGCCGGTTACCCAGTTTGCCATTACCAACACCCTTCTGTCCGCCTGGGTGGCCAGTCTTGTCATTATCCTGTTCTTCGTACTTGGAGCCCGAAAGAAGGCGATGGTGCCCGGGCGATTCCAGTCGGTGGTGGAGAGCATATTTGAAGGTGTTCTCAATTTCGCCTCCAGCGTCCTCGGGCCGGATATGGCTCGCAAGGCCTTCCCGGTGGTTGCGACTATCTTCTTCTTCGTGCTCTTCAATGCCTGGATTGCCCTCTTCCTTGTGCCCCTGTACCAGGCTGTGGGCTTCGGGTCCGGCGGCCTGTGGGACTTCAAGCTTGAGGCGCACCTGATCCGCCCGGCTGGTACCGATGTCAACATGCCCCTGGCTCTGGCCCTGGTGTCCTTCGTTTTTGTCGAATATTGGGGTCTTCGAGTCCTGGGGCTGGGCTACTTCAAGAAATTCTTCGCCTTTGGAAACCTGCTGCGGGGGCGTCCCAGCGGGTTGATCGATGTCTTCGTGGGCATCCTGGAACTCATCAGCGAACTGGTGCGGATTGTAAGCTTTACATTCCGTTTGTTCGGCAACATGACCGCCGGTGAAATCCTGGTGGTGATGATCACCTTCCTGGTTCCCTTCGTGGCCAATATCTTCGTATTTGGCCTGGAATTGCTGGTGGGGTTGATTCAGGCGGTTATTTTCGCCGGACTGACCCTCGTATTCCTGTCCCTTGCGGTGCATCACGAAGAGCACTAGGCAAGGGAACTAAAGAAAGGGTACCTGAACCTGGCTGGACAAGTATCTTCCCCGATTGGGGGGAAGGCCGGAACCTTCGGGAAACCAGACTACAAAACATGGAGGACTCGCAGAAATGGAGCTACTACCGATTCTCTTGGCGTTAGAGGCCGAAGCGGCCAAGTTCCTGGGAGCCGGCCTGGCCATAGCGGTGGGCGTAATCGGCCCGGGCATCGGCATCGGCATCCTGGGCGCCGGCGCAATGGGGGCCATTGGCCGCAATCCCGACGCTGCCGGTTCCATTACCACCAACATGATTCTGGCTATTGCCTTCGCCGAGGCGCTGGGCATTTACTCCCTTATCGTTGCCGTAATTCTGTTGTTCGTGGTCTAGCGTTATGGTTGAACTAGGAATCAACCTGCCCCTGCTGATAGCCTACCTGGTTACTTTCGTCATCCTGCTGGCGATTCTCTACCAGTTCGCTTACAAGCCCCTCATGGGCGCCATGGACCAGCGGTCTGAGCGAATCCAGGAGGGCCTCTCCGCCGCAGAGCGGGCGCGGGAAGAGGCGGCCAGTTCCCAGGCTGCCATAGAGGAGCAGTTGAACGAGGCCCGGCGCGAGGGCCAGCGGCTCATGGACCAGGCAAGGGAGGCCTCCCAGCGATTCCGGGAAAGCGAAATGGAACGGGCGCGCCAGGAGGCGGAAGCTTTCGCCGAGCGAGCCCGGGCCGACATCCAGCGGGAAAGGGATGCTGCCCTGGAGGAGTTGCGCGCCGGTTTTGGCGATCTTGCCATTACTGCCGCTGAAAGGGTTATCCGGCGGTCACTGGACCGCCAGGCTCATGAGGAACTCATCACCCAGGTTCTGGAAGAGGGTGAGAGCTTGAGGCGAGGTTAGGACAGCCTATGGCGAAGCCGGTGGGGGGCCAGCGTTACGCGCGTGCCCTGTTTGAGCTTGCGGTGGAGAATGACCGTACCGACCAGTGGGCCAGTGACCTGGCCCTGATGGCGGACGCCATGCAGGATGAGCAGTTTAATCCCTTTCTGAAGCATGCCGAGGTCCCCCTGGACCAGAAGATCTCCGCCCTTTCAACGGTTCTTCCCGATATAGATCCAATGGTCCGGAACCTGGGTTCCCTGCTGATTACCCGCGGGTCGGTGGACTCGGCTGGGGATGTTTCGGCGGCCTACGGGCAGTTGGTGGACGATCGGCTGGGGCGGCAGCGCATCGAAGTTACCACCGCGGTGGAACTGGGCCCCGCCGAGGCCGAGCGCATTCGGCAGTTTGTGGCCGACCTGGTCCAGCGGGAGGTGGTCATGTCCACCCGGGTGGATGAGTCCATACTGGGTGGTATGGTTGTTCAGATCGGTGACCGCTTGCTGGACGGCAGCACACGTTCCAAGCTGGAAGTGTTGCGACGACAAATACGAGCCGAAGCTGCGTCCGGTTAGGTGAAGCCGGGGCCGGGTTGCCGGCCGGTCGGTGAACCGGCCACGGCGTACATTCGTTATTAAGGAGAGTCCCCCATGGCGATCAGGGGTCAGGAAATCGTTTCTCTTATCCGTCGTCAAATCGAGGAATTTGGCGGTGATTTGAGCCTGGTGGACGTAGGTACCGTGGTCCAGGTGGGTGACGGTATCGCCAGCATCCAGGGCTTGCAGGGCGTGCGCTCCAACGAGTTGCTGGATTTTGGCAATGACATTCTGGGCCTGGCCCTGAACCTGGAGTCCGACATTGTGGGCGCCGCCATTCTGGGCGATGCCAACATAATCAAAGAGGGCGACCGGGTCCGTTCCACCGGCCAGATTATTGAGATTCCCGTAGGTGACGCGCTGATCGGGCGGGTCGTTGACCCCCTGGGCCGGCCGCTGGACGGCAAGGGCCCCATCAGCACCTCGGGCTCCAGGGCGGTGGAGCAGGTGGCTCCCAACGTGGTGGTGCGCCAGTCAGTGGATACCCCGGTGCAGACCGGAATCAAGGCCATTGACGCCATGATTCCCATAGGCCGGGGCCAGCGGGAACTGATCATCGGCGACCGCTCCACGGGCAAGACCGCCATAGCGCTGGATACCATTATCAACCAGCGGGGCGGCGACCTCATCTGCATCTACGTTGCCATCGGCCAGAAGCAGGGCAAGGTTGCCCAGGTTGTGGGCATCCTGGAAGAAAATGACGCCATGGGCCACACCATCGTGGTCAACGCCGGCGCCTCCGATTCAGCCCCGTTGCAGTTCATTGCCCCCTATGCCGGTTGCGCCATGGCCGAAGAATTCATGGACCAGGGCAAGGATGTGCTGGTAGTTTACGACGACCTGACCAAGCACGCCTGGGCCTATCGCCAGATGTCCCTGCTCCTGCGCCGCCCGGCCGGCCGCGAAGCCTACCCCGGCGATGTTTTCTACCTACACAGCCGTCTGCTGGAAAGAGCAGCCAAGCTGGACCAGGAGCACGGCGGCGGCTCGATTACCGCATTGCCCATTATTGAAACCCAGGCCGGTGACGTGTCGGCCTATATTCCCACTAACGTGATTTCTATTACGGACGGCCAGATTTACCTGGAGCCGGAACTGTTCAACATTGGCATTCGCCCCGCCGTAAACGTCGGTCTTTCCGTGTCCCGCGTCGGTGGCGCAGCCCAGACCCGGGCAATCCGCCAGGTGGCCGGTCGGTTGCGCCTGGATCTGGCCCAGTATCGCGAATTGGCCAGCTTTGCCCAGTTCGGCACTTCAGACCTGGATGCTGCCACACGGGCCCAGTTGGCCCGGGGGCAGTTGTCCACCGAGGTTTTGAAGCAGCCCCAGTACCGGCCCCTGCGGCTGGAGCAGGAAGTAATTGTCCTTTATGCCATTAACGCGGGCCTGACGGATGACGTGCCCCTGGAACGGGTCGGCGCTTTTGAGGAACAGTTGCTGGAGCACATGGGCAGCGCCCACCCGGAGATTGGCGAGGCCATAGCTGGCAGCGGCAACCTGCCCGAGGATCTGGCCGCCCAATTGACCGAGGCCATCAACAACTTCAAGGCGACGTTTAGTTAAGGAATAGTCCACCAACAGGCGCGATTATCACTGACCCGATGTCGTTCAATAGTGGTAATTGGCGTCCAGTGGTGGATTGAAGAAAGAAGAGCATGCCAAGCGTACGCGACATAAGGCGACGAATCCGCAGCGTGGAGAACACCGGCAAGGTTACCAACGCCATGTCGTTGATAGCCGCCTCCAAAATGCGCCGGGCCCAGAATTCCGTGTTGCAGGGCCGTCCCTATGCCGAGAAAATCTACGAGGTGATCGCGCACCTTGCCGCCCAGCCAGCGGAAGACGGCGAGGCCCTGCACCCCTTGCTGGAGGTAAGGCCCGTCAACCGTATCGGGCTGCTGGCCATCACGCCGGACCGCGGCCTGGCCGGTGGCATGCACTCCACCGTCAACCGCCGCGTGGCCCAGTTCATCCTGGACCAGTCTGCCCCCACCCGGAGCATTGCCGTCGGACGCAAGGGCCGCGACTTCATGGCCCGCTACGGCCAGGACCTGCTGGCCGTCTTCGCTGACCTGGGCGACCGTCCGCTGGTGGCGGACACGCTGCCCATCTCCCGCATGCTTATTGACAACTTCCTGGAAGGGGAAATGGACGAGGTCTATCTCGTTTACACCAGGTTCATTTCCACCATGTCCCAGGAGCCCGTGGTGGAAAAGCTGCTGCCGGTGTCCCCGGCGGAACTGTCTGCCACGGACCGGTCGGGTTACATCTATGAACCGGACACCTTGACGGTATTGGGTTCCCTCCTGCCCCAGTTCGTGGACATGGAGGTTTACCACGCCATGCTCGAATCCATAGCCAGCGAACAGTCCGCTCGTATGGTGGCGATGCGGAACGCTACCGACAATGCCAAGTCCCTGGCGGATGACCTGACCCTGGTGATGAACAAGCTGCGCCAGGACAGTATTACTAACGAATTGCTGGACCTGGTTGGCGGCCAGATTGCCCTGGAGGGCTGACATACCGCTCATCCTGAGCTTGTCGAAGGACCGCCGCACAACCTGAGGCCACGGGAGGTCAACAAAATGCCCGGAAGTATTGTTCAGGTAATCGGAACCGTGGTGGACGTGGAGTTTCCCCCGGACCAGTTGCCCAATCTCTTTGACGCCCTGGAGCTGGACAACAACGGCGAGAGGCTGGTGCTGGAAGTGCAGCAGCACATCGGCAACAACTGGGCCCGCTGCCTGGCCCTCGGTTCCACCGACGGCTTGGCCCGCGGTACCGAGGTAACCGATACGGGCGACAAGGTGCTGGTGCCCGTAGGCCAGGAAACCCTGGGTCGCCTGTTTGACGTGACCGGCACGCCGCTGGACAACCTGGGCGCCGTGGAGGCTGGCCAGCGCTGGCCTATCCACCGTCCCGCTCCGGCCTTTGACGACCAGAACCCCGAGATCGAAATCCTGGAAACCGGCATCAAGGTCTTTGACCTTATTACCCCCTTCCCCAAGGGCGGCAAAGTAGGAGCCTACGGCGGAGCCGGCGTGGGCAAGACCGTTATCATCCAGGAGCTTATTCGCAACATCGGCGCCGTTCACCAGGGGGTGTCCGTGTTCGCCGGTGTTGGCGAACGTTCCCGTGAAGGCAACGACCTCTGGCACGAAATGTCTGACTCGGGCGTACTGGACAGCACGGTGCTGGTGTTCGGTCAGATGAACGAGACTCCCGGCGTGCGGGCTCGCATAGGCCTTACCGGTCTCACCATGGCCGAGTACTTCCGGGAAGAACAGCACCAGGACGTGCTGTTGTTCATTGATAACATTTACCGCTACATTCTGGCCGGTATGGAAGTGTCCGCGCTGCTGGGCCGGATGCCCTCGGCGGTGGGTTATCAGCCCACGCTAAGTACCGAGATGGGCGCTCTTCAGGAGCGTATTACCTCAACCAAGTCCGGTTCCATTACCTCCTTCCAGGCCATCTACGTACCGGCGGATGACTATACCGACCCCGGCATCGTGACCACCTTCGGTCATCTGGATGCGGTGGTTTCCCTGGAACGCTCCCTGGCTGCCCAGGGTCTGTACCCCGCGGTGGACCCGCTGGCTTCCTTCGCCAGGATTCTGGAGCCTCGCATTGTGGGCGATGAGCACTACCAGACGGCTCGCGGCGTGCAGCAGGTGCTGCAGCGATACCGGGACTTGCAGGACATCATCGCCATCCTGGGCATCGAAGAGCTGTCCGAGGAAGACCGCCAGACGGTATTCCGTGCCCGCAAAATCCAGCGCTTCCTGACCCAGCCCTTCTTCGTGGCCGAGGCCTTCACCAACCAGCCCGGCAAGTACGTCCCCTTGCGGGAGACGGTACGGGGCTTCGTGGAAATCCTGGAGGGCAAATACGACGAACTGCCCGAGCAGGCCTTCTACATGGTGGGCACCATTGACGAGGCCATCGAGAAAGCCGAGCAAATGGCTGCGGTAACCTAGGCATTAACCGGTTAGAGTGAGGAGCGTCCAAGATTATGGCCCCCATGCGACTGGAAATTATCACCGCTGAGCGGGAAGTTTATTCCGACGACGTGGATATCGTTGTTGCCCCCGGCGTTGAGGGGCAGCTTGGCATTCTGCCGCACCACGCCCCGTTGATGACTGCCCTGCAGCCGGGAGAAATCCTGGTAAGAAAGGGTGGGGAACCTTCATACCTGGCCGTATCCGGCGGGTTCATGGAAGTGATGGCCAACAGGGTGACCATCCTGGCCGAAACCTGTGAATACACCGAGGAAATCAGCGAGGAACGGGCCCAGGCTGCCATGGAGCGGGCCCAGGAGCGTATTCGCAATCAAGGTACCGAGGCCGAGCTAGCCGAGGCGTTGAGTTCGTTGCGGCGCGCCCAGGTACGGTTGAACATAGTTCGCCGCCGGCGTCCCCGGGGCGATATGCGTACCACGGTGAGCAGTCAGCCTGGCGGCTGAATCTACCCACTAGATGCGGCAAAATTGCCAAGGGCGCCGATGCAGAGTCGGCGCCCTTGTTTTGTTCCGCTCTGGTCGCTATGGGCTGCTATTCCGGCGAGACCCCGTTGGCCAGGTAATACGTCATAGACTGCAGGGAAAGGACGGGATCAATGCTGCGGACGTTCACGCCCTCGGGAACCTGGGGCATTATGGGCGCGTAATTGAGGATGGCCTGGATTCCACACTCCACCACCCGGTCCACCACCTGCTGGGTGTAGGCTATGGGAACCGCAACGATGGCTATGCTCACCTGGTAGCGGGCCACGACGTCCGCCAAATGGGACACGGGCAGAACCGTCAGACCGCCTACTTGCTGGCCCACCACCGACGGGTTGTCGTCCAATGCGGCTACCAACTGAAAGCCATCGGGGGTGAAGCCTGGGTAATTCAGGATGGCCCGGCCCAGCCGCCCCACTCCCACCACGGCTACGTTCCAGGTAACGTTCAGCCCCAGTATCTGCTTCAGTTCCTCCAGTAGATGATCAACCCTGTAGCCGCGCCCCTGCTTCCCGAATCGTCCAAAATAGCTCAGGTCCTTGCGGATTTGGGCCGGGGTAATTTGCAGCTTCTCCCCCAGTTGCTGGGAATTGGCAATCTGTACTCCCTCCGATAATAGCTGGCTGAGAGTTCGAACGTATTGGGGGAGCCGGCTTACAACTACATCGGGGACTTCGGGTCGTTCTTGAAAGACTTGCGGATAGCTTTCTGACATTCCCAGTTGCTCGTTTCGCTTGAGGTGGAGGCGCCGAATTGCGGATTAAGTTGGGCCCTGGGCGCCCTGGCACGGGACACCAACCATTCCGTGGCCAGAGCGGTGTTTATCGCCGAACTTTGGTTTACAATCTATAGCGTTGCCGCTAATGCGTCAAGAAGGAATACCTCGACAGAAAATGGATAGTGTGCCGCGGAGTTACCGGGGCTCGCCGCGCAGATTGAGGACTAGAGAGGAGTGACAGCTTGCACATAGGGGCCGCCCGACTGTTCCTGTACCTTCCCGAAGCCCAGAGCCTGAAAGACAGGCGCCAGGTGGCTCGGTCCCTGTCGGCACGTATCCGGAACAAGTTCAACGTGGCGGCGGCAGAGGACACCGAGGACGAAGTGTGGCAACGGCTGACCCTTTTGGTGTGCGCCGCCAGCAGCGAAGCGGCTCACGCCAACTCCATGCTTTCCCAGGTAGTGTCATTTGTGGAGGAGACGAGGCCCGACCTGGAATTGCTGGATTACCAGGTGGAGATTATATCCGGAGTTTGAGCCATTCCAGTGAGTGAGGGGCGATCTCATGAACATGGAATGTGCGGTGGGCGATGCTCCCGCTGAATTCGTTGCCCCGGGAGATCCCTGTGTGTGAACTTCAGGGAGAGTTTTGGCCTTGGGCCGGATCAGTATTCGTAGGCACCGGCAGGGACATCAGGAAATCCTCCAGTGCCCTCCACAACCCCCCTTGGAAAAGGTCGAAGTGATCGTTGTGTCCGGCGCCGCTCCACAGGTAGAAGCTTTTTGGGTGATTGGCCGCCGCGTGCAATCTCTCTGCCTGTTCCAGGGGGATCATCTCATCCCTGTCGCTATGAACCACCAGGATCGGCCTTTCTATCTGAGATATGCGTGACAGGCTGTTGAACCTGTCCGGAACCAGGAATCTCAAAGGATTGAAACGGTTGCTTACCCTGGCAACATCCCGGGTGCTCGTGAGGGGAGAAACCAGGATTATTCCTGCCGGTTGAGACTCTTCCGGCAAAGACGCGGCAAGTTCGACGGCTACGGCCGTGCCAAGGGACCTGCCAAGGAAAACGATGCCCCCTTCAGGAACATCGTCGCGTCCATTGAGGAACGACAGAGCGGCCCTGGCATCAATGTAAACCCCCTGTTCGGTTGGACTCCCCGTGCTTTTCCCGTATCCCCGGTAATCGAATATGAAAACGTTGACGTTCAGCCGGCGGGTCAACCGGACTACATCCTCTGCCCGGTGGCCGAGGTTGCCTCCGTTGCCGTGGAACCACAGAAGCGTAAACGCTGGCGTCTTGCCTCCGTAAGAAGATGCCGGTACAAACCATCCGTTAAGGGTCTCTCCATCTTCGGTGGTTATGGAGAATTCCTCGTAAGGAGCTCCCAGTTCCCCCGGCGTCAACTCTATCTGGGAGGTGGGGAAAAATATGTACCTCCACTCCAGGCTTTCCAGCAGCTTCATGCCCGACACCGAAAAGGCGAACAGGGCAACCACCACCGTTGCTGCTGAAACCAGCCTGGCCATGAGGCGCTGTCAGGCATTTCCCTTGCGACTTCCAAGATTGCTGTGAAGTGATGACTTTACAGAGGCCAATCCGCTACAACCCCCTGAGGCTCCCAAAGCCAGCAGTGCTATCAGCCTGGCCATCAGTAACTCGTCCAACCGGAGAGACGGCGTAAAGGTTCGAGATTCAGGACCCCGGGTAAATGCAGTTGCCGTCAGGATGTTGAACAGGGTCGAACGATACCGGGATCTCTAGTCACCCAGGCTGTCGGCCAGAATCTCCAGCACATCCCTGGCCTGCTTGTCCTGGTCTTCTCCCTTGGCCTGGATTCCCTCCGTCATCATCTGCAGGCAGAAGGGACAAGATACCCCTACCGTATCCGCCTGGGTCTCCAGGAAGTGGTCGGTGCGGGCGTGGTTGATGCGCTGTCCCTGGCTTTCCTCGATCCACATGTGCCCGCCGCCGGCGCCGCAGCAAAACCCCCGTTCACGGCATCGGGGAGACATTTCCACCAGCTTGAGGCCCGGAATTGACCTGGCTATGTTTCGGGGCTGGTCATAAATGCCGTTGTGCCGGCCAAGGAAGCACGAGTCATGATAGGCCATGTCCATGTTCATCATCTTGATGGGTTTGACCCGACCCTGCTGAATAAGTTCATCAACGAGCTGGCTGTAGTGCAGCACTTCGAATTGGCCGCCGAACTGGGGATACTCGTTCCGCATGGTGTTGAAGCAGTGAGGACAGATGGTAACTATCTTCCTTACGTTGTATCCGTTCAGCACTTCAATGTTCTGGGCGGCCAGTATCTGGAACAGGTACTCGTTGCCCATGCGTCGGGCCGGGTCTCCGGTGCAGGTCTCTTCATCGCCCAGGATGGCAAAATCCACACCTGCGGACTTGAGAACCTTGACCATGGATCGGGCCGTGCCCTGGCTGCGCTGTTCCAGGGCGGCGGTGCAGCCCACCCAGAACAGTATCTCCGCATCCGGTTTCTCGGCCAGCGTCGGCACGTCCAGTCCCTCGGCCCAGTCGGTGCGGGAGAACTGGGTGCCCCGCCAGGGGTGGCCCCGCTGCTCCATGCTGAGCAGCGCGTTCATTCCCGTTTCCGGGATGCGGGACTCTTCCAGTACCAGATTGCGGCGCAGGTCCATAATGGTGGGGATGTGTTCTACCACCACCGGGCATTCCTCCATGCAAGCGCCGCAGGAAACGCAGTCCCAGATCATCTGCTCGGGGATGGCGTGGTCAATGATGGGCGTGGGCTCCACATGTTCCGGGTCCCGTGGCCCCTGGTGGCCGATGGTGAGCATGTGGTCCTTAATGTTCTCGACAATGTGCATGGGAGAGAGAATCTTGCCGGTGGTGTTGGCAGGGCAGGCGTCGGTGCAGCGTCCGCAGACGGCGCAGGCATAACCGTCCAGCAATTGCTTCCAGGTAAAATCCTGAACTCGGCCGGCGCCAAACCGCTCGGCGTTTTCCAGGTCAATGGCGTCCATAGCGCCCCTGGGCTCCAGGGACCGGAAATAGGCATTCAGCGGCGCGCCCAGCATGTGTATGTGCTTGGAGGTGGGAACGTAGATTCCAAAGCCAAGGATTATCCCAAGATGGAGCCACCAGAAGATTGCGTGCAGGACTTCCGCTGCCCCTGCCGTCAGCCCTGCGCCCGTTAGGGCATTCGACAAGATACCGCCGGCCAACACCGCGGCCTCGGGACCCTCGCCCCCGGCGGCCACGTAGAAAGCGTGAACCAACAGGGTGGCCACCATCAGGCTCGCCGTCAGGCCCACCACAATTACGGCGTCAATATTGCGAGTCAAGTCGAAGCTGAGGCGATAGGGTTGGGCCGCCCAGCGGCGGGCCAGCATCCATACCAAAATGGCGAGGATAAGGACCGCATACAGGTCCAGATATATGCTGTAAACCTTGACGCCGGCGCCGGTCAACAATAGCTCGGGGAAAGAGTGCCAAATCGAACCGGCAAAAATGAAGATTACATAACTGAGCGAGAAGGAAAGGAATCCCCAAAAAACGAAGGCATGCCCCAGTCCCGCCAGGTCCAGGCTGCGGCTTCGGGCGTCGAGAGAGCCTACCCTCTGCAGAACCTTGCGCTGCCCCAGGACAATGCTGATGGCGCCGGTGAGCCGTGTCCAGGGCCGGTCAAATCGGGCCACGCTGCGACCCTGGCGGATGAGGTGAATGACCCGCTTGTAGGCCAGCCAGCCGGCCAAAGCCTGGGTGGCGATTAGAGCCAGGTACACGCCAACCCACACGGGAATAATGCCGAAAATGTCGCCGGGAGGGACCATGGTGGAGGACTCCAGAGGTTGAATTGCTTCTTATTTGAAGGGACCGGGATAGTGTAACATACAGGAGTTTGTTGACAGGAAAGCGTGGTGCGGTCCGAAGAGGAAAGAGGGCCCTCGGCCCGCTCGTAGGTAGCGTTGTTTAGCCGGGTTGCTGCCTATCTTCTTGCCTTAACTTGGCCTCCCGGCGGTGGCTCGTCAAAGGGCCGGCCTTCGCGCTGGGCAACTTGCATGCGCTCGTACCAGGCCTGCCATCTTGCCTGATTCTGTTTCTCCCCAGCTCTTTTACCCTTATTAAACCTGTCCACTATAAGGTATTCGACTATCATATTGCCCACCTCAACTGAGATGATGGAGAAGGCGGCCAGCCAGAGTATTCGGCCCGATGCCAGGCCCATGGCGGTCATGGTCAATTCCGAGGCATCTCTGACGCCAGCTATCGGCGCGTAAGTCAACCAGGCTGCTATTCCCGATACCAGGACAAACAGCAGGCTGAAGGTCACAAAATACGTGGCAAACAGCTTGCGCCGGACCGCCCAAATTGACACCTGCTCGTCGGCAAGGGTGCTGTCTTCCAGCCTGATTTCCACATTAACACCGCTGTTTGGTTGCTTTCAACCAACCTACACCATTTCACCATTAATGTGCTACCATCAAATGTCATTATATTTAGGCCTTGGGTTGCCTTTATATGTGACGCCTTTCCTCATTTCTGCGACTGTAGTAAATTAGTACTATTATGACCACGACCATTAAGCTAACCGCTCCGACCGGGCCCCTTGTGTCCCGGGTTGTGTCCGCTTTCCGCCCTTACTCCGGACGAATAACCCTGGTAGGGCTGCTCATCCTGGTGACTGCGGGACTGGGGGTGGTCAACCCGGTCCTGATTCAGGTTGTCTTCGACAACGCCCTTTTTCCTGTGGACGGCGGCCCTGACATGCGCCTGCTGTGGATCCTGGCCGGGATCATGGCCGGAATTACCGTGGTATCGGGCGGCTTGGGTATCGTTCAAACCTATCTGACCAACCTGGTGGGTCAGCGGGTCATGAGGGATCTGCGGGACACCCTTTACCGGCATCTCCAAAGTCTGTCCCTGGGGTTTTTCACCGACACCCGCACCGGAGAGATCCAGTCAAGGGTGGCCAACGACGTTGGCGGGGTCCAGCGAGTCGTCACCAACACGGTCTCGGATGTCCTCTCCAACTCCGTTATTCTTATCAGCACCGTCATCGCCATGCTGGTGCTGTCCTGGGAACTAACCGTCGTCGCCGTGGCTACCGCTCCGGTCTTCTTCGCCCTGAGTCGCGTGGTGGGCGCCAGGCGTCGGGCTGTTGCCGCTGAAGCCCAGCGGTCCACCGCGGAAATGACTGCCATTACCCAGGAAACCCTCTCCATATCCGGAATTATGCTGTCCAAGTTGTTCGGCAGGCAGCGGCGCGAGATTGACCGGTTCCACGAAGAAAACCAGCGACTTTCCGACCTGATTGTCCGGCAGCAGATGACTGGACAGTCTTTTTTCACCCTGATGCAAATCTTCTTCTCCGTTTCTCCGGTGGCCATTTACCTGCTGGCCGGCTACCTCCTTTTGGGGGCTGAGGCAGACCGGGTTTCAGCCGGAACCATCGTGGCCTTCACCACTCTGCAGAGCCGGTTGTATTTCCCCATTGGGCGGCTGCTGGAAGTGTCGGTGGAGCTTCAGGCATCGCTGGCGCTGTTTGAGCGCATATTCGGCTACCTGGACGTTAGGCCCGAGATTACTGATGAGCCTGACGCAATTGACCTGGCGCCGGAAAAGGTAGCGGGCGCTGTCAGGTTTGACTCGGTACGGGTAAATTATTCGGTCCACCAGGAGGCCGGACGTAGTCTGGTGGATGACGGCTTGGGGGCGAGTACCGGGGAGCTATCCCAGTGGGCGCTGGACGGAGTGAGCTTCGAGATTGAGCCGGGGCAGTTGGCGGCCTTTGTGGGGCCCAGCGGGGCCGGCAAGACCACCATTTCCTACCTGATTCCCAGGCTCTACGACGCCACCGAGGGCGCCATACTTATTGACGAAATAGACGTTCGCAAGATACGGCAGGCATCGCTGGCCGGCATTATCGGCTACGTTACCCAGGAAAGTTACCTGTTCCACGCCAGCATCCGGGAAAACCTGCTGTACGGAAACCCTCGGGCCACAGACCGGGAACTGGAAGAGGCTACCCGAGCAGCCTACATTCACGAAAGAATCATGGAGTTTCCCGAGGGCTACGACACAGTGGTTGGTGAAAGGGGCTACCGCCTGTCCGGCGGAGAGCGGCAGAGGCTGGCCATCGCCCGCGTCATTCTGCATCAGCCTCGTATCCTCATCCTCGACGAGGCCACCTCAGCCCTGGACACAGCCAGCGAAAGGTACGTGCAATCGGCATTGGAGCCGTTGATGCGGGGTCGCACCACCGTGGCAATAGCGCACCGCCTGTCCACCATAATGGCGGCGGACGTCATCTACGCCATTGACCACGGTAGGGTGGTGGAACGGGGCACTCACCATGAACTGCTGGCCAGGGCGGGTCTGTACGCCCGGCTGTACGAAGAGCAGTTTGACAGCGGCCTGGTGGAGTGCTACTGCGAGGATGGAGTTGTAATGAGCGACGGGGAGATAATTTTTCCGGAAGCTGTTGGGGCTCCATACTCCTGACAAGGGCCCGAGGAATGTTGGAAGCAAGGCCGGAACTACTCTCTTAACCTTCACTGTTTGAGAACTCCGGCCTCATTGAAATCTCGATTGTCTTACCCCTTAACCCTGGGAACTACTTCCTTGCCCATTAGCTCAATCTGCCGTAATGTGGCCTCCTGAGACATGCCCGGCCACTGCATCCTGAAAATCAGGTAATTCACCCCCAGTTCCTGCTCGTAGCGCTGAATTTCCGACGCTACGTCCTCCGGCGAACCCAGCAGGAACCGGTCCCGGTCCAGCTCCTGGTAGGGCACCGAGAAGCTTTCCTCCCCTGGGAGCGCCTTGTCCTGTCCCCAGGCTGCGTAGGCGGCATACTTGGGGGCCAGCCAGGGTTCACTTTCCACGTAGGCGGTTTCCCGGTCCTTGGCAACGTACAGTTCCCTCATCATAGGTAGCGACTCAGGCATGGGCTGGCCGGCTCGTTCCAGGGCTGCCAGGTAGCCCTGCCACTGCTCGGCGACCATCTCCACGGTGGCATGCGGGTTCACCAGCCAGGGGTATCCCCAGCGGGCGGCCCGGCGGATGGCCACGTCATTGTTGGCGGCCACCCAGATGGGCGGGTACGGCTTCTGCACCGGCTTGGTTGACGGCGCAACCCGTGGAACCGTATAGAATTGCCCGTCAAACTCCACCTCTTCCTGGGTCCAGAGCAGTTTCATTACCTCCAGAGCCTCCCGCAAACGGGCTACCCTTTCCTCCCGCTGGACTCCAAAGGAGGTATATTCCTCGTCCCGGTAACCCAGGCCCACGCCAAAGACGAACCGTCCTCCACAAATGGCATCCATGGTGGCGACACTTTCGGCAAGTTCCACCGGGTTGTGCAGGGGCACCAGAATGACCGTGGCTGCTACTTCCATATCTCCGGCTTCGGCTGCCAATCGGGCCAGGAGCGGGAGGCTGGCGCTCATCTGGTAGGGTGATGCTAGGTAATGCTGCCCGGTGCAGATAAGGTCAAACCCCGCTTCCCTTGCCGCCCTGACCTGTGCCGCGCTCTCCTGGATTTTCTGTGGAAATGACTCTCCCGGCAGGTATTGGTTAGTCACGAAGAATCCCAGTTTCATTTCTCTACTCTTTCCATTTCTGATTTACGAAATACATGCCTTTCGGCGTATCGTCTATTCTATAATTCCGAGCCGGCTCTAACAATAAGCGATTCTGTACCACGGCAACAGTTTTCTCTCGCAGATACTAAACGCCCCGATAGATTCCGGGTGTTGTGGAAACCCGGAATGTTGCGCTAAAGTTATCTGAAATGGGTTTAGGGGGTTGGGATGAAGATAGCAAGGTTCCGTGCGGGTAACCGCACCGCTCATGGGGTAATATTTGGAGAGGAAATCGCTGAGATTCGGGGGAGCATTTACACCAGTTTTCGAATCACGGACAACCGTCACCTGCTCTCCGACGTAAGACTGCTGCCGCCAACAGACCCGGCCGAACTCTGGGGGCCGGGCCTGAATTTTGTTGACCACCTGGAATATGCAGGATCGGTTTTCGGGCAGGAAGCGATGCCCGTGCCCGAAAGGCCACAACCCTGGCGCAAGGGTCGAAACGCGCTTACCGGCACGCTGGACCCGATTATCATTCCTAAAGACGTGGCCGGCGAAGTCCACTACGAAGGGGAAGCCGTGGCGGTAATTGGCAAAGTCTGCCGCCGCATCCCGGCGGAACGGGCGGCCCAGTACATCCTTGGCTACACCTGCGGCAATGACGTCAGCGAAAGGGCCTGGCAGAAGGACGACTGGACCTTCTGGAGGGCGAAGGGCGCCGATACTTTCGCTCCTGTGGGTCCCTGGATTGAAACCGAGCTTGATCCTCAGCAGTTGGACCTGCTGGTGCGTATCAATGGCGAAGAGGTTCAGCGGTGCAACACCTCGGACATGCTCTTCGGTTTCGCCGAGATTGTCAGCTACATCAGCCAGCAGGTCACGCTCAGGCCGGGAGACCTGGTCTTTTCGGGGGCCACCGGAGTTACCCGCGCCATTGCGCCGGGAGACACGGTTGAAGTTGACATACCGGGCATCGGCATTCTCAGCAATCCGGTGATTGCCGAATTTGAAGCCGGCGAGGGGTAGAAGCAGGATACCCGGGGCAGCGACCCACTGGGTCGTAAGTTCCCGCACATCAGGGTTGGAAACAGCAGGGGCAGCCACCACGGCTGCCCTTCAAAATTTCCGGATTTAAAGGAACCGGAACCCTGGGAAAGCAACCATAACCCTCCTGTGGGGGAGAGTCGCCTCAGCCGCCGCGGCTTTCCTGCGGGATCGTTTCATCGGCATCTGAACCCGGCCCCCCGGCCTCCACTACCGTCTCCGGCAGAGTGGGCCGCCGGGCAATTGCAAACATCACCGCGCTGATCACGAAGGTGGGAGCAAAGGTAGCCAGAACTATATCGTAGCTGCCCGTGCTGTCACGGATCCATCCCGCATAAATTGGCGCAATGAACATGCCGATGTTGTGGAAAATGCTCATCGCTCCCATCAGGCTGGCAAAACGGTTCCTGCCAAAGTAGTCTCCCACCATGATCCAGTTTACCGACGTGATGCCTTCAACGATGGCCAGCCCCAGGATGAACACGATCAACGCCGGCCACTGCGGTAGTAGCCACAGCCCTACCAACCCGATGGCTCCTATATTCATGCCGTAAAAGAGCAGCTTTCGCGGCGATAGCCTGCCTCCGGCTACCCCCAGCAGAAATCGCAGCGGGATGGCCATAAAGAACATTACCGACGCGGCCAGGGTGGCGACGTCCTCTGTCATTCCCTTCCATACCAGCAGGGGAAACAGGTGGATGATGATGGAGTTAGTGGCGGAAACTCGGGTAATTACGCCCAGCAGGATGAACCAGAAGGTCCTGGTGCGCAGGGCCTGCCGCACCGTGAAATTCTGCTCCACAACTGAAGATGAAGACCCGCCGCCGTGGTGATGCCCTCCGCCCCTGCCCTGCCGGGTTGCCGGGGCGGCTCCATCGGGTGGGTCGCCGTCGGGCCGCAGCCCCATATCCTCGGGGCGGCTGCGAATTACCCAGGCCACGGGCAGGGTGATCAGCGCAATAAACAGGCCAATAAGGAATACGGTGGGTCGCCAGTCCAGGAAAACTATTCCCATGTGCAGCATGGGGACTACCAACGCCCCGCCGCCGGCGAAGGCGGTCATCAGGGTGGACAGGGCCACCGCCTTGCGCCTCACGAACCACTGGTTGACCGTAGCCATCAGCGTCTGGCCCAGGCCGGCGGTTTTCCCTACCGATACGACCCCAACGAACAGGAATACCAACTGCCAATATTCCCGGGCAAAGGAAAGAAGCATCAACCCAATGCCGGCGGTGAGGCCGCCGAACAGGATCATCGGACGGGAGCCGAACTTGTCCACCAGCCACCCTACCAGGGGGGCGCCCAGCCCTCCCTCGGCCCGCGCCAGGCTGAAGACCAGGGACATCTGGGCATAGGAAATGCCCATGTCCATGCGTATGGGTTCGAAAAACCTGGGAAAACCTGTGGAGATGGCGCCGTTGCCGAACATCCCCTGCATGCAGGAAACGGCAACAACGTACCAGCCATAAAAAAAGCGGCCCTGCCGCCGCTGGGTTGTGGGAGCCCCTTCCGTAGAACTCGTGGTGGTGCCGGTGGAAGCCCCGGGGTCGGTTGAAGTGTCGTTCATAATTGCAGGGACATATTATCGTAAGGGCAAATATATGGTCAAGTCGAATATCATGCTCCTCTATATGTAGAACTTGAACGGGTCTTCACATCATCCCCTGATTCAGCAATTTGCCGGGTGGTAATGGCCTAATATCCTTCCCTGTGCCAAAATACCACCATGCAAGCAATGCCGCGACAATCAACGTTGCTGGAAGCTGCCCTGCGCCGGGACAGGTATATCGTCATTGGGGTGTTGGCGGTTATTACCCTGCTGGCGTGGGCCTATCTGGCCTATTTGGCCCGCGATATGGCGGACATGGAGGATATGTCCACCATGGTAATGTCCGGCGGCAACATAGGTATAGGCTACGGCCCGGTGCAAATCGCTCTCATGTTCCTGATGTGGGCGGTGATGATGGTGGGGATGATGGTCCCCTCGGCAGCCCCCATGATCCTGGCCTTCGCCAACATCAACCGGCGACGCCGGCAGCAGGGCAACCCCTATGTTCCTACGGCCGTGTTCCTGGCCGGCTATCTGTTGGTCTGGGTTTGCTTCTCCGCCGCAGCAACGGCGGCCCAGCTAAGCCTCAGCCTGAACTTCCTGCTTTCTCCGATGATGGTCAGCGCCAGCCCCATATTTGGCGCAATAGTGCTGCTGGCCGCGGGAGCGTTCCAGCTAAGCCCCCTCAAGAATGTATGCTTGAGACATTGTCGAACACCCATGGGGTTCATCACCAACGACTGGCGGGAGGGCCGCCGGGGAGCGTTGCTGATGGGACTGCACCATGGTGGTTACTGCCTGGGCTGCTGCTGGGCGCTGATGGGCCTGCTGTTCCTGCTGGGCGTAATGAACCTGCTGTGGATTGCCGCCCTGGCCGCCTTTGTGCTGGTGGAAAAGGTGGCGCCCGCCGGGGAATGGGTGGGTCGCGCCGCAGGCATAGGCCTGCTGGCCTGGGGAGTCTGGATGGTGGCGGATTTCTTAGCCTGAATCGCCTCAAGCAGTAATTCAAAGAGGGAAAAACAGGAAGAACAGGATTCCAGGCTTTCATGCTCACCGTATCCCGTTTATCCTGCCAATCCAGGTTTAGAATGGGGAAAAGAAAATGCCAAGTCGCGCTGATGCTCACGACCTCGACAAACTCAACCGGTGGTGGAGTGACCTGGAATCCACCGGGCCCGAGGCTCCCCCGGTTTATGCCATCTTCCTGGTATCCGGCGAGGACACCGGGGCCCACAACATTTTTCGAGCCTTTCGCACCAGCTTCGAGGAACGCAAACTGGGCTTTGCCCACCTGGTAATCTTCGGACAGCACGGAGTATCCGGCACGGTGCGGCAATTGCGGTCCCATTTTGGCGTACCAGAGGATGGTGGGCCCACATTGATATTGTTTGCCGGCGAATCGCTCCAACCGGAGGTAGTTGGCTTGCCTTCCGGCTCCTCCACGGGAAAGGATCTTGTAAATGATTCCAGCGGCGTGCCCGACTGGCCGGAAGCATTGAAAAGGACCGAGGCCGTCATCGCCGACGGCGGCGCGGGCGGCTCGGAGACTCTGGCCTCGGTTAAGGGGCTCTGTGCCAGGGTGCTAGAATTGGAGCAATCTTAACGAGACGGGGTATTGGCAATGGAAATCTGGGTGGGGCTGGTTTTTCTCGCGGCAGGGCTCGGGTTGGGGGCAATTCTTGGTTGGTTGATCCGGGGTAGTCGAGCTGATAATTCCGGAACCTACAGCGAGTCCGAGCGGCAGGCTGAATTGGCCAACCTTCAGTTGAAGCATGAGCAGGCCCTGGCCGAGCGAAACGCGGAATGGGCCGAATCCAGGTTGCGGCACGAGCAGGAACTGGGAGCCAAACAGGAGGAGATATCGCGGCTCAACGGTCAGTTGGAGCAGACCAAGTCCGCCCAGGAAATTCTGGAGTCGGCCAAAACACAACTGGGGGAGCAATTCAAGGCGACCGCAACCGATGTGCTGCAGGCCAGCAACCGGCAGTTTATGGAGTTGTCGGAACAGAGCCTGGGCAAGACCATGGCGCAGGCTAAAACCGAACTGGAGCAAAGGCATACCCAGTTCCAGGAGTTGGTGAAACCCCTGTCCGAGAATTACGGCAAGCTCAATCCCCAGATTGAACTCCTGATTGAACAAAGCAACCGGGTTTCGACGGAGGCCAACCGGCTGACTTCGGCTTTGACCGACAACCGCCAGGCCGGTCATTGGGGCGAGGTACAGTTGCGGAAAGTGGTTGAAGCGGCCGGAATGTCCTCCTACTGCGATTTTGACGAGCAGGGTTCCGTCGGGGCCGCTCAGCAGGCGCGTCCCGACCTGGTGGTGAATCTGCCGGAAAAGCGCGCCATCGTCATTGACGCCAAAGCGTCCACCCTGGCGTTCATGGAAGCCCAGCAGGCGGAGGATGAAGACGTGGCCGAGGCTGCCTGGCTGAGGCACGCCCAGGCCATGCGCCGGCAGATCGACGACCTGGCCGGTAAGAATTACGGTAATTTGGTCGAAGGTTCACTGGATTTCGTCGTGATGTTCGTGCCCGGGGACCAGTTCCTTTCGGCTGCCCTTGGCTCAAATCCCGGGTTGGTTGAATACGCCATGGGCAAGCGGGTCGCGATTGCCACCCCTGCTTCACTGATTGCCATGCTCTGGGCGGTCAACAATGGCTGGCAGCAGTTTCGAGTTGCCGAAGAGGCCGCGCGGATCAAGAACATTGGCGAGGAGATGTTCAAGCGCCTCACCACATTCATGAACCACTACGCCAGGGTGGGGAAGCAGCTGGAGAGCGCCGTTTCCACCTACAACAGTTCCGTCAGCTCGTTTGATCGAAGGGTAGTTCCCCAGGGCCGGCGGTTTGCCGAACTGGTGGTGGGAGCCGATGTTGAACTCTCGGCCCCGGATATAGTGGATGAATTGCCCGTAGCTTCGGCCTATTCGGAGCCGATTGAAAGTCCCGCCGCCGCGGACAACTAAGTAGAAACATCCTTTCCGGCCTTTATTTGCCTCAGCCCGGGGGGCAGTCCCTGACGCCACCCTGCTTCGGGGCCAGGCTCTTTGTATGCGGCCTGGCCATCATACCTGTCAATATTGCGCGCAGGTTTGGCCGGTGCTACCATTGCCCCAAAACAAGGACTGGAGGTACTGACATGGCACTCATATCAAACTTGGGACACGTCGGAATTATTTGCGACGACTTTCTGAAAATGCGCGATTTCTACACCCGCGTCCTGGGCCTGACCGTCACCGATGAAGACCCGGACCGGGGGAGCTGCTTCCTCAGCGCCGACCCGGACAACGAGCACCACGAACTCAACCTGGGGCAGGCCAACGACAACCGTCCCCGCACCCGCAACGTAGGACAGGTTTCCTTCATTGTGCCCAGCATGGACTCCCTTCGGGAGTTGAACCGGCGGTTCAGCGAAGAGGGCACAACCATTCTGCGCACCGTCACCCACGGCATATCCAACAGCATCTACTTTGAAGACCCCGAGGGCAACGTGGGCGAGGTCTATTACAAGACCGGCTATGTCGTCAAGCAGGGGTTCAGCCGCCCTATTGACCTGGAAAACCAGTCCGATGACGAAATAATGTCCTTCGCCCAGAGCTTTGAGGCCACTGAAGGGCCCTTCCAGGGCGCCAAGCTGCCGGTGGGCAGCGCCGACTAAGCCCAATCCGACCGGCGTTGCCGGTTGCCAAACAAAGCAGGGGCGGGTAACGAACCCGCCCCTGTTGCTTTTCTTTGGATTCCCTTCAAGCTACTTGAAAGCCGGCATTACTTCTTCCGTTATCAGCTTCAGGCTTCGTTGCACCGCCTCCTTGGGCAGCAGGTTTCCCGGGTTGAGTTCCGCCGTGAACCCGTTTATGCCCAGCTTTTCCCGGTATTGGTGGAGTTTGTCTATCACCTGGTCCGGGCTGCCCACGATGACCTTGGTATCCAGGATTTCCTGGTAGGTCATGGACTCAAGGCGGGCCAACCTTTCCCGTCGCGCTTCGATCAGGTCTTTGCCACCGCTTACATCCGCCAGGGCTTCTTCAAACCTGCCTTGCTGGAAGCGCTCGCGCATCCTCCGGAAATAACTCTCGATACTCTCCCGCGGCTCTTCCAGGGCATCCTCCTCCGTGGGGGCCACGTACATGGGGAATCTTACCGAAATATCGCCGCTGTCACCCACATGGCCGGCCTTTTTCCAGGCCAGGTGGTAATTCTTGAGGTTTGACTCCAGTTCGTTCACATCCATGCCGCGCATGGAAAGAAAGATGGGGAAGCCCAGCCGTCCCACGCGCTCGAAGCTTTCTTCGCCGCTGGAAGCAAGCCTGATTTTGGGGTGGGGCTTGGTAAACGGGCGGGGAGTAAGGCGGGCATTAGTTATATGGTTGTATTTTCCTTCATAGGAAAAGGACTCCTGGGTGAAGGCCTGCATAATGATTTCCAGGGCCTCCTGAAACCGGTCCTTGCTTTCCATGTAATCAATGCCCATGGTGTCATAGGCTCGCATATTGCCGCTGCGACCCACGCCAAACTCGAACCGGCCTTCGCTGACCTGGTCCACGGTCGCGGCCTCTTCTGCAATGCGAAGAGGATGAATCAGGGGCAGCACGTGAACTGCCGACCCCACCCGCAACTGTTTCGTCCTGGAAGCGATGGCGCTTGCAATTACCATCTGGGCGGAATGTACCGCCCTTTCAGGCGTGAAGTGGGTTTCACCCAGCCAGACGGTATCCAGTCCCAGCTCATCGGCCAGATCAACCAGCTCAAAGGTGTCCCGGAAGGCTGCTTCGTGGGAACCGCCACTGGTCGGAAAATCCAGAAAGATTCCAAAGTCCATTTGGGTTTACCTCCTGACTGGCGGCATTGACTCGCGCGACCGTACTTGAAAAAACAGGGCGGGTATTGCCTTTGCGCCTGGCCTTGCTCAAGGTGCCTTGAGCCAGATTCTAACCTCTGTACATCAACAGGTCAAATAAAACAGGCCAATAATTATCACAAGATTGCCGGTGACGCTCACCACTTCATCCTGTGCGGCGTCGGGGCATCCCTTTGCCGACAAGCCTGGGTTCCCTTCCTTAGCCGGGCAGGTCCCAGCCAATCCAGTTGCACAGCGCCCGTCCCATGATGAGTTCCTTGTCGTTGTCATTGAGCCAGGGCAGTTCCTCGGTGAACATGGTTATGCATTCCTTCCAGGAACAGGGCATGCGGGTAATGTCCGTTCCCCAGAACATGCGCTCAGGGCCAAAGGCATCGTAAACCTGGTGAATGTAGTCATGAATGTTGGTGTAGGGATACGCGGCGCTGGAATAGCTGGGAGCACCGGTCGCCTTGACGGCCACATTCGGGTACTTGGCCAGGGCCAGCAGGTCGGGCAGATTGGCCCAGGCCCCTGCGTCCGTGGCCCCGCCGCCACGACCGAAGTGGTCAACGATGAGCCATACTTCGGGATTCCTCTCGGCTATGGGGCCCACATCGCTCAGGAAGGCGGAACAGGCCAGCGCTACCGGCAGGCCGTTGGCAGCGGCAGCCGGCCACAGCCAGTCCATGGTCCCGTCGCTGGGCCAGGAAAGCATGTGGGGCTGCTGGAACGTAAAGCGAAGCCCCAGCATTCCGGGCTGCTGCTTCCAGCCTGTCACCAGGCCGTGGCTCGATTCCTGGTCCAGGGGAAAGTTTCCGAGAATTGACAACCGCTGGGGGTGCGCGGCCGCCGCTTCCAGAGCCAGAGGGCCCGAGTTGGGGTCCCAGCCAGGGGGATGAATTACGGCGGCGTCCACTCCGGCCTCATCCATTTCCCTGAGCAGGTCGTCTTTGCTGTAGGAGGTTATCTGCCGGTGAGCCGGGTTGGTTGGAAGATTGGCTCCCCAGATATGCACCTGCGCATCAACAATAAGCATGGCGTACTCCTGAAATTAACGGGCAAACTGGAATGGGCGGCAGCCTTGCCATTTATGAAAGGCGCCGCCCTGTATTCCGATCGGTTCTCGGCTGTCAACAGGTTACTGGGCGACGCCCCGTTGGACCAGTTTCTCCTGGGTGGCAACCTCGAAGATTTCCAGCAGGTACTCGTCCAGCAGTTCCTGAAGTTTGGGATTGAATTCCCTTACCGCCTGGGGAATATTCGTCGGCCAGTTGGGCTCGATGGTGTCCTGGGTCCATTCACAATAGACCCGATTCGGCGTGCCCGGCAGTCCCTGTCCCTCAATGTAGATGCGCGCCTTTTCACGCCCGTTTTCCTCGTAGGCTTCACAAATCTTGGCCAGGTAGCCGGCTACGGCCCATGCCTGGCCGGGCTTGGTTTTGCATACTCTGCGTACCAGATACATTCTCCACTCTCCTGAAGGAAGATGTTGCCATTATAAGTCGGCATACCGGGTTGCGCTAGGCGCATTTCTCCGAATTGGGCCCGCCGATCAAGAACTGTTGAATTCAAGGGATCCTGTTAATTTCGTGCATGTTCCCTCCGCCTCTGGTACTGCCTGAGCGGTTGCCATGTAATTGCGCGGTATTCATAATGGCGACTGATCAAGGCCTGTCTAATGCAAGAAGTTACGGAGGGAAAATGCAACTGGAAGGAAAGACCGCGCTAGTCACCGGCTCAGGGCGAAACATCGGGCGGTCAATAGCCCTGGCCCTGGCCCGGGAGGGGGCGGACGTCGTGGTGAACGCCCGCGCCAATATGGATGACGTGTCGTCGGTCTCCGCCGAAATTCGCGAACTGGGTCGCCAGGCGCTCCCAATCCTGGCGGACGTCGGAAACCGCGAGGAACTGGAAAGTCTGCTGGACAATGCTTTGTCGGAATTTGGGCATCTGGATATTGTGATTAACAACGCCTCGGTGCGGCCGCACAAGCCCTTCAGCGAAATGACCTACGACGACTGGAGGGGAGTTCTCGCCACTGACCTGGATTCGGCCTTCATAACCTCCCGGGCCGCGGTGCCCGGAATGCTGGAGCGGGGCTGGGGCCGCATAATTAACCTGGGAGGGTTGCAGGCACACCAGGGAAGGCACGGCGGCGCCCACATTTCAGCGGCCAAGGTGGGCCTCGTGGGATTTACTCGCGCCTTATCCACAGAGTTGGGCCCCCACGGCATCCGGGTGAATTGTGTGGTTCCTGGCATGATTGATACCACTCGGGACGGTGGCAATGCTCCCCGCACAGGAAACCGTCTGGCGGACATCCCCGCCGGACGGATGGGCTACACTGACGACATAGCCGGTCTTTGCCTGTTCCTGTGTACTGATGCCGGCGACTACATTTCGGGCCAGACCATCCATGTGAACGGCGGGGAAAGGACCTTCGGTGGTTAACGCATGCACCCCCTTGCCCTTTTGCCGATTCCAGTAGTAAAGTCAGGAAAACTGGGGAACTTTCATCGTCAAGATTGGGAAAGGAGGTAGGCTCATGTCCAGAGTTACCTTGATCCAGCACATAAACATTCAGGTCAGCGACCGGGAAAAGACCCGAAAGTTCTACGAGGATGTCCTGGGTGCCGAATTTCTGGACCGCGGCCCGGAATTGAACGCCCGCCAGTTGCAGTTGAGGATAGGAAACGGCGAGATTCATACCACTGATTCCCGTAATCCAACTCCGGTGCCATCAGTGCATTTCGCTGTGGAAATCAACGACTGGGACGAATTGATCGAGAATCTGGAGCGCCTGGGCGTTCCTTATACCACCACCCCGGGCCGCAGGAATGAATCCGAAAACTCCTGGGGCCGCCGGGATTACAGCAGTGGCTGTTATACCTATGTTCACGACCCCGACGGCAACATGATCGAGCTGGTCCAGCACGCACTGGGCATTCAGGACGCCGATGGGAATGAGTTCCAGATTCCCCACCACGACGAGAGCCCTCAGTGGAGGCGACATCCCCAGTACAACTCGGTCCCTGTTGAGGCCGACTAGCCCAACCTAATTGGAGGAGAAAAGGCATGGCTACACAAATTGAAACCGGGTCACGCGTATCTCAGCCCCTGGTAACTATCACCGAAATGGATCATATAGTCCTCAGAGTGAGCGATGTTGAAAGTTCTTTGAGCTTCTACTCTGAAGTCCTCGGTCTGCAGGTTGAACGGGTGGAGCAGTGGCGGGCAGGGGAAGTCCGTTTCCCTTCGGTCAGGCTGAACGCCGACACCATCATTGACCTCTTCGCCAGCGACCAGGAGCCTATTGGGAAAGAGGGGGCCAAGAACCAGGACCATTACTGCATGGTAATTGAACCCACTGATATGGAAGCCCTGAAGGCACAGTTTGAAGCTATAGGGGTGGAAATCCAGGCCGGCCCCGGCAAGCGGTGGGGCTCCCATGGCGACGGTATGTCCCTTTACATCTACGACCCAGACGACAATGTGGTGGAATTGCGCCACTACTGAGATTGCAGGTTGGCATCTTGTTTCCACCTTGAGCAGGCGGCCAATTGGCCGCCTGTTCTCTATGTTAGTCTATTTTAGTCTGATATTAATGTGTTACAATAAATGGTAGCTAGTTGCCAGAGTCGCCGATGAACCATAGTCCGCAATGGCCTTTCCGTCACATCCTGATTGGCATTCCCATAGTCCTTGCGGTTTCATATTCCTGGGGTGGCGCCATGAAGGGCTGGGGAGTAGGCGATGAGACCCTGCTGGCCAGCGCAACCTTGTTGTCGGTGGTGGGCGCAGGCTACACTTTTCTGGTTACCGTCGCCGAAAGGAGTTACTACATGGTCTTTTGGGCCCGGGAGAAAATCAAGGAGCAGTTTGAAGAGGCGAGGCGAGAAGCGGAGGCCCGGGGTGAAGCCAAAGGTGAGGCCCGGGGACGGGCCAAGGGGGCCATAAGAAGAGAGAAGGCTTGGCGAGATTGGTACGACCGGATGCAGGCAGCCCAACGTGACGGAGTTCCATTCAACGAGCCGCCGCCTCCTTTTGCCGAGCATGCCGAAGAGTAATAGACCTAAGAAGCAACAAAGGGCCAATTAGTCCAAGCAAAACCAGGAGGCACCTGGAGGGTCCCGGCGAGCCGTTAAACCCTTCGATTGGTCCAAGGAGCAAGAAGAAGAAACAAAGGTTGCCAACCCTGGTAGGAAAGGATAAGGGCAACCCAAGGCGAAAACCTTCCCATTAACCAATTACCCCTAACTTTCCGGACAGGGACGATAACCCTTTACGAAAGCCACGCTCTGCGCAAATCCAATTGGATGGCAAGAACAACCGGGGCGAACAATCTGCTCGCCCCGATACTATTGCGTTCAAAGGTTTCCTATCCCCCTGTCCTTCGTGCAATCATGGCTTGGGCCAGTGGGCTGGCTCCCGGCTTTACCGCTACGTTTACCAGCGAAGGTCGGCCTGAGTTAATGGCCCGTTCCACCGCGGCGCCTACTTCCGAAGGCTTCTCAACGTACTCCGCGTACCCTCCTATGGCCTCCACCACCTGGTCATAGCGGATGAAGCGCAGGTCCGTGCCGACGGCTCGCCCGTAATAGGCCAGTTGGAAAGTCTTGTCAATTCCCCAGTTGGAGTCATTGCCCAGCACGGTGGTTATGGGCAGGTTGTGACGAATGCACGTGTCGTATTCCATGGGATAGAAACCAAAGGAACCGTCACCGCAAAAGACAAACACCTTGCTCTCCGGATGGGCCAGCTTGGCGGCCATTCCGTAGGGTATGCCAGCGCCGAGATGGCTCAGGGGCCCCAGTCGCAGGAAGTGACCGGGCTTGCGCGCGCTGAAATAGGACCGTCCCCACTGCACGTAGTCGCCGCCGTCCATAACTATGAACGAGTCCTCATCCACCAGGTGTTCAATCCCGGTGTAAACGTCCAGCGGGTGCATCGGTTCCTCGCCGGTGGCATTGGCTCTAAGGCTGTCCAGCCAGGCTTGCCGGTCCTGGCCCAGTTGGGTAACCCACTCGCCGATGTTGGTCCGGCTGCCCCGCCCAACAGCGACGGTCAACTGTTCAGTGATGGCGCCCAGGTCCCCCAGCAATCCCACGGCAACGCCGCGGTTCCGGCCTATTTCCGCGGCCGAGGGATCTGCCTGGATCAATTTTGCGTCCGGGCCGAAAACCTGGCCGTAGCGGTAGCGGTGGTCCAGCCGCTTGCCCAGCAGGAGAACCACATCAGCCTCCCGGAAACGGCGGGCCGTGGAATTGAGGGCGCCGTCGGCATAACCGAAGCAAAGGGGATGTTCGTCGTCAATCATTCCCCTGGCTTGTTCGACGGTAAAGGCGGGTATACCCGAAGCTTCAACCAGGGCGGTCAATTGCTCCTGGCTGGCACCGTAGCGAGCCGGATTGCCTACTATGATTACCGGCCTCTGGGCCTGGCGAAGCAGGTCGGCGGCTTGCTGGATCTGGGCTGGATCTCCCTGGGGGCGTCCCATGTTGCGGTATTCGCTGGGCAGGTACGGAGGCAGTTCTTCCTCGGACACGGGTTCGTCCTGGATGTCTATGGGCAGGGTCAGGTGTACCGGGCCGGGACGTCCCGACATTGCCGTGCGGAATGCAGTAGCCACGAACTCAGGAATGCGTCGGCGGTCGTGGATCAGCCATGACCCCTTGGTGACCGGAGCCGTCATTCCGATCTGGTCCACTTCCTGGAATGTGGTCATGCCTTTCTCCGGCAGTTCGGCGCATCCGGCCACGAAAATTACCGGGCTCTCCGACGTATAAATAGCGGGCAGACCAGAAATGGCATTGGAGAATCCTGGCCCGCCCGTGAAAAGCGCTACCGCCGGCTCGCCGGTGATGCGGGCGTAGCCGTCGGCCATGTGCATGGCAGCGCCTTCGTGTCGGGTGTCTATAAACTCGATCCCCTCGTCGGCCGCCGCGTCCACCAGGGGCAGTACGGTGTCTCCGACGATGGTAAACACCCGCTTAATGCCCTCCTGTTTCAGGCAGCGGATGAAAAGGTGTCCTCCGTTCAGGTTGGGCATCGGTTTCTCCTTTCGTCCCTCATTGAGTCTCAAGAATTGCAACTGCTAAAGCTTACAGTCACGTTTGGCTTTCGGCAAGGGAAGCTTTTTTTAAGTGATTTGAACGCCCATCGGTCACGGTATATAGTGCCCGCATGGGAACTCTGTACGTTGTGGGTACCCCGATCGGCAATCTGGAGGACATTACCCTGCGGGCGGCAAGAGTGCTGGGTGAGGTGTCGGTGGTGGCCGCGGAAGATACCCGGGTAACTCGCCGGCTGCTGAATCACCTGGGCCTGCGGGTTGGATTAGTCAGCTGTAATGCCCACAACTGGGCAGGTCGCGTTTCGGAATTGCTGCAAACGCTGGAGACTGGCGACGCAGCCCTGGTTACCGACGCTGGAATGCCGACGGTCAGCGACCCCGGGTCAGGGATAGTTAATGCTGCCGCTGAGGCCGGATACCGGGTGGAGGTCATTCCGGGCCCTTCTGCAGTAACCACTGCGCTGGCAGCTTCCGGTATGTCAGCCGATGCTTTCCTGTTCGTTGGTTTCCTGCCCAGGCGCCGTCGGGAAAGGCAGAAAAGGCTGGAAGAGATATCCCGGATTGGCAATACCCTGGTGTTTTTTGAAGCTCCGCATCGGCTGCGTTCATCCCTGGACGACATGCTGGGCGTTCTAGGTGACCGGCATATGGCAGTTTGCCGGGAATTAACCAAGCTCCACGAGGAGGTGCGCCGGGGACCAATCACCGAGATGTTGGAGCATTTTACTTCTCCCCGCGGCGAATTTGTCCTGGTAGTAGCCGGGGCAGTCGCTGGAAACGAGCAGAGCGAATCCGGGCAATCTGAAGATGCGGCCCTTCAGCAACTGGTACAACTGAGGCGCTCAGGGGCGAGAGCACGGGATGCGGTGGCGGAGGTGGTAACCGGTACCGGCCTGTCCCGGAAAGAGGTTTACCGGCTTTGGCTGGAGTCCAGGGACGCCGAAAGCTGACGGTCAATTAACCCTGGCGACCTTGCCCGGGCGAGAAATCAGTCGTTTGTTGACGTACCCGGTGGGTCAATTTGACCAGGCAGGAAAGAAAGGGGTCGCCGGAGGTTAGTCCCAGCAGTCTTACCCGTACCATGTGGTAAACTAGGCCTCTGAATTGGACCAGGCTGAATACCGCTACCAGGTCGCTCTGGTTCGACCATTTCTACCTTCCCCTACGAGCGAAACCTTGGCTTTGGCTGACCAAATTCCATCCACACCCCGGCGCGGTCGGGGCCTCTTCTATGGCTGGTGGCTGGTGATCCTCAGCGGCTTCACCATGACCATAGCCACGGTTCCCCTTTACCACGCAATGGCCGTCTGGTCCGTCGCCCTGGAAAGCCAATTCGGCTGGAGTCGGGGCCAACTGGGGCTGGCGCTGACCTTTACCCGGATTGAAGGCGGGCTCATGGGTCCCCTGGAGGGTTACCTCACGGACCGCCTGGGCGCGCGCCGGATGATATTCATCGGACTTATGATTTTGGGCGTGGGATTCCTGCTTTTTGCCAGCGTCCAGAACTTATGGATGTTTTACGCTGCCTTTCTGGTCATGGCCCTGGGCCAGGGACTGGGCAGCTGGTTGCCCCTGATGACCACAATAAATAACTGGTTTTCCCGCCGGCGGGCCACGGCTATGGGCTGGTCCAACGTGGGGGGAAGGCTGGGCGCCCTGCTGCTGGTGCCGGCAATTGCGTGGGCCATCGATCCGACGCAGGACCGGCTGGGCTGGCAGATGACCGCCCTTATACTTGGCATCGTCACCCTGGTTATCGCCTTCCCTCTGACCAGGCTTATCCGCAACCGTCCCCAGGACTATGGTCAGCGGCCAGATGGAGATCCGCCTGAACGAGTGCCGGAGACGGCGGCTATACCCGAAGCTTCCGGGGCGGTTCCTGAAGGTTCGGAAGCCACGGTGCCCTCGGCGACGGCCCAAAGGGAAAGGCCCAGGCCCGCCACCCCGCGGCGTTCCGCAGTCCAGGACGATCCAGATTTGACTGCGGCCCAGGCCTTGCGAACGCCCGCCTTCTGGCTAATCTCTTTCGGCCACGGCTTCACGTCCATGGTGATTCTGGCCATCATGACACACCTGGGGCTGCTCCTGAAGGACAAGGGTTTTGACGTTCAGACTACCGGCTGGATCATTGTCGTATATACGGCTACGGCCATGGTCTTCCAGTTGGTCGGCGGGTATGTGGGAGACCGGTGGCCCAAGAACATAGCGCTCTTTATATTCACCACCATCCAGGCGGCGGCGGTAGTCGTTCTGACCCTGTCTTCCACCCTGGTGATGTTCTACCTGTATGCGGTTCTGTTCGGCATCGGCTTCGGCGGTCGCAACCCGCTCACCACCGCAATCCGGGGAGAGTATTTCGGGCGCGCTTCCTTCGGGCGCATCCTGGGGTTGTCCACCGTGCCCATGAACGTCCTCCTGCTTATCGGTTCCCCCATGGCCGGGTACATGAAGGACATCCAGGACTCCTACGACATGGCCTTCCTGATCCTGGCGGGCTTCAATTTCCTGGGCGGCGTTCTCTTCTTGTTTGCCCGCAAGCCCCGTCTGCGCGGGGCCGCCAGATAGCCGCAAGGCTCGAGCGCTGTTTTCCTCGTTTTTGGCAAAAGAAGGCCCCTCTCCAGATGAGAGGGGCCCGAGTTGCTTTGCGTTGGAGCGCAGGCTTAACCCGCAGGCGTCACTTCCCTCTCGTGAATCTCGATGTTCGTGATTCCCAGCCGCTCGGTGGGGGTGGAACGTTCCCCGCTTGCCCCGGAGGTCACGGCGGAATTGGCGAGGTTGTCAAGCACTTCTTCTCCCTCCACCAGCATTCCGAAAATGGTGTAATTGGGGGGAAGCCCAACGTTCTGGCCGTGAACAATGAAGAACTGGCTGCCGTTGGTATTGGGACCGGCATTGGCCATGGCCAGTGTGCCTTTTACGTAAGGCCTGGACACCGTCTCGTCCTGGAAACGGTAACCCGGGCCGCCTCGGCCACTGCCTTCAGGGCAGCCGCCCTGGATCATGAAGTCCTTGATAACCCGGTGGAAGCAACCTTCCTCATAGAATCCTTCCCTTGCCAAAAAAACAAAATTATTGACAGTCCGGGGCGTCTCTGCCGCGAAAAGCTCCAGCACCATGTCGCCCTGGCCGGTGCTTATAGTGGCAAAGTAACGCTTGGTAGGGTCAAGAATGAGGGAAGGCGCGCTGGCGTACTGCTTGGGGGGCATAAGTCCTCCTGTTAGTCGAAGTGGAAACGGTGACCTAGTTTATCACACGCCTGCGCGTGGCCAGCGAACCATTATCCCGTGGACTCTACAGGGCCACCTTGACCGAGCGGCGCTTGGGCCGGGGAAGGCGCAGCGACTGTTGAGGGGGTGAGCCGGCAAGACTCGGCCACCGACGGCAGGGTCAGGATTCACCTCTCAAGAAAGCCGCTTCCCCCCAACAATTAGACCCACGCCCGGCACAATGATGCAGGACTCGACTTCGCTCCTTGTGGTGACTATTTAAAGACCATCCTAAAAAGTCTGGCCCGCATCTCCAAACCACTTGGCGATCAGTTCGTTCAGCGACCCGTCTTCCTTCATCATGCTGATGGCGTGGTCCAACTTCTCCAGTAGAGCCTCGTCTCCTTCACGCACAGCGATACCCGTTCCCTTTTCGAGGACAACCTGCGGACCCATGTAGGCAAGTCGACCCTCACTCTCCGGCAGTATCTCCCTCAGGTAGGAAGCGCCGGCGAATACGGAGTCAGCCTGTCCCTGCAGCACTGCGTCAATGGTTTCTTCCGCCAGTTGATACTCCTTCAACTGGGCAACCCGGCCATCCAGGTAATCCGCCTGAACCGTGGCCTCCTGGACCGCCACCCGTCCCCTGGTAACCGACTCATCCGCGCCGGCCAGGGCGGCGAACCGTGATGCCTCCGGGGGATAGTAGGGTTGAGTAAAATCTACCAACTTATCCCGTTCCTCGGTAATGCTCATGGCGGCCATGATGGCGTCGTATTTCTCGTCCTGCAGGTTTGGGATTATGCTGTCCCAGTCGTTTACCACCCATTGGCACTTCAATTGAACCCGGCGGCACATCTCCTCACCCAGGTCTATCTCAAAGCCCTCCAGGTTCCGGTCATCGTTCAGGTAGGCAAAAGGAGGGTATGCCCCCTCGGTTCCCAACCTCACGGTCTCCATCCCGCCGCAGGACAATGCTGCCAGGAGCAATACCGAAAGAACTGCATAAATCCTTAAAACCACCGGCAAATTCCCTCTCAGAGCTTGATGGAGCGCCGTGCCAGGCCCATTGTCCAGGCCGCCGCGAAGAACCTTGTGCCAAAAGCGACAGGGTGGGAAATTTCCCACCCTGTAAGTTGTTGCAGGTAAAAGGTCCTACCTGCCCACCCGTTGGCCTCTAACCCCGGTTGTGGGTCTTTGTTTCCGCCCATGCGACGATTTTGGGTAGCGCGGCATCAACGTCCCGCTGGTCCACGCTGCGGGCCACCCCGTCGGCATCGCAGCGAATCAGCATTATGGGAAGCCGGTTTCGAATCTTGTCCAGAGTCCAGGACAGGGGGTCGCCCTCGGCGGTGAAATCCAGCTCCAGGCGGTCGTTCTTGTCCATCGGCTTGTTGCGATAGTGGTAGTGTGGATTTATTCGGAAACAGTCAAAGCGCAGCAATTCCTTGTCGTCGCCTTCAATCTCATTGCCGTACACGTGAATGCAGATCCCCTCGTCATCCATCGCGCCCACGTTGGTCCGATATTGCAAACCAAAGGTTACCGCGCCTGCCTGGACCAGTTCTTCCATACCACTGGTTGATCCGCCCATCTGTGCATGCATTACTGGTTGAGTCATGTCATTTTCCTCCCAGTTTCGTTGGCCTTTTTCCCTGGTTACTCGCTTTCGACCGGTTACTCCTGATTATACTATCTGATTTCGCAGGTGCAACCACCTATCCCGAGCGATTCCCATGGGGCCGGTCGCCTGGTCGTCCCGCCAATCGCCATTTCGTAGGCAACCGGGGTTTACATTCCATAACGATGTATATGGTTTGCCGGGTATTCCGTCTATAATTCCGCCGGATCACTGTGCCAATACCAAAATGATGTGACGCCGTGGATGGGGCTGCTCTTCGCGCCAGTGCGGCGGCCCGTAAAGGATTAAATCTTCCATTCTATGCGGAACCTCTCCCCAATTCGACTGGCCCTTATTGGCGTTCTCGTCCTTGCCGGCGCGGTCCTGGTCGTTTCCCTGGCCCTGGTGTTCGTGGGAAGCAAGCCGGCTACCGAGGTTGAACTAACCGCAACCAGAAACAGCGGCCCATCGGAAACTCCCGGCGTGCCGACGCTGGCCACACTCCAGTCCCCACAAAGTACGGAACCGTTGCCGGCAACCGCAGCGAGGAGCCAGTCCTCGGCGGAAATCAGGGTCTACATTGCGGGCGCAGTCCGGCGCCCGGATGTCTATTCCCTGGTCGAGGGCGACAGGCTGGTGGACGCCGTAGCCGCGGCCGGCGGGCCGGCTGAGGGAGCGGACCTGGAGGCCGTCAACCTGGCGCTAAGAATCCGCGACGAAGGCTATTACTACATACCGTCCAAGCCGGAGCCGGTTTCGCAGTCCGCCCCTCCGTCCAATTCGCCGTCCAACTCGCAGTTCGGGCCCAGCGAGGATACCACGGAGCCCCGGAGGGAAAGCTCGCCGACTCAGCCGGCCCCTCCCCTGGCGGCGGACTCATTGACCGGTGAACTGCCTGGAGCCCAGAAAGAGGCTTCTACTACCATGGACGCACCGGCCGCACCGGTCAACCTCAATACCGCTGATCAAGCGGAGTTGGAAACCCTTCCCGGCATCGGCCCTGCCCGGGCTGCGGCCATAATCGGTTATCGGGACCGGCATGGTCCCTTTACGGCAATTGAAGAGTTGACTGCCGTTTCAGGTATAGGACAGGGCATATTGGATAACGTCAGGAACCTTGTCACGGTGGGCCGGTGACTCCCAGGACGTTGTCGTTGCCTTGCTTAGCCACCAGGCGCGCCGCAGGACTGAGCCCCAGTGATTCATCCTTGCCTGTGAATCCTCGACTGTTTCGGCTGGAGTCATGAAGCTGACCTGGCTGGCGGCCGCCTGGCTGCTGGGGTTGGGCCTGGCCTTCCGCTGGTACGATGCAACCCCCCTTCTTCCCCTAATTGCCGCCCTCTTATTCCTCTGCGTCGGCCTGGCCCTCAGGCTGGCGGGATTGCGCCATTTGCCGCTGATCATGCTGGGTGTCTGCTTGCTGGGCGTGTGGAGATTCGAGATTCTCCAGGCCGAACCAGCTCCCGCCCTGTTGCGGGACGAGGCGCAGGTTACGGTTCGCGGGAAAGTGGCCGACGACCCGGAAGCAACCGGAGGGCGCATACGCTTTGCATTGGATGTGGAGACGCTGGAGGGGCAGGTTCAGGCGCTTGACATGGATTTTCCTGTCGGCAGTACGAGATTGCTTGTTTATGCCCACCCCGCGCCGGAATTGGTAAGCCAGCGTCCCCTACCCTATTTCCGCTTTGGGGACTTGCTTGAACTGTCGGGACGCCTGCAGCGTCCACAACCCATTGAGGGGTTCGATTATCCCGCCTACCTGGAGAGCAAGGGGATATTTGCGGTTTTGTGGGCCCGCGAATCGGCCCCCCTTACTGGAGACCCGGATAGAAAGGCAGGCGGCTATGCCCTGGCAACGAAGGAGGCACTGGCTGACCGATTCAAGGGATGGGTCTTCGACAGTCGCCGCCACCTGTTCCGCAGCCTGGATAAATCGCTTCCGCCGGAGCAGGCGGCGCTGGCCCAGGCGCTGCTCCTCGGCCTTCGGGGGCAACTGCCGGTTGATGTTACCGAAAACTTCCGGCAGACCGGGACTTCCCACCTGCTGGCCATATCGGGTCTGCACCTGGGAATTTTCCTGTTGGTGGCGGTGGGAGTTCTCCAGGGTACGCTGGGCAGACACACGCCAGCTCCGCTGCTGGTCACCCTGGGGCTGGTCTGGCTGTACGTTCTGCTGAGTGGGGCTCCTCCCTCGGTGATCAGGGCGGCCATAATGGGAAGTATCTATCTTGCCGCCCTGGGCCTGGGCAGGCCGAGAGACTCGCTGCTGCCCGCTCTTTCCCTCAGCGCCCTTGTCATGACGGCCGTCAGTCCGGCGCTGGCTACCCAGATTTCCTTTCAACTCAGTTTTGCCGCCATGGCCGGGATTGCCCTCTCGCTGCCATGGCAGGAAGCGACCGGAAAGTTGATCGAATCGCGCTTTCAGACGGTCAAGTGGAAATTGGGGCCGGGGCTGGGAGCCCTGCTTGGCTGGATGGCGGCGGGTATGGTCATATCGGCGGCTGCCACTTTGGCCACCCTGCCCCTGGTGCTGGTCCACTTTCAACAGCTGCCTCTCCTGGGGATACCCGCCACTATTATTGCCACTCCTCTCTTGCCTTTCTGTCTGATGGGAGCCGCTTCCGTCGCGGTGCTGGGACTCGTCCATCCCCTGGTCGGGCAGGCATTCGGGCTGGTGGGAGCCATACCGCTGACCTTGCTGCTTCAACTGGTGGAATGGATTCCGAACTGGACTGTCGCTGTCACGCTGGAAGATTCGGGACTGGCCTGGGCCTGGTACGGCGCGCTGCTGGGTGTGCTGGTACTGGCTGACACGAGAATGTATCGCGTGCGGGTGCTGTCCAGGCTCGCGATGATATCATCGGCAACCCGGGTACGTGATGAGGTCCTCGTGGCGGGCGGAAGGTTGGGCGCCGCGCCGAGCGGTGTTATTCTCCTGGCTGCGGTTATGCTGGTCCTGGCGGCAGCATACGTGATTTCGCAGATTATTGACGGCGGCGACAACCGCCTTCACGTCCATTTCCTTGACGTGGGCCAGGGAGACAGCATCCTCCTGGAGTTGCCCGAGGGAGGAAATGTGCTGGTGGATGGAGGGCCCGACTACGCCGGCGGAACTCAGGCCATGGCTGAAATCCTGCCACCGTGGGACCGAAGCCTGGACCTGCTGGTAGCGACTCATCTCGATGCCGACCACAGCCGGGGCCTGCTCAGGGTCCTTGAGAATTACCGCGTGGAGCTTGTTCTGGCGGGCGCTCCCGACACCGAGAGTCTACTCTATCCGGAATGGAATTCGTCCCTGGGAAGAGGCGGGCACAACGCCATCACGGTGGCGGCGGGGCAGACCGTTAACCTGGACGGGAACGTATCACTGAAAGTATTGCACCCTGCCTCCATTCCCTTGCGGGGGCCCGCCTGGGACGCTAACAACAACAGCGTGGTGCTTCAATTGGCTTACGGCGAGATCAGCTTCCTCTTGGCCGGTGACATCGAATCGGAGGCGGAACGCTATCTCGTCAGGAATGCCGATTCCCTTGAGAGCGACGTCCTGAAAGTGGCCCATCACGGCAGCAGTTCTTCCTCCACCGGTACCTTCCTCACGGCGGTAAACCCTGAATGGGCTGTGATCTCGGCCGGCCAGGACAGCCAGTATGGCCATCCCCATTCCGACGTGCTATCCCGGCTGGAGCAGACTGTGGGAAAATCAGGTATATTCGACACCGCCAGCCAGGGCACTATCAGCTTCAGCACCGATGGGAAGAGGCTGTGGGTGAAGACGGAGCGGGGAAACCCGTCCTTGGCGATGCAGGAATAGCGCCAGAGTATTTGGGGAACCTTTGAATGAGTCCAAGGCTATCGCATATCAGCTTTGGGAACGACGGGCTAGTACACAGTCAAGCTGGTAATGACAGGGAAAGACCCGTTCGCCCTGAGCCTGTCGAAGGGCCACCGAACTGTGGTTCGACAAGCTCACCACGAACGGAACATCGTGCAACCCCCCTATTCCTGCCTTGACTGAGTACTAGAGGCGACTTGTTCAGGCCTTACTTAAAAATCCGCATATACATTAATGGTCAGGAGATCTGAATTGACTAGAAGTGACGGTCGGCGTTGGGACCAACCTCGCCCCATTGTTATCACCCCCGGTTATCAACGCTTCGCCGAAGGGTCGGCGCTGATCGAAAGCGGCCTGACAAAAGTTTTGTGCGCCGCGTCTCTCGACGAACGTGTCCCCCCGTTTCTTCGGGGAAAGGGGCAGGGCTGGGTAACTGCCGAGTACAACATGCTGCCCCGGTCCACCAACACCCGCACCCCCCGTGACCGGGACACGGGAAGAATCAGCGGCCGGTCCCAGGAAATACAGCGGCTCATTGGCCGGGCTCTGCGGGCCGTTACCGATCTGGAAGCCCTCGGGGAACGCACGGTACAAATAGATTGCGACGTGATTCAGGCCGATGGGGGGACCCGAACGGCGGCCATAACCGGGGCCTACGTCGCCCTGTACCAGGCTACTAAGGTGCTGGTGGATAATCGGATACTGCGTCGGGTCCCCTTGGCCAGCGCCGTGGCCGCAGTCAGCGTTGGGCTGGTGGGTCAAGAGCTTCTGCTGGACCTATGCTACCGGGAGGATTTCGATGCCCAGGTGGATTTCAACGTTGTCATGACCGACCGGGGTGGGTTGGTAGAGCTGCAGGGCGCCACGGAGGCTGATCCCTTCCCCAGGCACAGGGTCGAGGAAATCCTGGCCCTGGCCGCCCGGGGAATGGAGCCCCTGTTCGCGGCGCAACGGATGGCCATTGGTCAGCTCTAGGTATGGCGCCGCCGACCGCAAGAAGGAAATACGGTACCTTCGGGTCTACGAGACTAGCTCGAAAGTCCCCTTTCCCTCTGGGAGAGGGTTAGGGTGAGGGCGAGCAGGCAGGTTGGAAATCCCGTTGGGACAACCAGCACCGGTATTGAGATAGTTTCTAAATTGCCGAGCCCCGCACAGATTCCAGGTCGTTCAGGCCCCAGTAGTATGCCAGGTATATGTCAGGATTCTTCAGAGAGGACAAATCCTTCGTTGTCCAGATGGACCAACGGAAGCCCCAGCTCATTCAGCCCCGGCTCCACGGTCGAACGGTCTCCCACCACCAGGATTTTCAGTTCCTGCGGACGTATTCGTTCCTTTCCAACGTCCCTGACGTCGTCCAAAGTCACGCCTGAAATGCGCTCGGTGGCGTTCCTGAAATAATCGTCGGGTAGTTCGTGCTGGAGCAACTGGATAACCTGGCCCAGAATCTGGGCGGGTCGCTCGAATCCTGCCGGGTATCCCAGCAGCATTCCCGCTTTGGCGGAAGCAAGCTCTTCCTCGGTAATGGGCCGCTCTGCGTGGATACCTCCGAATTCCTTCAGGGTTTCCTGCACCGACTCCCTGGTAACTGCAGTTTGTACACTGCCGCCGGCAACCAGCAGGGACGGGGCGCGGTACCAGGAAATGCCGGAATTGAAGCCATAGCTGTAACCCTTGTCCTGCCGCAGGTTCTGGTTCAGCCGGGCTGAGAACTGTCCGCCAAAGGAAAAATTGAGCAGACTCATGGCCGAATAGTCCTCGTGCCCTCGGTGGATCGTCACATGGCCCGCCCTGATAACCGACTGCGCCGCCCCGGGTTTGTCAACCAGGTAGATCGTGGTCTGTTCCGGACCGGTCTCTGATGGCTCTGCGGAGCTATCTGATTCGACCGGCGCGGACTCCTCGTTTTTCCAGTTGCCAAACAACCGCTGGGCCTGCTCCATTACCTCTTCCAGGCTGACGTCACCCACCACCACCAGGTTGGTGCCCGATGGACCGTAGCGCTTTTCAAACAGGCTCTGCATATCTTCGCGGGACATCGCAGCCACCGACTCTTCCGTTCCTATTGACGGATGCCCGTAGCGGGAGTCTTTGCCGAAAACCAGCCCAGGCATAATGGTCTCGGCAATAAAGGTGGGGTCGTCCTTTCCCCGGCGGAGGTCGGTCAAGTGCTCCCTGCGGATACGTTCGACTTCGTACTCCGGGAAACTGGCGTTTTGTACCACGTCGGCCATCAATTCCAGGGCAGTCGCCCAGTGCCTGGTCAGTGTCTCCGTGGAAAGCAGGCTGACCTCCTTCCGTGTCTCAGCAGACAGCCGCGCCCCGATGAACTCGAAGGCGTTGGCGATATCCTGGCTGGATCTGGTCGTGGTGCCTTCGGGCAGCAACTGGGTGGTAAAGGAAGCCAGGCCGGGCAGTTCGGGCGGGTCCGAGATAGCCCCGGCCTGCACCATGAGAGCGAAGGAAACAATGGGGACTCCCCTCTTTTCCACCATCGTCACGGTCAGGCCGTTCTCCAGGCTGCGGTGGACCGGTACGGGGGCGACGAATTCCGGTTCCTCGCCGGCCGGCGGCTGGGCGGTGCGGTCCAGGACGGTCTTCGACCCCGCCTGGAGGGTAGTCTCCGGCAGGACTCGCAGGCGCACCTGCCTCTGGGCAAGGACCTGCTTCCCGACGCGGAGAATGTCCTCCCCCTGGACCGCCATGTACTTGTCCAGGCCGGTGTTGATCATGCCTGGATCGCCGTAATAGACGTTGTAATAGTTCAGAATATCCGCCCGGCCCCCGAAGCCGCCGATGCGCGCCAGTTGCCGGTAGTGGGAACTCTCCAGCCGGTTCTTGGCCCGCTCCAGTTCTTCCGAAGTAGGTGGCTCGCGCCAGATGCGCTCAATTTCGGCCACAACGGCGGCTTCTATTTCATCCAGATCGTGCCCGGCGGCAGCGGTAACCTCTACCATGAACTGCCCGGCTATTTCCGCCGAGTGGTTTCTCACTCCCACGCTTTGCGCTATCTGCTTTTCGTAAACCAGGGAGCGGTACAGCCTGGAGCTTTGGCCGTCCGCCAGCACCGCCCGCAACATCTCCAGCGCCGCCTCGTCAGGATCGTAATCGGGGAGAGCCGGCCACACGATGTACAGCCGGGGCAGCGACACCCTGTCCCGCATTTCCAGCTCCACCCGTCCGCCCAGCCCGGAGTCGAAACGCCCGATACGCCGCACCGGAGGTCCCGGGGGAAGGTCTCCGAAATAGCGGTTAGCCATCTCCAGCGCTTCGTCCCGGTGAATGTCGCCAGCAATGGCCAGGCTGGCATTGGAAGGCGAATAGAAGCGCCTGAAAAAGTCCTTGATATCGTCCAAGCTGGCCGCGTCCAGGTCCTCCTGGGACCCGATGGTCATCCAGTGGTAAGGATGAGGAAGCGGGAAGACAGCTTCCTGGATGTTCCATTGCGCCATGCCGTAGGGCCGATTCTCGTAGCTCTGGCGCCTCTCGTTTTTCACTACGTCGCGCTGAATCTCGAATCTCTGCTGGTCCAGGGCATCCAGCAGGAATCCCATCCGGTCGGACTCCAGCCAGAGGGCCAGTTCAAGATAATTGGACGGCACGTCTTCCCAGTAATTGGTCCGGTCGGGATTGGTGGAACCATTGAGGTTGGCGCCAACCTTCTGCAGCGGTTCGAAATGGCTGCTGTTGTGGTGCCCCGAACCCTCAAACATGACGTGCTCGAACAGGTGGGCAAAGCCGGTGCGGCCTGGAACTTCATTCTTGGAACCAACGTGGTACCACACGTTGACGGCGGCCAGGGGGATGGAGTGATCTTCGTGAAGAATCACGTCCAGTCCGTTGGACAAGGTGACTTTTTCGTAGGCTATTGAGACCATTCAAATGCTCCAGAATTGAGGAAGTTGAGATGGTGACAATTCTAACACAGGGCCCGTCGCGTTCTCCGGCGGACCATGAGCTTGTTGAAAGCGATATTGGCGCAAAATGTTTATCATAGCGAAGCGCCCGCAGCGGCGTTCCGCAAATAACACCTGTGGTAGAATTTTTGCAGTCTCAGGCGATAGAGGGTGCGAAGATTTGGCAATAATAAACCTGGTGTCCAATCAACCCGGCGCAGGCAAGACCTGCCTGGCCGGGGCCTTGGCTGTGAAATCCTCCCAGATGGGCCGGAGAGTGGCTTATTACAAGCCCCTTTCGGTTACTCCCGAGGCTGATGGGGACGTTGGGTTTCTGGCGCCCCTGCTGGTGGAGTCCGGATCGCCTCAGGAGGGGGTGCCTCCCCCTCTTTCCCAGCCTGTTTCTTTCGACGACCTGCCCACGAGCCTCTCGGATGCGCACGCCGACCAGGTCGAGGCCAACCTGTCCAGCCTGGAGTCAACCTTCGACCTGACCATTGTAGATTGGGAAGCTCAGGCTACATCGGCAAAAAGCCAAGTCGTGCTGGTTTTCGGTTGCCCTGCCGGCGCCCCACCTGCTACCGTGTCCAGCGCCGTCAAGGAACGGGCGGTTCACCTCGGCGACAGCCTGGCGGGAGTGGTTATCAACAATGTCCCCCGGCACCGGGAAAGAGAGCTCATGGTGGACATGGTTGCGGATCTCAGGGAGCAGGGGCTGCCCGTATTGGGCGCGATTCCCGAAGACAGGCAGATGCTGGCCCTGACGCTGCGGCAGGTGGCCGAATTTCTCGGGGGAGAGTGGATTGAGGACCCGTCCGACCCGGACCGCTGGGTGGACCGGTTTCTGATTGGAGGCAACATCCTTGATTCGGGGCCGAACTATCTCGGTCGTTTCCCCTACCAGGCGGTCATCACCAGGGCCGCCAGGCCGGACATACAGATGGCCAGCCTCATGTGCAATACCCGGCTCCTGGTGTTGACGGAGGGAGAAGAGCCGACCGAATACATTCGGGTGGAGGCCCAGAAGCGAGATGCCGCTCTCCTGGTGGTGCCCGGAAACACCCTAGAAACTGCCGAGTCTCTGGGAGCCCTGGTGGATATGGCCCACCCTTGCAGCCGCCACAAACTTGCCCGCTTTACCGAACTGGCCGAAAAGCACCTGGATGGGGGCCTGGGGGCAATCCTGCCCTGATGGTTCAAGCGCGCCCCTTCAACCCGGGAAAGCCCGGGCAACGGCCCCTGGCTCGGAAGGCCGTTAAGCTACTTCAAACCGCTCCGACTCGGGCGGCTGGGACCACAGTTCCTCCGCGCCGGCCATGGCAACTGCCCTCTCCGGGCTGGCCCGCCAGGCATCGTAGATATCGTTGCTGTCCCAGATAACCAGGGTGGTTATCTTGGTGGGGTCCGACAGCGAATAAAGAGTCTCACGGCTACCAAAGCCAGGAGCCTTGCTTTGGGCCAGACCATTGCCATCCAGCAGGGTCCTGGCCTCCGCTATTTTGTCAGCCTTGGCCCAGTGGTGGGTCAAAACACCTATCATAGTCAGTTCTCCTGTTTGCAGCGCTTCTCTGGTGACCGGCCGACCAGACTCGCCCGCCCATCGGCTTGTTAGTCCTCCACAGCCTCGGCGATGGCCCCGTCCTGCTCCGATTCTTCATTGGCCAGTTTGCGGACGCCGCTGCCGCCCGACCGGAACAGGGGAACCAGGATTACCGGCGCGATGAGGGTGGTCAGCACCGTCATCATTATGCTTACTCCGAACAGGTCCTGACCGATAATTCCGTGGGACAGGCCAATGCCGGCGATTATCAGCGCCACCTCTCCACGGGGCATCATGCCCACGCCGATTCGTGCGCTGCCCCGCATGTTGAAGCCGCTGGCCAGGGCCGGCCCGCCCGAGCCAAACACCTTGGAAACGATGGCGAGGACTGAAATTATCAGCCCGAAGTAGATTACGGCTGGCGAGGAAACCATGGCGCCCACGTTTACCAGCATCCCCATGACCACGAAGAACACGGGAACCAGGAAGTCCACGATGCCCAGCATTGCCGCTTCTACCAGGTGTCCCAACCGGGTGGTGGAAAGGGCCAGGCCGATGGAAAACGCGCCGATAATGAAAGCCAGGCCAAATACCTCGGACAGGCCCGCCGCCAGCAGGGCCAGCGCCAGGGGAATGCACATCAGCGCGCTGGTTGAACTGAATCTCTCCAGAACCTTCTCGAACAGGGGCGCAACCAGAATGCCAACAGCCGTCAGGCCCAGCCAGAACCCAATCGCCTTGAAGCTCACCCAGCCCAGGGTCCCAAGGGTGAAGGTGTCGGTGGTGCTGATGCCTACGACTACCGTCAGAACCAGGATGCCCAATACATCGTCAACAACGGCGGCGGCAATAATGGTCACGCCTTCCGGGTCGTCCAGCCGGTGCAGGTCCGCCAACACGCGAGCGGTAATGCCAACGGAGGTGGCGGTCATGATGGCTCCCATGAACAGCGCCTGGGGAGAAGCCCATCCATCCGGGCCGGCAAATCCGAAAACCACCGTCGCAGTCACTCCCAGGGCAAAGGGGAATACGACACCGCCCAGGGCCACCGCCGTGGCCGGGCCGGCATATCGAACGAACTGGCGCAGGTTGGTTTCCAGGCCGATGGCAAACAGCAACACTATGGAACCCAGTTGGGCCAGGGAGTACAACTCGTTGCTTACCGGTATGGTCGCCTCTTTGCCATCCACCAGGGGTATGGGAAACAGTGGCCCAAACCCAAACAGTGCCAGGCCCCCCAGTGCGAAGGGCCCGATTGCTACACCTACACCCAGCTCGGCAAGAACCGAGGGGATCTTCAGGAACCTGGTGGCCAGTTCTCCGGCTATCTTGGCGGCAAACAGAATGACGGAAATCTGGATCAGCAGCCGGATGAGGATTTGGCTGAGCTCGCCCCCGCCTCCGGCCTGAAAGAGGGAGAGAGGTAGCGCCGGGAGGTTCAGTAATTCACCCATATCAGTTGGTATGTCCCTGTTGTTGAAGCTGAATTGCCGCAGAGGAGTATAACATTAGCCTGTTGCCCTGAACAAATTGACCAACAGCGCCGCTGCTTTCCCCATAGGGTTGCGTGGTTTTATGGCGCGGCATCAGCCGCTTTGACCTTCGTTGGAGAGCGGGTGCGAAAGCATTTCCTTGACCTTTTCCATGACGTCTGATTGTTCGTAGTTGCGAAGCAGGTTTATCCGGTTTCGGTTAGGGTCGCCCCCGTGCCAGTACTCATAGATTTCCTGTCGCATGCCAAAGGAGGACACCGCCAGGTCATGAGCCAGCCGGAACAGTCTGGACTTATACTCCACGTCCACACCCTTTCCCCTCATGTACTTGTCCAGGTATCCCCTCAGCTCGGGGTTGGAAAGGTCCCTCTCGCTGGGCTGCATGATTATTCCGGAGCCGGCAATTTCCCGGAGAAGCTCAACCATGCGCGACGACATCTGGCTGAAAAAGATGTTCATGGCGTTCATATCGCCCAGGGACATGAGGCCGTCCTCGGTAAGGAAAGCGTTGTGCTCGATGCCGTCCATGGCGTGACGCCACATTTCGGTGTAGGTTGCCATTTCGCCCAGCTTGGCCGATACCTCCCGGTATTCGATGACGCCAATGGCCTCGGCGATAAGGCTGGCCACGGCGGTCATCACCTTCATGCGCTGATGAATGCGGACCAAATTGGGCCAGCCCTGGAAATTGGTCCTTCGGGTGAGGTTGGCCACCAGGGGAGACGAATCGTAGAGCATGAATATTCGGTCCCAGGGCACCAGTACCTCTTCGAAAAAGAGCATGGCGTCCTGCTCGTCATAGTTCAATCCCAGGGGGTGACCGAAACCGCCGTATCCGTAGGAAACGGGCTCCCGGCAGAGAATCTTCAGGCCGGGGCTGTTGGTGGGGATGGCAAATGCCAGGACGCATTTGGGGTCCGACCGGCGCAAAAAGGTGGCAGACAGGGACACGTAGGTCTCGTTGCTGATGGGAGCCGCTGTCGCCAGTTGCTTCCCGCCCGTAATGATGATCCCCTCGGCAGTCTCCTCAACGACGTGCAGGGCAAGCTCCTCCTCTATGATATTCCGCTGCTCGTTCTGCGGCTGCTGGCTCCGGTCCACCTGCGGGTCTCCCAGGGCGTGGGTCAGAAAAAGGTCATTCTCCTGGCAGTAGCGGTGGTAGTTGGCGATATTTTCCCCAAAGTCGCATTGGGGGTGCTTCACCGAACCCAGGGAGTCCCGGATAGCGTACAAGGCGGTTATGTGGGGCGCCAGAATGTCGGGACTGCGACCCAGTTGCCCCCAGCTCTGCTCGTTCCAGATTTCGCTGTTGCGGCGCTTCCGCTTCAGGTCGTCAACGGAGCGCGGCAGCAGCCAGGAAAGGCTGCACCGGTTGCCCGTTTCCGGGGAGACAAAGGTCATCAGGTCGGCAAATTCATCGGAGTGCTGCAGGTCGTAAATGCGCGCCAGTTCGTTTACCATGCCCCGGAAGGCCGGATGGCCGGGCACGTCTTCAACCCGCCGGCCGTCAAGCCAGACCTCCCTGTCGTCGCGAAGGCTCTGAATATAGCGGGAGCCGGTCATGGCTCCGGTTGCCGCTGAAACGTCCAGTACCATCGAATCATCTCCCCGGTCCAAGTCTGAAAGGCTTTTGTTACAGGGGGCCTGAAAAGGGTTTTTACAAGGACGGAAGTATTTCTTCGCAAAGCAGGGACAGGGCCTCATCTGCGTCCGGCCCCAGCTCGGAGAACATCAGCTGTCCGAAGCCCTGGCTCCGGGCGGTTTCCTTGACCTCAAGCATTCTTTCGAGGCAATCCCCGGGCGTGCCAGGTATGAAAATGGCATCTACCATGGAGTCCGTAACCAGCTCGTCCAACTCCTTACCCGCAGCCCCCTGGCTTTCGGCAATGTCCAGGCGCTGCACGTCCGGAAGCGCAACTCCGAGCTTTTCGATGTCGTCGTGGGTATAGCCCTGGCGGTACATATTGAGCACTCGGTGGCCGGCACTTTCCCGAACAAATTCCCGCGCCTTCTCCTGGTCCCTTGAAAGGGATATCTTGATTTCGGCTACCTTCGGAGCCCTGTTCAAACCGGCGGTGTATGGCGCCGAGCTATCAAAAATGCCCAGCAGTTCAGGCACCCTACCGGTACGCAGGGCCGCCAGGTAGTGGCCGCCGAAAATCAGGCCGTCCATGTGTTTCCCGCCCACCGCCAGCCCGCGTGGCCCGTTGCTGCCGCAGTAGATGGTTACCGGCGAGGCCGGGCTGAAGTTAAGCTGGAAGCTGGCGTCCGGGTTGAAGTGGTAATAGTCCAGCAGGGCCGGATAGTCCGCAAAACAGACGGCTTCTCCGTTCAGCAGCCGGCGCAGGCTTTGCGCCGTCTCCCGGAGGATGCTGACGGGCCGGGGAGTCCTGATCAGCCTGGGAGTCCTTGGATTGCCCCGGCCCAGGCCAATGGTGAGTTCCCGCCCGTCCATCAGTTCACTGAGAGTTGCAACTGAATCGGCCAGGTCCACCGGGTTGCGAAAATATTGGACGGCCACCGCCGTACCCAGCTTGATTTTCAGGTTGCTGGCCATGGCCGCCAGGGTTACGAAAGACTGCCGGCTGCGCAGGTTGTCCGTAACCCATAGCTGGGAAACGCCGCCTGCTTCGCCCTTCCTGGCCAGATCCACTAATTCAGGTAGCCGCAAGTGCGCATAGGTGGGCAGGTGAAACTGGACACCAATTTCCATATCTGGCATGGGTTGTTTTCCTTTGGTCAACTCAGGTTTGGATGATTTAGCTGAGTCTGTTAGAGGCTGTCGTCAAATTGGGAGTACAAGTCTCGGAGCGGCCCTTTTCGTCGTTCCCGCGAAGGCGGGAACCTCGCTTTCTAAAGTCAAAATACATGATTCCACCGCAATGACGGAGCAATTTGACGAAACGCCCTGACACCCTCTCCCATAATTAGAAGCCGGAGCTAAACGGCCGGCGTGGGTATCCACCATTCCGTGCCCCTGGCCGTTTCCACATACTCCGGCCAGCGCAGGTCCACCGGGGGTACAAAGTCTGCCGTCAACAGCGGGGCAACCCACTTGTCGCCTCCGATGCCCCCGCCGGTTCGGTCGCTAAACTCGGATTGCGCTTTTTCCAATTCGCCGGGACTGGTAAGCAAGTCCGTCAGGGTGCCGGCAATTGTCTGTCCCGCCACGAACATGCCGGGGTCGATACAATCCCGGACTCCGCCCATGGCGTTGAGGGTCCACATGGGGTAGGTGAAACCTCCCCCTGGTGGCCGCAGCCTGGGCCTGGAGGTATGCAGGCGGGCCGTGGGGCAATGCCAGGTGTACTCCACATAATCGTCCGAGGTGAAATTCAGCTGCCAGGGAGGAAGGCTCCGCTTCTGGGCCGCCTCATAGTCCTGGGGCAGCTGGAGGCGCAGGTTATCGTTGGTGAAGGGATCGTCCATGGGGTCCAGGCCCAGGTTCTTCTGGATGGTGCGGGCGAAGGCGCGGGCGTTGTCGCTCATCTCGGGAGCGCCCACCTGCTTCAGGTTCCGGTAGGTTAATTCTGCCAGGGCCAGGTTGGGCAACCCCACCCGGGTCTTGGTAACCCAGCGGGGAGTGACAACGCAGCCGGTCACCTCGGCGGCGTGGCGGGCGTTGCGTTCCAGCACCTGGTAAATTCGCTCCTGGATGTCCAGGGTGGGCGACCGCCAGGCGTACTGTATCTGGCTGAACCGGGGAGGCAAATTGTCGGATGTACACTGGCCGCCGGCCAGTATGTATTCGTTGAGGGTCCATGTTCCCGTGTGGGGAAACATTGCCTCCTTGGTGTACTTGGTGTTGGTGTACATCAGGCAGACCGCATCCAGCGCGCCGGGGCACCGGGCCACCGTGTGAGGCCGGTCCGGGGCGGCCAGCAGGCTGGCATCCATCCATTTCTCCGGCTCCAGGCATTCAAAAGTGAAGACTACGCTCCAGTAGGACCCGCAGTGAGTCTCCCATGCCACCGTGTTGGTGGTATGGGGATGGTAAACGACGGCAGCATCCAGTTTGTCGTAGTAGCCCTTGGCCGCATGTACCGGCTTGGAACCGCAGATTTTCTCCGCCGGTTCCCCGAAGATGCGCAGTGTGCCGGGAATACTATGGGTTTCCATGGCCGATTTCGCGGCCAGGATTCCCATCAAAGCCGCCACGCCCAGGGATGAATGGGGGTCGGTGTGGCCGGCGGCCCAGGGATGCAGCCCTTCCCTGGGGGCCAGGTAGGGAACGGGTTGCTGGGAGTTTCCCGGTACCGCGTCGTATTCTGCAAAGGTGGCCAGCGTTGGGCTCCCCTGGCCCCAGGTGGCGGAAAATGCGGTGGGCATATCCCCGGAACCCTCTTCGACGTCGAAGCCGTTCTTGCGCAGCAGGTCAACATACGCCGCCGCGGAACGGTATTCCCGGTACGCGGGCTCGGCGTAGTTCCAGATTTCCAGGTGTAGATCTGAGAGCCATTGGCGGTTGTTCTCAATCCAGTCGAGAGCGGTGGACTTTACGGGGCCGTTGGATGTCATGGCGCCTGACCTCGCGTTGGAGATAGGGTGTTCCCCGCAGCATTGTAAGTCTTTCAGGTAGGTGGGGCAAAACCGACGGCCGATACGAGGCTGTTTCTCCGACTCGGCCTGGGCCTGGCAAGTGTCTCGGAACGTTTCCGTTCATGTGGCCGCTAACCGAATTGTAGGAGCAGACCTATGTGTCTGCCCTGGTCAAACCCACGACACCACCCGGATTGAAAGCCTAAAAGGTGTCACATAATAATGGACACGACCGGAAGGGCAGGATATATTGCAGCCAGCCAGCCAGCCAGCCAGCCAGCCAGCCAGCCAGCCAGCCAGGAGAAAGCCAGCAATGTCTTTTGACCGCGAGATTTACGTCAACCTGCCGGTGGCAAACCTGGACCGGTCCATGGCTTTTTTCAGGAGGCTGGGGTTCGAGTTTAATGCCCGGTTCACCAACGAGAAGTGCGCCTGCCTGGTTATCGGAGAAAATTCCTTCGTTATGCTGCTCCCGGACCCGGTTTTCGAGGAATTCATTCCCGGCAAGTCCATTTCGGACACCAATACCTCGGCTGAGGCCCTGGTGGCGGTGTCGGTTCCCGACCGGGAGGCTGTGGACGATATGGTGCGGCAAGCCGTCGAGGCCGGCGGCTCGGCGTACCGCGAACCTGCAGACTTTGGGTGGGTCTATTACCGGGCTTTCCAGGACCTGGACAGGCACATCTGGGAAGTCATGGCTACCGACGAGAGTTTAGCGCCAGGCGGTGAGCCCGATGAACCCGATGAATTCAAGGAAGGAGATCAATAGGCCTCATGGCAGACTTGCAGAAGATAACCCCCTTCCTCTGGTTTGACGGCAGGGCTCAGGAAGCCGCCGAGTTTTACGTATCAATTTTTCCGGACTCCCGTATTGTAAACAGCTCTCCCCTCCCAGGAGTTCAGGCCGAGGGGGCCGCCCTGGTCAGCTTCGTTCTGGCCGGCCAGGGTTTCACCGCCCTGGACGGTGGCCCCATGTTCCAGTTTTCTCCGGCGATATCCTTTGTAATAAACTGCGAGACCCAGGAGGAAATTGACCACTACTGGTTCGGCCTTTCAAAGGAAGGCGCTCAGCAGCCCGGTGGCTGGGTTGAGGACAAGTTTGGGCTTTCCTGGCAGATTTCCCCGGTACAGCTTGAGTCACTGCTGGCAGCCAATCCCGATAAAGTTATGGAGGCTTTGCTGCAGATGAAGCGGATAGACCTGGCCGCCCTGGAAACCGCGGCCAACGGGGAGTAAACTGGGCGAAAAGTCTGGGAAACCTCAGGAGGCAGCATATATGGCAAGCAAGAGAAGCGGAGAAGCCTATTGGGGCGAAGAGTTGCATGTACCCCTTTCCAGCGACGGACAGGTCTCAGCATACGTTTGGCCGCTGCGCATCCTTTCCATCAGGGGGGAAAGCTGTGGTGGTCCCACCATCGGCGTTGATGTGGGCAATGAAGAGGTGCTGCGATTCGACTGCCACGCCAGCCAGGGGCACTGGCACACCGGCGGTTATGATCGGCTGGGCGCGCCGGGTAACTCCCACGTGGATTTCCCCGAAGGATTGACCGGCGTGAAGGACCAGGTTGCCTGGTCGCTGCGCCAGCTAAGGGGAAATGTGGCCGAACTGCTGGCCCAGTCCGAACAGGGAGAGGCTGCCCGGAAGGTGGAATCCTACCTGGTGGAGTCGGGGCTCATCACCCTCAGGGACCACATCGAAAAGAACAACTATCTCCGCGACCGGGCGATTGCCGAGCAGGTAATTTCCGGCTAGCTGAAGCTGAACTCTCCGGCAAGCGGGTGGCTGGACATGCCGCGCCTGCTTGAAAGGGCATTCCTGAATCAGGCGGTTGAAAGAAGTGATGGGGCAGGTCCGAAAAGGACCTGCCCCAAATTTCTTCCGTCTCTCGGCATAACCTCATGCCGGGGCCGTTACCGACCGGCTTCCCTGGCTACCACACAACATTGTTAATGCCAGTCGTCAGCTTCCGCTCAGTGCCTCCCAGGTTAACCGTAATGTCGCTGCTGACCCGGATCTGGTAGGGTTCGCCCTTGGTCAAAGAATTCAGGGGGCCCATTTCTGAAATGCTGCCTGGTCCAAAAATGCCCGGCAGTTGATTGACGCTGAAGGTTTCGCTGGGGTCGTACAGGGACCAGGACTTGGTATTGTTGTCGAAGTAGGCTGCCCATAGCAGGTTGCTGCCCAGGGCCGACAGGTCGTTGATAATCGGCCCCGTGACGTTGGGCCGGGTCTCGCTTGCCGTGGCCGACTGCACCGTGAAACTCGACGACGCGCTGGCTGCCCCTGAGGTTGCCATGACCGTATGGGCTCCCGCGCTCAGGCTGCCGGGAACCGTAACCGAAACGGTAAAACTGCCTGAAGTGTTGACGGCTACAGGCGTTGACGGGGTGACATTTACTCCGCCTACGGTGATGGAATTGACCTGGGTTCCGCCGGCAAAGCCGGACCCCGAAATGCTGACGCTTGAGCCTGCCTGTCCCTGGCTGGGAGACAGCGTTACGACCGGGTTCAATGCCTGCGCCACCGTGGGCGTGGGTGTTGGCCTCGGCGTGGACGTGGGCGGCAACGGTGTTGCAGTCGGTGGCGGCGTGGCCGTAGGCACCGGAGTCGGCGTAGCCGTGGGTTCCGGAGTCGGGGTGGGCGTTTCCGTGGGTCTGGCAAACATGGACGACCTGGGCACGACTACCAGGGGGGTTGCCATCGGCATGGTCTCGGCAGCGCTGTCCGGGGGCGGCTGCGTCGCGGGCGCCACGGGCTGGGCCATCACAACCGGCGGCGCCAGGGTAGGAGCCTGCTGCACAGGAGCAGGTTCCGACTGGGCGGGCGCGGCCGGCTCTTCGCCGCCGCAAGCCGCCAGCGCCAGCATTCCTACCAGTATGGTCAATATAGCTAAGGGCAAGACCGACAAACGAAACGACCGTCCCACGCCCTCTCTCCTTACACCCATGTTTGCCTCCTAATAAGCCCAATAAATCCAATATACATAATGCTACCCGTTATGAACGTATTTTACCCTTGATTTGTTAACCGGATATTTCCTAGTTTGGTGATTTTTCCGAATAATTGCTGCAAAGAGTCCCGAATTTAAGCAGACTGCCAGGGACGGCCTCCCCTCCGCTCGTCCTTCCCTCGACGGGCGGCCTAAAGACCCAGAAGGTCCTCCAGGTTCTTCCACAAAATGGCTTCCTTCTCCTGGTCACTGAGGCTTTCCAGTCCCAGAACCCAGGAAACGGGCCAGTCTATCTGCATGTCCGCCGGCCAGTCGGTGCCAAACAGCACCCGGTCCGCCCCCACGCAGTCAATCAGGTAACGAAGGTCGGCCTCGCTGTGGGTAAGGCAGTCGTAGTAGAAACTTCTCAGGTATGCGCTGGGAGGCTGACCAATATGGACCCTGGCCTCGGAACGTACTTGCCAGCCCCGGTCCATGCGCCCGATTCCGTAGCAGGTGTAACCGCCGCCGTGGCAGAGACATACCCGCAGGTCCGGGTACCTGTCCATGACGCCCCCAAAGACAAAGGACGCGAAGGTCACAGCCCGGTCTGACAGGTTGCCTATCGTGTTGGAAAGGTGATACTTGCTGTTTCTGGGGCTCACCACCGTGGGGCCGTCCTGATGAATAAGCATTACGGCGCCCAGTTGCTCCGCCGCCTCCCACAATGGATTGAATACGGGGTCGTCATAGGTCTTGCCATTTACGTTATCGCCGATCATGGCGCCCTTAAGCCCCAGGTCATTTACGGATCGCGTCAGTTCTTCCACCGATGCCGCCACGTCCTGCATCGGCAAATTGGCGAGCCCGGAAAAGCGGTCAGGATATTGGCGGGTCAGGCCGGCAACATAGTCGTTGCACTCCCGGTCCATTGCTACTACGGTATCCACGTCGCCGTCGTAGCAATAAAGAAAGGAATGGGTGGAAAGCACGTGAACGTCAACGCCCAGGGAGTCCATATCCTTTATTCGCTCTTCGGGCGTCCACATGCCCCGCGGCGTATAGTCGCCAAACCTGTGGGCCACCAGTTCCGGACTGAGGGCATAAAATCCCGTTCCCTCACGCATGGCCTTAAGGCAGTTTTCCGGCGTGATGTGGGCGTGAATATCAATGCTGCGCACTTTTTCCATCTCTTCCGTACCTCTCCCCCCGTAAAATAGGCCAGACTCCGCAGCCTTCAAGGCCGTGTCGGTTAACAATAACGAAAATCGCAATCCAGCCTACGGGGAAAGGAAGGCTGTGTCAACACGTCCGCCTATGCGGCGTCGCTCCATCAGGGGGCCGAACCCGTGCCGGTCCCACCCGGATTCGCCAGCAATGGCATTTAAGCGGCGCCTCTCTATGGTAAATCCGGGTCAACCAGGCGGTCACCCAGCCGTTGGCTTACGTAGCAATTTGTATGTAGAGGGACGAACAGGCAAGGACATTGTCAAAAACTGTCGAGAAAAGGCTATTGTTATTGGACATTGCCTTTTGGAGAGTATATAATCCCTATCCGTAAACAACCGGCAGAAAGCAGTTGCCACCTTAGGCGAAGCTCTCTCGTCAGTCTGCGTGTGTCTTACGGCTTTGCTCGTCTGGCGCAGCCATGGCTGATTAACCGGAAGAACTTGAGAGAAGGAGTAAAAGGTATGGCAGATAACAACGACATCATGCTAATGGCCCACCTGATGCGGCGCGCCGGCTTTGGCGCCTCGTATGAGGAATTGGAAGAGCGCACGGCCAAAGGTTATGAGGCTACCGTGGAGGAGTTGCTCCATCCTGAGGACCTCCCAGACCTGGAAATGGACGTGATGAACCGCTACATGCATGGCTGGCGTGACATGAACGGTCTGATGGCCAACCAGGGCTACTGGACCTACCGCATGGTTAATTCGCCCCGGCAGTTGGAAGAGAAGATATGCCTGTTCTGGCACGGAATCTTCTGCGTTGGCGACTCCAAGTGCATGCGGGCCCGCCAGATTCTTCTTGAGCTGAACAATTTCCGGTCCCACGGGCTGGGCAAGTTCGATAACCTGCTCATGTACCTGTCCACCGATCCGGCGATGCTCTATTACCTGGACAACCAGCTCAGCCACAAGGACGCGGTCAACGAGAACTGGGGTCGCGAGCTCCTGGAGCTGTTCTCCATGGGTGTGGGCATGGATGGCGAAGCTAACTACACCGAAGATGACGTAAAGGCTTGTGCCCAGGCCTTCACCGGCTGGACTATCGCCAACGCCATCCCCCGCTATCCCTACGGCAGCTACGCCAATCGGTTCCTCTACAACAAGTTTGACCACATTGACGACGACAAGACCTTCCTGGGCGAGACCGGAAACTTCAACGGCCAGGACATTGTCCAGATAATCTGCAAGCATCCGGCAACGGCTCGCTTTGTGGCCCGTCACCTCTACAACTTCTTTGTGGCAGACGAGCCCCAGGTTCCGGCCTGGCAGCACACTCCCCCGCGGGATATGGAGCTGATCAAGGCCCTGGAGGACGAATACTTCAAGTCCGGCTATGAAATACGGTCCATGCTCCGAGTGCTGTTCAACTCGGACAACTTCAAAAACGCCCGGTTTGCCAAGGTGAAGAATCCCTGCGAAGTAGTGGCTGGAACCCTCCGGCTGACCGGGGACTTCGACACCCCCAAGCCTCGCTTCTACGACCCTGCCCTGCAAATTCGGTACATGGGTCAGGACCTGCTCAATCCCCCCACCGTCGAGGGTTGGCATACCGGCAAGGAATGGATTGACAGCGGCACCCTGGTGGAGCGAGTCAATTTCGCCGCCGGCGAGATGGGCCGCACCGATTCCCCGGGTATCAAGTCGATCGTCGAAAGGCTGGCTTCCAGGGCGGACGTAATATCCGCTGAGGACTTGCTGGACGGCTGCCTGGAATTGCTGGGTGGCTACGAGCTGATGCCCGAGACCCGCGAACTGTTCCTCTCCCAGGCGCTTAAAGCCAGAGAGATGAATACCGGCAGCGAAGAGTTCGCCAGCCAGGTCAGCCAGTTGCTTCAGGTAATTGTGGCGACCCAGGAGTACCAGTTCTCCTAAGAACGCAACGAAGACTTCCGGCTTCCCCATCCGGTTGGCGCAAGGCCGCACTTTCGGGAAGCCGGACCCAGTAAGGCTTTGAGAACCCATACAGGAGGAAATATGACCAGCACCAAGAAAGATCCGGTCCTGGTAGTTCTACAGCTATCCGGCGGTAACGACTTCATGAATACCCTGATCCCGTACAACAACCCGTTGTACATGGAGAACCGGCCCAATGTTCACATTCCGGTTGACCAGGTAATGCCCATCAGCGATGAACTGGGCTGGAACCCCAACATGCCGGAGTTTGCCGCTCTTTATGACGAGGGCAAGGTGGCAGTGATCCAGGGAGTCGGATACCCGGTTCCCAACCGGTCCCACTTCCGCTCCATGGATATCTGGCACACCTGTGAGCCGGAAAAGATCGCGGACGAGGGCTGGCTGGGCCGCGCCATCCGCGACCTGGACCCGAACAAGGACAACGTGCTCACCGGCGTGAACTTTGGCCGCGGTCTTCCCCGCGCCATGGTAGCCCCCGGGGTGCCCGTGGCATCCGTCGGCAACCTTGAGTCCTACGGCGTGCTGACCACCATCGAGGAGCGGGAACAGCGTTCCGAGGCTCTCGACATCTTTGCCCGCATGTATTCCCCCGCCATGGGACATGGGCCCGTTGTGGACTACCTGTCCCAGACCGGCATGGACGCCCTCAAGGGCGCCGACATCCTGGCCACCGCTCCCGCCAAGTACTCCTCCACCATCGAGTACAGCGACAGCTCCATCGGCCAGTACATGCGGAACATCTCCCAGGTTCACTGTGCCGAGCTGGGCACCCGGGTGCTGTACACCACGGCCCCCTACAACAGCTTCGACACCCATGCAACCCAGTTGACCGCTCACGCCAACCTGGTCAAGGAAGTTTCCCGCACGGTCAATGACTTCTACCAGGACCTCAAGGAGCAGAACGCCAGCGACAATGTAATGCTGCTGGTATTCACCGAGTTTGGACGCCGGGTGCATGACAACGGCTCCGGCACCGACCACGGTTCCGGCGGCGCGGCTTTCGTTATCGGCGACTGTGTGGAGGGTGGCCTCTACGGTGAATATCCTTCGCTGGAGCAGGACAAGTTGCTGGATGGCGACCTGCACTTCAACAACGACTTCCGCGGCCTGTACACCACTATCCTGGAAGACTGGTTCGGTCTCGACGCCAAGCCCCTCGTCAATGGCAGTTTCGAGAAGCTGGACTTCGTGAAGAAATAGCTCCAGGACAAGGAGAGAGCGCTGAACGGCGCTCTCTCTGCCTTTCCTGGCAGAGGTGAGAATGACTACTGATGTTCAAGGTGTAACTTATCGTTACACCCACACTATTGGACGGGGCGAAGAGGCCGGTCCCGGCTTCAAGAATCCCGTTTCCCTTGCCCGTGGCGCCGACGGCGTAATGTATGTCGTCAATCGGGCTTATGACTATCGGGCCGATTCCAAGCGGATTACCGTCTGCACCGTTGATGAGGATTATATCGGCGAGATTGGCAACGGCGGCCGCCTGGGTGGCGACCTTATGGACGTAGGCGAGGATGCCTCCGATGGCTCCCTGGTATGGCCCACGTCCATAACCCTGGACGAAGAGGAAAACCTCTACGTGACCGACGAGTGGCTGAACCGGGTTGCCGTTTTCTCCAAGGACGGAGACTGGGTAGGCGCCTGGGGCGTGGTTGGTGACGGTGAGGGGCAGTTCAATCAGCCCTCCGGCATCCACATGGATTTGGACGGCAACATGGTGCTGGTGGATACCGGCAACAACCGCGTCCAGAAATACACCAAGGATGGAAAGTACATTTCCAGTTTCGGCAGCTTCGGCGCCGGCGATGGTCAGCTGAACATGCCCTGGGGTCTGGACATTGACTCCGAAGGCAACATCTTCGTTGCCGACTGGCGGAATGACCGGATTCAGAAGTTTGACGCCGACGGCAATTTCCTGATGAAGTTCGGTTCCCGCGGCACCGGAGAGGGTGAGCTCCGCCGGCCTACGGACGTGGCCGTGGACAGCGACGGCATCATCTATGTGGCCGACTGGGATAACGACCGTGTGCAGGTCTTCGATAGCAACGGTATGTTCATATCTATCATTATGGGCGACGCTACCCTTTCCAAGTGGGGCGTAACCAAGCTCGAAGCCAACCCGGACATGAAGCTGCAAAGGGAGATTGCCCAGGGTCTCGAGAGGGAAAAGTTCCTCCGCGGGCCCATCGGTATCGAGGTTGATGATGAGGACAGGTTGTTCATCGTTGACTCTCAGCGCAACCGCATCCAGATCTACCGCAAGATTCCTCCCTTCTTTGTGGGACTCTATGACGGAGCCCGCCTGTAAGCGGTCTCTCGCTCCACACTGATTCTTCAGAACTGCTTGCCCCCGCGCCGTCCAGCCATGGCGCGGGGGCTTTCACATCCTTTAGATGATAGACACCTTGAGAATTGAGGTGAAAGACTCACAGGAAATGGCGCCGGCCGAAAAGAGAGAGATACATCTCTTTTGCGAAGAGGCATACGGTGAAGATCTCTCACGGCTCTTCGCCGTCTACCATCCCGGCTTCCATGTGTTAGCCCGTCTGGACGACAAGCTCATCAGCCATGCCATGGTTGTTACCAGGTGGCTGCAGGCGGGAAATGGGCCGTTGTTACGGACGGGTTACGTGGAAATGATGGCGACTGCCCGGGAGTGGAGAGGAAAAGGAGTGGGCCGGTCGCTTATGCGTGTACTGACCCGGGCCATCCTTCTGGACGGCTATGAGCTTGCAGCCCTGTGCCCCGCGGAAACTCGGCTGTATGAGCATTTGGGCTGGGAGTACTGGAGGGGGCCCCTATTCGTCCGTCAACCGCGTCCATCGGCGACCGAACCTGCCCGGCTGATTGCCACACCCGAAGAGCGCATCATGATTATGCGGCTTCCCGCCTCTCCCGCACTGGACCTGGACGTGGACCTTTCGGTGGAGTGGCGGCCTGGCGGGGAACTTTGGTAGTGTCACTGTCAAGGGCGTTTAACCCTTACCGGTCAATTGGGGCTGGCCTATATAGCCGATTACCACCCGCTCCCTCTGGCGGTCCCAGTAGAATGCTATCCGGATAGCATTCACCGGGTCGTCTCCCGAACCCCGGCCGATGGTCTCGTTAAGAGAATAGGCTTTTCCATTGACCAGCATTCGGTAACGTCCCTCGTTCTGAAAGAATATCCCGTCATGCTGGTTGTTTGAGTATTTCCATCGGCATGCCCTGTAGAGGGAATCGCTCATCGCGGCTAAGTCCATGTCGCCCGAGCGCGCCGCCACATAGGTGGTGGCCAGCCACGCCAGAGCGTCGAGAACAGCCTGCGAATCTTCGTAAGGATTGCCGAGCACCCAGGACTCCGCGCTCAGGCGAAACATCAACTGCCTGGGAAAGCGTTCCTCCGCTTCCTTTACGACCGCTGCCATTCCATCAATTGCGGGGAGAGCCCCATCCTCTTCCACCTGCCCTGCCTTACCGGCTGAATTCGTGCCTCCCTCAGCCCTTTCATCGGCGGGCGTAACCAGCTGGGCCCTAAGTTGCTCCAGGTCTTGCTGGAGTGACTGGAGCCCCGCGAGGATGGATGCATTGACGCCCCCATCTTCATCAACTTCGCTGGCTGGCCCCTGGTAGGGATCCAGGGATGGCAATTGTACTTCGGGGAGAACATCTTCCTCGTCGCAGCCAGTAACTTCTATGTCCAGCAACTCCTCGAAGGCCGCCTCAATTTCGGATTCCTCGAAAGAGGCGGGCAGGAAGTCCCCCTCTTCCACCGGCTGCAAGGTTTCGTTCTCGACCGGCACAACCGGTGCGAAGGCATCAATGGAATCAGCGGCGCCAACGGATTCAACAGTATCGGCCGGTTCGACGTCCTCAAGGGACTTAATGGAGTCCATAACCGGTAAATCCAGGAATTCCGCCTCGCCCGAGGGCGCCAGGATAGGTTCCAGTTCATTGACCGTGGAGATAATTTCAGCTTCAAGTTCCGCCCTTCTGCCGGCGCGGGTGGTTTCCACGCTCCGGCTCTGGGCCTGGTCCCTGATGGGTCGGTACTGGCTGAGCAATGACTCCAGGTTGTTCACTTCCGCCAGGGTCTGCAGGGCCACTTCCGGCTGAATCTTGCTTCGGGAGCCCCAGAGGCCGATGTTCTTCTCCAGGTAGATCAACTCATCCGAGTACTCGAGCCAAATGTCCTCAAGCTTGGTCTTCAGTTGGTTGACCGCGTTCCTGGCCCGTTGCCGCTCCTTCTCGTCCACGATTTCCGAGATGGCATCGGCAAAAAGCAGGGCGTTTTCCCACTGAGGAGCGTCCGGGGAGAGGGCGAGTAGCAGCTCCCTCCAGCGTTCAAAATCAACCCGGTCCGAAGGGTCTTCCACTTCAGCAATCGGCGGCGGCAACTTGCCCGAAACGTACCAAAGCATGAGACCAACGTCGTTCTGGTCGAATCCCGTGCGGTCTGCCAGGAATTGATTGAAGTTCGTTTGCCAGTCCCTGACATCCCAGTAGCCCCGAAATGTTCGCTCTTGCCGGTCGGGCCCGTAGGTGGGTTCGTCATTCCATTGCAGGTGCTGGACTACGCTCTCGTAGAGTTGTCCCTGGATGGCAACCCAGGCGCGCAGGACCGCCTCGGTCAACTCATCGGAAACTTGCATTTTGCGAAAGACGGGAGTATGCAGGTGGTGAGTCGGGGCATCCTGGACATCCTGGAGTTGGAAGGCGGCGCCCGGTACTTTGACCGAACTGCTCCTGATGGCGGCGTCGAGAGCACGTTTGATCTCGGCGGGAAGCTGTTCTCGCGCATCCAGAACTTGCCACACTATCGATGCGGCATAATCTTCGTGCAGCCATTCCTGGGCTGCGGTCAAGCAGGAGGATAAACTGGGAGGGTGGCCGGAAGCTGACGTTTGGCTGGCCATTCCTGGGTTCCTCCTTTTCCGGATTTGCTCTGAGAGGCAGGCAAAAGTGTATGCGCCACTACCCCACACCCGAACCCTTACAATGCAATTGAGTCGACACTTGCCGACACCCTGCCGGCCCGTGCGAAAAAAGAAGGCGGCGTGTTCCCGTCGCCGCAAATAGACGGCCAGCAGGCCTTGCCTCGCCCCATGTAAGGCGAAACTTTTACTAGTCTAACATAAAGCCGTTTATGGTTAAATTCCTCCGTTCGTCCCTGCCAGGCCCCCTCATGCGCCCAGGTCAATGGAGAATTCTCAACCCGATTGCGAGGTTGCGCAATCCCGGTTAATGGGTAGATACTCTTACTGTAAGCCCTTTATGCCGCGTGCATCCGACCGGAACGGGGAGTGCCTTGCCTTGCTGAGCAACCCACCGCAAGTTGACATTATTGTTATCACCGTGACCCTGGCCAATGGGCTGACTGTCGAGCACAGGTACCCCATTGGCCACGTCAGAAACCAGCAGGAATTTGAAAGAATGATGGATCCCGTGCTGCGTGCTCCCGTGGAGGCGATGATGGGAATCGGCAGGGCGAAGGCATTCACCCTGGCCAACCCCGTTTGCGTCTATAACGTGGCCCATGTGATGTCCTTGAGGGTCCGTGGCGAAGGCTCCAGCCAGGCCATGGAAATGGCGGACCACGTACATGAGATGGGCTTTCTGGCCCGGGACCGGGGCGGGTGAGTCAAACGCTGTCTTGGTGCGATTGTCTCCGGTTGAGCCCCTTGCCTCATCCTGTCCCTCACCAGGGCAATCGCATTATGGTTGTCGTCATTCTGAGCGAAGCCGAAGAATCTAAACTCCATCCCACAGGCCATCTTTCGAGCCCGTAATGGGTTTGAAGGGTAGAATTTTAGGCCCTTCGGCAGGCTCAAGGCGACAGTCTTTCCACCTGTGAATTATTGCCAGCTATGGCCTGAATCTAAAATGCGATTACCCTGTGTCCCTCACCCTGTCCCTCACCCTGTGCCACACACTGTGATAGAATCCTCTGACATTGCCCACAGGTGAACCCGCCTGTACCCTCCTTCAGACATGGAGGACATTCCCGGGGTAGAACGCTTTCGAGTCATGCCCAATGGAAGAAATCCCCTTGAAATTGAGTGTGCTGGACCAAAGCCCTGCGGCAGACGGTGAGACCCCGGGCGAGGCGCTGGCCCACACCATCAAGCTGGCCCAGCGGGCTGAAGAGTGGGGCTATCACCGATTCTGGGTCGCCGAGCACCATGGCTCCAGCCGAAACATGGGTTCCTCGCCGGAGGTCCTCATATCTCACCTGCTGGCCCGCACCGATCATATCAGGGTAGGTTCGGGCGGCGTTATGCTGCAGCATTACAGCCCCTACAAGGTGGCCGAGAATTTCAATGTGCTGGCATCATTGGCCCCTGGTCGGGTTGACCTGGGAATTGGGCGAGGACCCGGGGGTATGCCGAGTACTACTTCCGCGCTGCGACCCTACCCAGTGAACGGGCCGGCGCCTGTGCCCCTGGAAGAAAAGGTGGTTGAACTAAGGAGGTTTACAGGCAACCAGGGTGATCGGGGCGGCGATGCTGCCGGGCAGAATGGCCTCATCGCTTCGCCGGCGCCGTCCCAGCCCGCGGACCTGTTCCTGCTGGGCACTACTCCTTCCAGCGGCGAAATGGCGGCCAGGCTGAAATTGCCCTACGTCTTCGCCATGTTCCTCAACGGTAACGAGGCGGAAATGCGGGCAGCCATTGACACCTATTTCGAGCTGTCCACCGGATTCTCCGATTTCCAGCCCCGGGCCATGCTTGCCCTGCCCGTCATTGTGGCTGACACTGAAATTGAAGCCTCCAGGCATGCGGAGTCCGTTAATGTTGTGCGAATCCGGCTGGCCAGCGGACGGTCTTTCACCGTATTTTCCGAAGAGGCCGCCCGGGAGTTTGGCCGTCAGTCAGGAGAGGAATTTACCTACGAGGTTCAACGGGCAAACGTCATACATGGCGCTCCCTCAAAAGTAAAGCAGCGATTGACCGACGTTAGATGCCGATACGGCGTGGATGAAATATTTGTGGTTACTGCCATAGACAACTTCCCCGATCGGCTGCGCTCCTACCAACTCCTGGCCGAGGAAATGCTGAAAAAGCCGGATAACTCCTTCCATAGCCGTCCTGGTGCGTCGGAGGCTCGGACATGACCGCCAACCGAAAACTCCGGCTGGGAGCCTTTTTCTCCGGTACGGGCAGCAACATGGCCTCGTGGCGCCATCCCCAGGCCGTTCCCGATGGCCCCATCAACCTTCAATATTACCGGGACCTGACCCGAAGGGCTGAAGAGGCCAAGCTGGATTTCGTATTCTTCGGTGATGGCCTTTACATCAGCGAAAAGTCGCATCCCATTTTCCTGAACCGCTTCGAGCCCCTCACTCTGCTTGCTGCGCTGGCCATGGATACAACCCACATAGGAGTGGCCGCCACCCTGTCCACCACCTACAGCGAGCCCTTCACCGTGGCCCGGCAGTTCATGTCCATAGACCACATCAGCGGCGGAAGGGCCGGCTGGAATATTGTCACCTCGCCGCTGGAGGGCTCGGCCCTGAACTACGGCAAGCCCGAACACCCGCCCCACGATCTGCGCTACGAAATGGCCCACGAGTTCGTCGAAGTTACCAAGAGGCTATGGGACTCCTGGGAGGACGACGCCTTTGTCTTTGACAAGGATGCCGGGGTATTCTTCGACCCCGGCAAGATGCACCGCGTCAACCACGTTGGGCAATACTATGCGGTGCAAGGCCCCCTTAACATATCCCGTTCCCCTCAGGGCCGCCCGGTGCTCATCCAGGCCGGCTCCTCCGAGGCTGGCCGCAGCTTTGCCGCCCGCCATGCCGACGTGATTTTCACCGGCCAGCCGAGCCTGGAGGCTGCAAGGAGCTTCTACAATGACGTTAAGGGGCGGGCTGCGGAGTATGGACGCAACCCCGAGGAGGTTCTTATCCTGCCTGGGTGCGCCCCCATAGTAGGTCATACAAAAGAGGAATCAGACCGAAAGTACCGGGAAATTGTGGACCTGGTCAGTATTGATGACGCTCTCAATTACCTGGGTCGCTGTTTCGACGACCTGGATTTTGCCCAGTTTGACCTGGACGGGCCCTTCCCCGACCTGGGAGATTACGGGCGAAACGGTTGGGAAAGCGCCACCGACCGCCTGAAGCAAATGGCCCGCGAAGAGCGGCTGACCCTGCGGGAAGTGGCATTACGCACAACCACCCCCCGTCCCAACTTTATTGGCACACCGACCCAGGTGGCGGACACCATGCAGTCCTGGCTTGAAGGCGGCGGCGCAGATGGCTTCATGGTGAATAACTCGGTTCTCCCTGTGGGCTTTACCGACTTCCTCGATCTGGTAGTGCCCATCCTGAAGGAGCGCGGAATTTTCCGCACCGAGTACGAGGCGGATACTCTCCACGGAAACCTGGGACTGCCCATACCTGAGAACCGGCATTCCGGTCCAGGCAAAGGGGGCTAGGCCTGCCCGGTCAGGGCGGCCTCGCTGTCTTCCGTCCAGTCGGGTCCGTTCACATGGTCATAAAGTTCGGTGACCTCTTCCGGCGGCGGCGCCGTCAGGAGGGCCGTCGCTACACCGAATACGGCGGCGACAGCGAATCCCGGCACACCGGGGTTAATCTGCCACAGCCCGACTTCCCCCATAAGCTCAATGGTCGCGTGGAACCCCAGCAGGTCAGTCAGGGTTTCTGCGCCCTCGTAACCAAGTCCCATTAGCCACCACCAGGTAGAAACGACCGTACCGGAAACAACGGCGGCCAGCGCTCCCCAACGGTTGAAGCGGCGCCAGTAAAGCCCCAGGATCAGGGCCGGTCCGAAGGCGGCTCCCATACCTCCCCATGCCAGGGATACCAGGGCGAAAACCGACTCGGGAGAAACTATGGATATTGCGGCCGCAATGATGCCTACCAGCAGCAGCATCCCCCTGCCCATCCAGACCCGGTATTGGGTTCGCATAGCGTAAGTGATACGTTTGATGATGGGCAGGTCGTCAGTCGCTATGGCTGAGGCCAGGAGCAGTTGCGAGTCCGCCGTGCTCATTACGGCGGCTATGACCGCGGTAAGCAGCAGGCCGGCAACCACCGGGTGGAAGAAGGTCTCGGCCACTACAATGTAAAGTTTCTCGGCGTCAGGCAGCACTATGCCCCGGTCCAGAAGGGCAGGGGCCGCCACCAGGCCCATCAACAGGGCGAACAGGAAGATCAACACCACCCACACTGCGCCCACGTTTCTACTGCGTCTAATGTCACTTTCCCGCTGGACAGCCATGAATCGGGAAATAATGCGGTGCGCGCCAAGAGCACCCAGCCCCCAACCTACGGAGGATATGAAGAACAGGAATCCCAGTTTGGTGTTGCCCTGGTCGGTAAAGGGGTCCCAGAATCCCGGGGCGGTGCTCTCCAGCCCCTGGAAGGGGTTGTTCACGGTCAGGATCAATGTCACCGGAATAATGATAAAACCGGCCAGCATTATCAGGGACTGGAATACGTCCGTGCGGGAAACTGCCAGGAAGCCCCCGATAAAGGTGTAGGACACAACGGCAATCAGCGAAATGATTACGCCGATGTTGTGGCCCTGTCCGGTATCGTCCAGACCGAATACCACCTCCAGCAGCTTGGCGCCGGCGATGAGGCCGGAGCAGACGTAGAGGGTAATGAAATAGATTCCAATCAGGCCGGACAGGGTCCGGAGCGCTCCGCTGGTGTCCCCGAAGCGTTTCTCCAGGAATTCGGGCAGGGTGAGCGAGTTGTCAGCGGCGATACTGTACCGCCGGATTCGGCGGGCCATGATAGTCCAGGCAAACCAGTGGCCCAGAATGATGCTGGCCACGGTCCACAAATGCATCATTCCCGCGGCAAAGGCCAGGGCCGGCAAGACCAGCATGGTCCACCCGCTGGCGGCCGATGAGGCGGCGCTGAGCCCCGACGTAATTAAGCCCATCTTGCGGCCGCCCAGCACGTAATCGGACATGTCGTCCATGTGCCTCGACCGCACAATCGCAATTCCGATGAGCACTACGAAATAGGCGATAAAGACGCAAAGAATCCAGTAGGCGTTGGCAGGCATGGGTGAAAGAACCTCGGGGCTGGAGGGGATAGAGCCGGTTATATCTAGCAGTCCAGCAACTTTGACGTTATGGTTGTGTCCAGCTCACCCTGAACTTGTCCAAGGGCGTCCGTTCGTGGTGAGCTTGTCGAACCATGAATCTGAGGCCCTTACCAACCGTCAGAACAATGTTGCTGGCCTACTGAGGCTTTATTGGTGACTTCAATAAATAGTCTCTACCTTGTTTGACGAGGTTGTCAATAATCGGCAATTTAGCGGCAGCTCTTCGCGTTTGTTGGATTGGCCGGTACTCTTGCAAGGGCAGACAATCAGGTCAGATCTGGTCCGATTACAACGCTTCGCCCTTAACCCAGCATGATATGGGCCTGGCGCCCTTGGGGAACACTGGCAACCCCGATGAAGGCTGCGAACTCAAAATCGTGCAGCAATTTCACTTCGGCCGGAATGCTGGCAAAGCAGGTCAGCGCACTGGTGGTATCGAACCCATCGAACATCTCCTGCTGCAAATTTGGACTCGGCCACGATTCGGGCATAGGCAAGGCGCAGGCTTGAACTTTTTCCGGCCCAGACCCGGTCCGTTCTTGGCCCGCGCCCTTCTTCCCCGGTGTTTTCCCCAACCGATCCTGCCCCAAAATCCCGTGAAAGAATATCCCCTCCGACCGGTAAGTCGAAGGGGATTAAAGGTGCGAAATGAAGGGTCTCCCGGCTGCCTAAACCTGCCGCAGCAACTCCTCCTGCAACCGGTCGATGTCAAAGGACTCGCTGGCCTCGGCCACTCGGGCGTCGCCCTCCCGGACCATCTGCTCGGCCACCGTTTCCTCCGGCCTTTCCGGCAGTTCCTCCTCGCGGGCGCGGCGACGCTGTACGTCGCGGTTGTGCTCCACGAACAGGCGGCGCATGGCCACCACCACCGAGTCGGTGGACGAGAGATATTCGGGGAAATCGTACTGCACGTATTTCTCCGCGTCGTAGTCCTGGTTGCGGAAGTTAAAATTCAGCTCCCAGTTCCGGTAGGGCCACGAAACCGAGCTCCATAGGCGGCGCATCGGGCTGGGTTTCTTACCGTACCGTTCCACATTGAGGTAAACCATGCGGGTCAGGCCTTCCTCGACCGGGACGGCCCACCGGGTGCTGCGGAAATAGGCATTATTCCCCCCCGTCCGGGACATCCCTGGCAGGCGGGTGCCATTCCATTCGTTTACGTTGGGAGTGTCGGCCTGGGGCGGTCGGACCCGGCCGGGAGCCTGCCCTGTCTTCCGTGCCTTGCGGTCGAAAATCCAGGTCCATGCCAGGCGCCACTTGGTGAGGGGCCAGACTCCGTCCACTCCTGGGTAATACATTTGGTAGGGTATCTGGCCGTCTTCGTCGTAATAGTACCTTTCCACGCTGGACTTGCCCCGCCCCGGCTGGTAGTGGACCGTCTTGTTGTTGACCAGGTTCACCCGGTATCCCAGGGGAGTTCGGGGCCGACCGCCCAGCCTGCTCTTGAGGATGCGGATGGCGTTGCGGTGGACCATGAAGGCATTGTGGGCGTCCATGGTGTTTTCCAGCACCAGCACCCAGTTGCAATCGAACATGGAGAATACGGGCCGGTGGATGTTGTGTTCTTCAAACATCTCCGGCGGAATGTCCTCCTGGGGGTCTGCTGGCTCGCCGTCTCCCATCCACACAAAGACCAGTCCCTTGATGGTGATGGTGGGGAACTTGCGGGCCTTCATTCCGGGGGCTCCCACCATCTTTGACTCGGGACCTTCCGTAAGGAATGCAACGCAGTTGCCGTCGCCGTCGAAGGTCGCCCCATGGTAGGGACAGGTCACGAAGCCGGGGAAATAGCACTTCCCCATGGACAGGTACACCGACCGATGGGGACACCAGTCCAGCAGGGCCTGCACCTCATCGTTCTGGTCCCTGAAGAAAACCACGTCGGTCCCCAGCATCCGCAGGACCTCTGGCTGGCCCTTCTTTATGTCCTTGTCCGGCAGGGCCGGATACCAGTATTCCCGGAAACCCAAGGGTGGCATTCGGCTGCGCCGGTCGTCCGGGTCATCCGGTGTGCGGAAGGGCGGCGTCTGGTCAAACCCCTGGGTTCCCCGCCGCATGTGCCTGTATCCGCCGGGATAACCGGAAAGCGGTTTCAGAAGCAGCTTTTTCAATCCCATGCCATTTCCTCCGAGACAGGCAGGATTCAGTATGTATTCCATTGTCCCAGGCCCGAAATTGCCACGATTATAGCATGCAGAAATCCGAGAAAATTTGGCCATTGTCTCGACGCGGCCCTAAAAGGGATAGGGTTGTCCCCCGCCCACTGCCAGCACCTGGCCCGTAACGTAGGACGAATCGTGGGATGCCAGAAATGCGATGGCTGCGGCCTGTTCGTCAGCCTCGCCCCGCCGGCCCATCGGAATTTCCGAGAGCCGGGTCTGTTGGCGGTAAGTCTCCTGCAGGTCCAGTTCCTCCTGGGGCAGTTCCGGAGGGGCCGCGGCTATCCCATGATTCCTGGGAGTAACCCGGTCTCCGGCCAGGGTGCCGCTGGGGGCCATGCAGTTCACCCTTATGCCCAGGGGCGCCACTTCCCGGGACAGCGACGTAGTCAATCCGATCTGTCCTGCCTTGGCGGCGGCATAGGGTACTCGAAAGGCCCCGGTAACGGCATGGGTAGCCACGTTGACTATGGCGCCCGACCCCTGCTCGATCATGTAGGGCAGGACGGCGCGGCAGCACCACATGGCCGTCCAGAAGCTCTTGTCAATTTCGGCCTGTATTTGCTCCGGCGTATAGTATTGGAAGGACTGAAACCAGATGGTCCCCCCGGCCACATTGGCCAGCACGTCTATGTGCCCGAACCGCTCCTGGGCGAAGGCCATCAGCTTTTCGGCGTTCTCCCACCTGGAAAGCTCTCCCAGGCAATAGTCCGCCTCGGCGCCGAATTCGTGCAGCTCGGCGCATACCCGCTGGGACGATTCTTCAACCATATCCCCGATTACTATCGAGGCGCCTTCCTGGGCCAGTCGGCGCGCCGTCGCAGCCCCAATCCCCTGCCCCGCGCCGGTTATAACCGCTACCTGCCCCTCAAAGCGGCGCGCTCCGGACGCCTTGGGGTCCAAAACTTCTGGCATACATCCTCCCCGTAGTGGGCTTTTCCGCGAAGGCTGGAGGTGTCTGATTCCGCCTGTATTCTCCAGCGACGGATGAACTCCATATCCTGCTCAATACCTGGCTATCGTAAACCTCGGTTTCAGGCAGGGCAACACCGGCGCCAAACTGGTAGCCCTGCTATTCAAGTGGTTCATAGCAGGTAGGGGCGGGTTTCAAACCCGCCCTGGCTACATTTCTGCCCTGCTGCCTGTGCGATACCACCTGAAATGGGACGCTTCCGCCAAACTTGTAATTGCCATGCATAACAGTCGGAAGCGAGGTTGCCGACACGGGCCAGCGGCATATTGGCACAATATTTCGAGGCGGGCGAAGTCTGAGTACTTTATAGAAACAGGGCGCACCGTGCGAGATAAGAAATGAGGTGCGGACCCGAAGCACGCACCCCTCTTCTTATGGAGCTCAAACGGTTATGGTGGACACCCTTATTCGTCCCTTTGGCTGGCTCTTACCGGAAATCAGGCGAGTTCGGAAAGAGCGACAGCAACGGTGAAACAGTGGCGATGGAATCTCGGTCTATGCTCTCCACTGTTGTCTTTCCGCACATGCCCATGGTCGCGTCCAGTTCGTCCCGCAGGATGCCCAGGACGGACTTCACGCCCTCTTCCCCATCCACCGCCAGTCCCCAGAACAGCGGGCGTCCAATGAGGACGGCCCGCGCCCCCAGTGCCAGCGCCTTGAACACGTCCGAACCCCGCCGGATGCCGCCGTCCATGTAAACTTCAGCCCTGTTGCCCACGGCGTCCACCACCTCGGGCAGCACTTCTATGGTAGCGAAGGTCGTGTCCAGGTAGCGGGTTCCGTGGTTGGAAACGATTACGGCCTTGGCTCCATGCTCTGCGGACTGGTAGCCGTCCTCGGCCACCATGATGCCCTTGACTACCAGCGGCAACCGGGTATTGGAGGCCAGCCACTCCAGGTCATCGTAAGTAGCGGCCTGGTCGCGAATGTCATTCGCGCCGCTGGGGGCGTCCAACCCGAAGCTCCAGGTGCTGCCTCCAACATTGTATGCCGGGTCGTAGTTGGGCGATGCCGGGCCCTGGTAATTGTTGCGGATGTTGCGCTCCCGCTTGGGCTTCACCTTGGCATCCACCGTCAGGCACAGGGCCGAATAGCCTGCCTCTTCCGCCCGCCGCGCCATCTCCAGGGTCAGGCCCCGGTCTTTGAAGAAATACTGCTGGTACCAGATGGGACCGGTGGCCGCCTGGGATACTTCCTCCAGCGTCCTGGAGGCCTGGGCGCTAAGGACCATCAAAGTACCGGCGGCGCCGGCGGCCCTGGCCGTTGCCAGTTCGGCTTCCGGATGGGCTGCGCTGTGGTTTCCGGCCGGGTCCAGCATGACGGGAAAACTGATTTCCTGGCCCAGCACCGTGGTGCTCATGTCCTTTTCGCTGATGTCAACCAGCATGCGCGGCTTCATCACAATGGAGTCAAGCACTGCCCTGGTCCGGCGCAGGGTAATTTCGTCGGTGGCCGCGCCGGCAATGAAGTCATACTCCCCTTTGCCCAGTTTGGTTTGTGCGATTTCTTCATACTCGTAGATATTGACCGGATTTGCGTCCATGTACCTATTCTCCCTGTTTGTTTTGGAACCGGGTTGGCTAATACTATTACAAGGAAGCCGCCTTTAACAAGAAAGAGGATGATAACAGTAGCGCGCCGACCAAGGTGGTTACAGTACCGGCAGGGGCCGTTCGCGAACCGCCCCCACTCTTGGCCTCGACTGCGGTTCCCTAAGCAAATCGCTTAAGTTGGAACGCCACCCCATCGTACTCGAAACTTTGGCGAACACACCCTCGATTAACCTGAACAACGAACTGGGTACCCTGGAACATAAAACTGTATATGCGGGGTAAGGTCGAGAACTTGTTACCAAACGCCGCTCCGGGAATCCCATGAAAAATGCGACGAATTTTTGAGCAAACAACCAGAGCTTTCAATAGTGACTTTGGATTATGATTATGCGTTGTAATAATGTTAGTGAAAGTCTGCACAATGTTGACTAAACTTTTGAACTGTGACTTAATGCTCTCCAGGAGGCAAACTATCGGCAAAACAGTTGCTGAATATCGCTCTATTGGAGGGTATTATGGTAACGCAAGTCAAGCCAAGGGCCCTGGTTATCGGAAACTACCGCGGGCGTTCCAAGGTTATCGGCGCTCTGCGCGGTTCCGCCTTCGACATCATCGAAGCTACCGAAGGAGTCCGGGGCATTAAGCATGTGCTGGAAGATGCTCCCAGCGTGGTCATTATCATCTCCGGAGGGAACGGCTCAGACCTGTTGAGCATCCTGCGTTCCATTCGGTGCCTCACTTCAGTGCCGATTCTGGTCATCGGCGCCGGCCGGGAAACCAGCCCCGACGAAGCCCTCTTTCATGGCGCCAGCGGGTTTGTCCCCCAGTCCCGCTACCTCGAGACTACCTCCGTCTTTATCAACGCCCTTCTAAGTCGCAACTAGCTCCCCTTTAGCGGAACAAGCAAGCATTTATCCGTCCCTTGACGGTGTGCTCTGCTATTCCGCTTATTGTTTCATTTGCTCGTTAAATTCCGGCCAGTTACCGGAAAAGCCCCACAAGAGGAGGTTATGATGGAACTCAGAATCGAAGGTAGAAACCTGAACATAGGCCGCAGATTGGAAGCAAGCGTCTCGCGTAAGTGTGACCAGGTAGCCCGGCACTTGCCGGCGGCGACTTTTGCCAACGTCGAAATTACCTTCGAGCCCACCAGTTCGCAGCAGGAGCGTTACCTCGCCCAGGTTTCCCTGGATGTTAAGGGTACTATCCTGCGCGCTGAACGACGGGGTTCCTCCGCCGTGAACGCCGTGAGCGCGGCGGTGGCCCGCCTGGACCAGTTGGCGGCCCGCTTCAAGGGTCAGGTTTACCGCAGCCAGCGAACTCGCAATTACCTGTCCCTGGGCGAGCAGCAAGCCCAGGAAGCCTTTGAAGAAGACCGTGAACTGGCTCTGGAGTACCCCGCGACTTCGGAAGAGTTACTGGCGCTGGCCGAATAGCAAGGCGGACGGAGTTTACGAGACCCTGCTCCGAATGACTCGCTTCATTGCTACCCTGGCGGCAGACCGGGCAGGAGAACCGCAACAATGCAGATAGTGCGGGGCGGCAAGACCTAGCTATACCGGAGTCAGAAGCCCGCATGAAGGAGTGGAAATGTACCAGAAAATTCTGATACCGCTGGATGGTTCCAAGGAAGCCGAGGATGTATTTCCCCTGGTCAAGGGGGAGGTCGCGGAAGACGGCGAGGTAATACTGGCACAAATCGTCGCTCCCGCCCGTACCCAGAAAATCGGCGAACATATCATCCTGGCCAGCCAACAGGAAGAAACGGACCGCGCCGAGGCTATGGGCTACCTCAGGTCCCTGGTCCGGCAACAGGATTCGGACCGGGACAACTGGCGCTTGCAGGTGGAGATCGCCAGTTCAGTGGCCGATGGAATCCTTTACCTGGCCGAACGCGAATCCGTTGACCTCATAGCCATGTACACCCATGACCGAAAATTGCTGGCGCGTCACATCAAGCGAAGCATTGCCCGGGAAGTTCAGCGGCGGGCTGCCACCGAGGTGCGTATATTTGGCACTCGCGAACTGGAGGAACGGGTAGCCGAGCCGGTAGCTGCCGCCAGCGGGCAGGAGGGCGACAACCGCATCTTCAGGCAGATTGACGCCTTCGGCGATCTGACACCCGAGCAGATAGACCGGGTAGTCGGCCTGGGTTCCAGGCGGGAAGTTTCCGAAGGAGAAATGCTGGGCACCGGAGGCGAACTAGGAGAGTTCATGTTCGTGATTTTGGACGGGGAGGCGCACCTTACCACCCACTCCGAGATTGGCGAAATTTCCGTGAGAATAGCCCGCCCCGGGGAAGCCTTTCCCCTGGCCGCCCTGCTGGGTTCGGGAACGCTGATTACTTCGGGCGAGGCCCTGTCCGACATGGAGGTTCTCGCCATTCCTCGCTCGGAGTTGCTGATGCTCTGCACCCGCGAACCGGAAATAGGCATGAGAATATACGCTGCCGTTGGCCGTCTGTTCTCCAACCGCTATGCGGAGACGCTCACCCATCTCACCATGAGCGCCGAAAGAGAATTGAGGCGGGGCGATTCCTAGCAGGCGCGCGGAACTTATCCTCTCCGGATGGTTCCCTGCTGGAACTGCTGAAGTAGTGAATCTCAGGGGCGGTTTGCGGACCGCCCCACAGGTTGCGGGGCCGACCGATGGGGTCTCCAACAACCGGGAATAAGTCCGGGCTATCGCATGAATATGCGGTTGCCAATCTCGTCATTCCTGCAAAGGCAGGAATCTCAGCTCGACCCTGGCGAGGTTTCCGCCCACCGCGGCGCCCGGTAACGATGAGCCCCTCCCATACCTTCCGTGCGATTACCCTGGAAATTGGGCGGAGAAGGTTTTCGTTCCCGATGATATACTTGTGGACGGCGAAATTTATCCATGCGTTGGCTGAGGTTTGCCCGAGTTCGCTCCGGTCAAGGACGAAGAGGTCAAAGACAAAGAGGCCAAAGACAAAGAGAAGGAAGCGCGGGCTGCTACTCGGCGCCTGGCAGTGTGTTCAAAACTACCACGGGGGTGTACCGGTTTGAGCGTTCATGCGTACGTTCTGTTAAATTTGGAACCCGCCAAGACCCAGCAGGCGATAGAGAAAATGAGAAACCTGCCGGGTACGCTGGTTCAGGAAGTCCTCGGTCCCTATGATGCCGTGATGGAAATCGAGGCGGATACCCAGGAGGACATTACCGGCTTGCTGAGGAATCGCATCCGGCCCATAGACGGCGTGACCAATACCGTAACCTGCCTTTGGCTGTGACCAACATTCAAGCGTTACGGCAAGAAGTTGCCATCCTCGAACTCGCAACGCTGAAGGCAACATAACAAGGGGAATAACATGCCATGTATTGCAGGATGGTTTGGGGACACCTGAAGCCCGGTGGGTGGGAAGACTATGAGCGCTACTACCATGAGAAGGTGTTTCCCCTGAACGACAAGGTGGATGGGCTGCTGGACCGCTCCATTCTTCGGGGAATTGACGGAGAGGATGAAGCGGTCTCCCTGAGTACCTGGGACAGCATGGCAAGCTTGAAATGGTACGAGAACAGCAACCTTCGCAAGCAGTTCGCCGACGATATTCAGACCAACTATGCCACTAGCTGGAGTTACATAACGGGAGAATACTGGGTGCGTACTTTTCAGGTGGTTAATGTTACCAGGTACGAGGAAGCTATTTAAAAGTCCCCTCTTCCGCCGAGGCGGATTAGGGTGAGGGCGAACAGGCAGGTTGGAGTGCCCGTTGAGACAGCCAGCACCGGTCTTGAGATAATTTCTCACGGTTAAAGGCGCCTCATTCAGCCAGCACACCTATGGCCCCGTGGCTGTCCACGGGGCCATCGCTATTCCCTTTCCCACCCATATCGCGATTTACCTCGTCCTTTGCCGGTGCCAGCGTTGTGCAATCAGGAAGTCGCTTAAGTGCTTTTCGTAGTGATAGTTACAAAAAGTTACGACTAATCCTGTAACGGTGAACCGATGATATTAATTACGCCCTAATATAGGGAAAACCCTTTGCAAACAGTCTTTTTGTGCTAATATACCTTCAGGCTTCGATGCGGCTTGCCCGCATGGCAATGTTCATTACGTTTCATTCAGGAGGTTACAGATGGCGTTTAGATGGCTCAATGTACAGAAGCTGTTCGTTCTGGCCGGGGCTTTAGCCCTGCTCTTCGTTGTGGCCTGCGGCTCCGCTGCCCCACAGACCGAGACCATCGAGGTCATCAAAGAGGTTCCTGTGGAGCGGGAAGTGATCAAGGAAGTCCAGGTCGAAGTCCCCGTCGAAACGGAGGTCATTCGGGAGGTAGAGGTAGAAAAGACCGTCGTGCAGACGGAAATTCAGGAAGTTGAAAAGGAAGTCCAGGTAGAGGTGGAGAAAATTCTGATTGCCACTCCCACGCCGGCTCCCCCGCCGGCTGCGGCGACTGAGTCCCAGGGCCACCTCCGCATTACATACACTTCCATGGGCAGCGACGGCATTTACCCCAAGGCCAGCAACATCAATGCCGGTGGTAAAGACCTCAATTCGTCCATGTATGACGTGGTCATCGGTTCTGATGCCCAGGGCGCGTTCAGCAAGGAAACGGGTCTGGCCAATGACTGGTCAGTTTCCCCGGACGGCAAGGTCCACACC
>VXOH01000103.1 GCA_009840135.1 Chloroflexota bacterium | reverse complement strand
TTGTTCCTTCGCCTGGAGGGATAAAGTGCCCTAGCGATGGGCCTCGGTATAGATTTCTGCGGTTACGGTGGTACTGGGGGTCGCCACGGCGACCGATCCGTAAAGGGGTCAACGCCGTTTCCACTGGTCAACCAGGTATTGCCCCTGATCATCGTCAATTCCCCAGATTTGGAAGTGGACTTTGATATCGTCGTACACGCTGACCCTGCCCTCATCCGCGATGGATGCCCGTTCCGCGTCCCGGAATGCTTCCACGCTGACATCCATCCAGTTGACGGGAATACTCTCATCACCCGCGATGCGCTCCACCATGTTAACGGCGCAGGCGGTGATGCCGGAGAGGAAGAGTTCGCCGGCTCCGACTTCCTCACCACCGGAACCGTCGGCAACCCAGTGGTGGTTGCGGGTGTTGCAAATGGCGCGTCCGGGTGTGCCCGTACTGTAACTGTGTACCCGATATGCCAGGGTTAGTTCCGCCATACTCGACCTCCTTACATTCTGTACCTTATTGTTGGTGGCTAATATTATCGGCAAGGATACGGGAAAAGCAACCGCTAATGGTCAATCGGAGGGAGGCTCGCATGAGAATTCTGAGTAATGTCGAGCTCGCAAGAGTCTGAAAGTTCAACCGGACTCTATCCGGCCGGCCTCCAGCTGGGAGCCAAAGCGAGGCAGCATATTCTGGCATTCGGGATCCGCCCTGGGAGGCACCTACCCACCAGAAAAATTCGCGCACGCCGAGAAAACGCCGAAGCTCCATCGCCCATGAGCCGCGAACCGCCGCCTGCCTCCCTGCCGTGACCCTGTGGTATATTTACCAACCACAGCCCTTGCTTGTTCAGCATTAAACCCGCCCTTGCGGAGGACGAAACATGAAGCTGGTCACCTACAATACCGGAACCGGACCGCGCTGCGGAATACTGCAGGAAGATTCGGTAATTGACGTAAGCGCCCTGCTGGGGTCGGCCCAGCCCTTGCGAGACGTACAGGCCCTGTTGGAAACGGGCGATGACGCCGTCGAGCGCGTGCGCTCCGCCCTGCAGGGTGGGAATGGGGGAGCCCCCGTATTCGCCCTGGAAGACGTAAGACTTCAGTCGCCGATTCTGAGGCCACCCACCATTCGGGATTTCATGATATTCGAGGAACATGCCACCCAGCAGGGAACCCGGGAACGGGAGGAAGCCTGGTACCGCATGCCCATTTTCTATTTCTCCAATCCCCTGTGCGTTTACGGTCCTGAGGACACCGTTCCCCATCCCTCCGCCTCCGATATGCTGGACTATGAGCTGGAAATTGGCTGTGTCATCGGAAAGGAAGGCACCAATGTGGCGGAAGCGGACGCACTGGACCACATAGCGGGATTCCTGATTTTCAATGACTGGAGCGCCCGAGACCTGCAACGGGATGAAAGCGCCGTGGGCCTTGGCCCCGCCAAGGGAAAGGATACAGCTTCTTCCTTAGGCCCTTGCCTGGTAACCACCGACGAACTGGCTCCCCATATTCGGGATGGCCGGTTGCACGTAAAATGCTCGGCCCGGGTAAATGGCGTTCCCTGGGTGGAGGAAAGCGAAGGCGGCCTCTCATACCACACCTGGGGCGCCATGGTGGAACGGGCATCCAGGGACAGCCGCGTCGCCGTGGGCGACGTGCTGGGCTGCGGCACCGTGGGCGGAGGTTCCATTGGAGAGGCTATCCGCAAGGGATACGAGGCGCGCTGGCTCCAGCCTGGCGACGTGGTGGAATTCGAGGTGGAGGGTCTGGGCACCCTTCGCAACACGGTGGGGCCAAAGGTAGGCGAAGATCCCAATTACCGCTACGGGGTGGGGATTGAAGTTGAACAGCCTGTACCCGGGATTGCCGCGGGTTACGTTTATGAACCCAAGGCTCGATGAGACTGGGACGGCTAACGCCGGAAGGACTAGCAGGCGTCCGGTGGCTGAAACCGGGGCCTACGAAGGAGCGTAAGACATGCCAAACAAGAAGGGAACGGGACTGCTGATGGTCTGGGCCGACATACCGGCCGACAAGGAAGATGACTTCAACGCCTGGTACAACCAGGAGCACATTCCCGAGCTGCTGGCCATTCCCGGAATTTTGAACGCGGCGCGTTACGAGGCGGTGAAGAGCGGGCCCAAGCACCTGGCCTGCTATGAACTGGAGAGTCCGGCGGTGGTCGAATCCGACGCTTTCAAGAACCGCCCTCCCCGGTCCGAATGGGCGAACCGGGCATCCGCCCCGGCCATTGCCACCACCTTGATAAGCAACGTTTACCAGATGATTCACCCCTCCGAATTGACGGCTGACATAGCGGGCAGCGACATGGCCCCGGCCCTGCAGATCGGGCGCATGGACGTTGGGCCGGAAAACGAGGAGGAATGGAATCGCTGGTACAGCGGCGTTTACGTGCCCAACTACGAGAAGGTGCCCGGTGTAATACGAGGCCGTCGCTATAAGGCCGTTCGGGGAACCCCCATGTATGCCACCGTTTATGAATTTGAAGATGAGCGGGTATCCGAAACCGCTGAGTGGGACCGGCAACGGGAGATTGACCCGTCCAACGCCCACATGAGAACGGTCATGTTCCACGCCGACGGTTCCCCGGGTGTCTGGAAGAAGACTTTTCAGATTTAGCAGCTGGACATGGTCCCCAAGACTAACTGGATAGAAAGTGTTTACGCGGTGAGATTGCCGACGGGCGGGCCACAATTGTTCGGCAATCTCATAACGTAGTTCGCTACCGGTTGGGCATGTAATCCGGGAGAGTTGGCAATTCGCGACGCTTTCGCACGTTAGAGGGTTGGAATCTGTTAAACTTGATCAGGTTCGGGCCACCGGCGCAAACCCACTCAACCATAATCGGACTGGTCGTTAAGAGCGACAGGATACCAGCATCTCCGGTTTCATGCTCGATTTTGGGTCTTTCCAGCAATTGTCAGTCCACCCTCGCCCATAGTGAAGGGTAAAGGAAACCCGTCTTGCTCAGCGCCAGATTTCTCTCCCTGTTCCTTGCTGCCTGGGCCCTCGTTTTGCTACTTTCGCCGGGTTCGAACCCTGCATTCGCCCAGGGAAACGGACAAAACGATGGCATCGTCGGTCCCGTGAGAATTGACCGGCAGGTAACCGTCGGCCCCTACTCACTCTTCGTAGAGGCCGAAGCATCCAACCTTTCCCTGGGAACTGCGCTGATCAGCGTTGCAGTGTTAGAGGATGCTACCGGTGAGCCTGCCCCGGAAGCCCGCGTGGTAATTCACACCCGCCACGAAATTACCGGCGAGACCGGCTGGGCCAGCGCGTTAGGCCTGCCCGAGCACCCTGAGATTTACCGCGCCCGAATGAAACTGGATGAGCCGGGGCCATGGGCGGTAAACATTGAGGTGGACGGCCCCCTGGGACGGGTGGAAACCAGGGTGGGAACCGTAACCATACCTGAGCCTCGACAGTACTGGGTAGGCTCCGTAGTATTCGGTGGTATGTCTGTCCTGCTCTTCTGCGGGGTAGCATACGTTATCTGGACTATCCGCCGCACCCAGAAACGCCGGGAGGCAGCCAATGCGGTCTAGCCTCTTCCGGGGACCTGATACCGACCAACTGAAAGCCCAAAACACCTCGGACATTCCCCGCGAGATGGGACATCCAGATTCGACTCCCTCTGTGTCGCGCCGCTGGAAGGCAAGGACCTGGGTTTTGCTGGCCCTGCTGGCAGTGGGTGTCGGACAGCTTCTGGCGAACCCCGCGCCGGCCTTTGCTCACGGAGGAGTTGCGCCGGGCGACAACCTCTGGCTGGCCTGGAACACGAGCAATCCCCTTCCCACCCTGATTCTGTTCGTGGTAGCGTTCCTCTACGTTAACGGATTGGGCAAATGGGAGAGGCCCAGTCATCCCGTTACAGTCTGGCAAAAAATCTGCTTCTTCTCCGGCCTTTTCGTCCTGTTTCTCGCCCTCCAGTCGCCGATAGACCCGCTGGCGGAGCATTATTTCTTCATCCATCAAGTCCAGCACCTTATGATTCGCATGGTGGGCCCCCTGCTGGTGCTTCTTGGCGCGCCGCTAACTCCCATGCTCAGAGGGCTGCCTCTCTGGATGCTGCAGGGCGTGGTGCGAACGCTGGTCAGGAGAGCCGTCGTAAGGAAGGCTTACGGCCATTTGACCAATCCGGTGGTTGCGGTGGGAATCTTCATGGCCGCCCTGTACCTCTGGCAAATACCCTTCCTTCACGACACCGCCGTACGCAATGACTACGTACACGAGCTGATGCACGGGACCATGTTGTTCTCCGGCTTTCTGTTCTGGTGGCTGGTAATAGACCCCAAACCTCATCGTTCCCGCCTGCACTACGGCCTGAGGGTTCTGTACCTGGGTTTGATCGTATTGCCCAACACCGTACTGGGCGCCGGAATAACCTTCTCCCGTGGCCTGTTGTACCAGTCATACTCCGAGGTGGAGCAGCCCTTCGTCCTCAACGCCATAACCGACCAGCAACTGGGCGGGTTGTTTCTTTGGGTGATCGGCGACATGATGAGCATAATCGCGGCAGGCATCGTGATGGTAATGTGGTACCAGAGAGAACAGGAAAAAGAGCGCCTTGAGACGGCCCGAAGGGAAGCCCAAAGAGAAGGCCGGACCGGAGCGTAACAGGTTGCGGCGGAGGTTGAAAACGACCGAACCGGTTCTTCAGCTAGCTATCCCCGCACGCCCTTGCTCGCTTGCCTCGTTGATGCGGCTAGCCAGCCAAGGGGCGCCGGAAGGAATCGATCTCCGATCTGAATAAATTCCCTGCTGTCCCGTTGAGTTGTCGATTAAAGCCCTTCGCTGATTCCCGGACAGGCTGATTGGCTTGATATGAACTGGATTGGCTCCCTATTCTGGCTCTTGCCCAGGCGCCTCCGTTCCTCTTGGGGGCTGCTGGCGGTTACCGGCTTTGGCGTGCTGTCGGCGGTTACCATCATGTCCGTCGGGGCTGTATATACCCGCGCCCTGGCCGAGGCGGGCCTGCAGCACAGCCTGGCCTCCACCAGCCAGTTTATACTCAATACCCATATCATCGCCGAGAACCGCCCCCTGGGGCCGGCCGACTACCAATCTCTGCGGGCAACCATGGAGGACATAGCCGAGCGTCGGCTGGACTTCATGCTGCGGGATACCCAGCGATACGGCCGGGCGCAGCCGGACCTGCTGCTGGTAAAGGAACCGTTCCAGACATCCCAGCTCCTGGGCGCTCCCGCGGCCCGGCCCTTCTTCCTGACGGACTTTGAGAAACACGTAAAGGTGGTCGAAGGCCGCTGGCCCTCGACCACGCCCGGAGAGAACAAGGGAAGGCTTTCCATAGAGGTAGCCGTCGGCCCCAAGACGGCTAAGGTCATGTTCTGGGAACTGGGGTCCGAGGCAGTTATTCTGCCCTACCGCTCGGACCTGGATCAGCAGATTCACATTACCGTGGTCGGTCTGATAGAGCCCTTGGATACTACCGAAGAATACTGGATGGGTTTCCACGATTACTTCGACCCGCAGGAAGCTGGCGAACTGGTGCTTATGCCAATGTACCTACCCGAAGAGCTCTTTTTCAATGGCATTGGCGCCCGGTACCCCACCCTCGTGGGTGACTTTGGCTGGTACCTGTACCTGGACACCGACGTGCTGAACGCAGACCTGGTCCAGCCGACCCGGGAAGCCTTCGACCAACTGGAAACCGACATCAACAAGCGGGTGCCCCGCTCGCTTATCCTCACAAAGCTCGAAAACAGCCGGGATACCGGCTTGCTTGCTACCTACCAGCAGGCCGTGACCCGCGCTCGCGCTCCTATCTACCTGTATATCTCCCTGGTTGTGGTGGTAATCCTCTACTTCCTCGCCGTAGTCACCGGGCTGCTGGCCCGGACACGTACCGAGGAAGCGGGGCTGCTGCGCAGCCGTGGGGCAAGCATGCTTCAGGTGGGAGGGGTTATCACCCTGGCGGAGGCCATACTGGTAGCCCTTGCTACCATCGCGGGACCCTTCCTGGCCCTGCTGATTTTCCGACTGGTACTTTTTGACACCATCAACCCCAAAGGGGGGACGGAAGTTCTCGAGATAGGCTTGAGAGCGGATATGTTCATATTCGGCGCTGTCGGCGGTTTGCTGAGCCTGGCGGTATTGCTGGCCGCGAACTTCAACCTGACCCGGCTGGGCCTGCTGGACTTCCTGAGGGCGCGGGCCAGGCCGCCCTCCGTACCCTTCCTGCAAAGGTATTACATTGATCTGCTGGTCATCGCAGCCCTGGGAGTCGTCTGGTGGCAGGTGGAGCAGCGAGGTGGGTTCCTGGAGAGGACCCTCACCACCGGCCAGACCCAGCTGGACCTGACCCTCTTGCTGGTCCCGTCCCTTGCGCTGGTGACGGCCGCATTCCTGGCCCTCCGGATACTCCCGCTCCTGGTAAGGGCGCTGGCGTTGGTTGCACGGTGGCTGGCCCCGGCGTGGGCTGCATTCGCCCTGGCCCGGGTGGCACGCGACCCCCTTCCCTATGGCTCGCTGACGGTTATAGTGATGCTGGCCGCGGCTCTCGGAATTTTTGGAGCTTCCTTCCAGACAACCCTGGAGCGGAGCCAGAGGGAACGGGCCTTGTACGAGGAAGGAGGCGACCTGGTAGTCACCGTGATATCGCCCACCGGCGATACCGAGGCGAATATTGGTGCGCTGCCCGCCGTTCACTCCTTTACCCCGGTGGAAAGGCAAGGCGTGACGCTGCTGGACGCAATGCCCGGATCCTCGGCCACCCTCATCGCAATAGACCCGGTGGCGCTGCCGAACGTGACCTGGTTCCGCCAGGACTTCTCTCCCTCGGGCAAGACGCTGTCCAGCCTGTTGACGCCCCTCCGCCGCGGCCAATCGCGTCTGCCTGACCTGAGCGGCAACCTGTCCACAGGAGTTCCCATACCTGACGAAGCGGAAAGCATTGGCCTGTGGATCAATACCGATAACTTCTCGGAGAGCGCGGTCCAGCAAAGCCTGAGTCTCTGGGTGCGCCTGACCGATGCCGACGGCAGTCATTTCAACCTGGACCTGGGGGACATTGAACTGTCGCCCGGCGGATTGACGGGGCCAGGTTTCGGTCAGACGGGCATCGCGGCTGGTCAGACGGGCGATGACAGCGAAGCCGGTCCAGAACAAGGGTGGCAATATTACGAAGCGCCCATTCCCGTGGAAAAGTACTGGCTCGAAAAACCCCACAACGTAGTCGGGGTCTATTTTGTTGGCCGTTCCCTTTACCGAATGCCGCCGGGATCGGTTTACGTGGACGATATTTCGGCAGTTTTGAAGCCGTCGGTTACCTCGGACGCTTCCGGAGAGCCGGAAAGGCAGATTATCGAGGATTTTGAGGAAGTGGGCCGTTGGGTCCCGCTTCCCCACGTCGGTGAAGTTGACGACACTGCATCCGTGTCCCGAAGGGCCGGCCGCGGCGACGGGGCTGGCCTGGAGTTCACCTGGATTGACCCATTGCTGCAGGAGCCCAGGGGCGTCTTCATTCCCCCAGGGGACTTTCCCCTGGCCGCCGTTGGCAGCCCTTCCCTGGCAAGGCCCGACACGCTGCGCATTAATCTGGGCCGCCAGTTGGTGCCGGTGGTGGTACGGGACACCGTGGCCTACTTTCCGACCGTTCGGGAAAGGGACAAGCCGCTACTGATGGTATCCCTGATTTCTCTGCAGGAATATACGGCCCGCATTCCCCGGGGCATCCCCATTCCGCCCAGGGAATACTGGCTCTCCCTGGAAGACGGGGCCGACCGCGAACAGGCAATTCGTTCGGTGAGGGAGGCGACTTCAGTCTCGGCCCACATTGTTGACCGCCAGGAACTGGTGGAGCGGGCAGAACAGGACCCGCTAGCCGGAGGCGGCTGGAACGGCCTGACTCTCCTGGGCATGGGAGCCCTGACCATCGCCGTGACCCTGACCCTGGCAATCCATGCCCTGGTAGCGGTTCGCTCTTCGCGTGTGGAGCTAACGGTCATTCGGGCCCTGGGTTTTTCCCACAGGCAACTGGTGGGAATACTGGTGCTGGAGCGCATCCTCGTGGCGGCGCTGGGACTGGCGTCCGGGGCGGTGATCGGCTATTTCCTTGGCACCTGGACCCTGGGACTCATGGGCTTTACCCCCGGCGGCCTGCCCATCATCCCGCCCATGGTAGTAACGGTGCAGACCTGGCTGATCGTCCTGGTATCATTCAACCTGACAATTGCGGCAGCCCTGGGCACGGTGGTGGCCGCTACGGCGGCGGGCAGGCTGAGGGCCTCTGATATACTGCGGGACAGGGTCTAGGAAGGGGAGAAGCAACCAGCAAGTATGTCTTTTCTGCAATTGGCCTACACCATGGCGCGCAGGAGAATTGCCACGGCGTGGCGGTTGGAGTTGGTGCTGTTCCTGGGCATTCTCCTTTCAGTAGCCCTTTTGTCCAGCAGCGTGGTCTTTTCCGACCTGCTGGCCGAAGCGGCCCTGCGGCGGGCCCTTCGCGAGGCTGCAGCCGAGGACGTGAATTTCTGGGTCCGTACGTTTCAGAACCTGGAAGAACCATCCATCGCCGAACGGCGCGCTTCCCTTTACCAGGCAGGCAACGCGTTCGTCCAGGATCGGGTCACGGACACCTTCGAGCCCTACCTGGAAAACCATGCCCGCCTCCTGGAGACCTCCACCTTCTTCTTCGCTGGCGATCCCAGGTTCAACGTTCACCGGGACGCGCGTCCCAGGGGTCGCATCCAGTTCATGACGGGCCTTTTTGAAGAAGACCGCAGCCGGCTGCTGGAGGGGCGCTGGCCCAGCGATTCACCCGCCACATCTACAGAGCCCCTGGAAGTTGCTATTGAGAAAGTTGGCGCTGACCTGGTGGCCTTTGAGCTGGGGGAAAAGTTTCTGATTCAGCCCGCCTCCGGCGACCAGGAAGACAAGCCTTCCACCGTGGAAATTGTCGGTATTTTTGAGCGCAATGACCCCGCAGACGACTTCTGGTACGGTCGGGAGCACAACTTCAGCAATCACAACGGTGAATGGCCCACAGTACCTTTGTTCACAACCGAGGCAACTATCCTTCAGAGGGTGGCAGCAGACTATCCGGGCTTATATTCCAACGTAACCTGGATGTACGACCTCAACCGGCAGGGCTTCGGGTTTGAAGAGGTTGAGGACATTCAGGGCCACATCAGACTCATGCGCCGGGAAGTCGCCGCAGGCCTGGACAATTCCACCGTTTCCATCAAGCTGGACCGGTTGCTGGACAACTACTCTGAGCAACTTGTCCTGTCGCGAATCCCGCTCTTCCTGATGGTTTTCCTGGTAGTTGGCATTCTTGCTTATTACCTCGCATTGGTTTCGGCCCTGACCATCCGGTCGCGCAGCGCGGAGATTGCCTTGCTGAAAAGCAGGGGAGCCACTACGCCCCAGGTTGCTCTCATGGTCTTTGTGGAAGGGGTTCTGCTGGCGATTCCAGCGGTGGCTGTCGGGACCCTGCTGGCCGCCCCGGTGGCGGGAATTCTGGGCGGACTCTTCTTCGACGTACAAAGAGACGGTATTTTGATTGCCCTCTCGGAACGGGCTTTCCTGCTGGGAGCCGCCGGCGCCCTTCTTTCCGTGACCGTGCTTACCCTCTCCACCCTGGTGGCGGCGCGGCAGGGTATTGTCGAATTCCGGCAAACCGGCGCGAGACCGGCAAGGGCGCCCTTCCTGCACCGTTATTACCTGGACTTCCTGCTCCTGGCGCTGATTGGCCTGGTCTGGTGGCAAATTCAAAGCCGGGAGACCTTCCTGCTTAGGCCGGTGGGGCAGGGAAACCTCGAAATAGATTTTACGCTGCTCCTAGGGCCGGTCCTGGGCTTGCTGGCCCTGGGACTGCTGGTCCTCCGGTTCTTCCCGCTGGCCGTTGAGCTGCTGGCGAGAATTATTGAGCCTGTAGGTCCGGTCTGGCTGGTACAGGGATTGCGCCGGGTGGGACGCGACCCGGTGGCCCCGGGCAGCCTGGTCGTCCTGCTGATGCTCGCCACGGCCCTGGGCGTTATCGGCAGCGCCTTTGGCTCTACCCTGGAACAGAGCCAGGAAGACCGGGCCAGGTACATGGTGGGGGCGGACGTGAGGATTGAGCACAACGGCAGCCGGCGGCCCGTCACCTCCCTTGGGTTAGACGAACTGGCCACCGGCGACGTGGCCGGACTGCAGCTGGCCGAAGCCTCCAGGATGAACGGCAACCTGTTGACCCAGGGGTTCAGCAGCGAGCGTTTCTCCCTGCTGGCCGTTGACAGCCGCGAGCTGTCGCGAGTCGCCTGGTTCCGTCCGGACTTTTCCGAGAGCCACTCCCTGCCTTCCCTGATGCGGTCCATATCGCCTCCCGTCCGTTCCGGCGAGGAACGCCAACTGGGCGAGATCCAGATTCATGAGTCCCTTCTGTCGGGAGGGAGCCCGGGCATCGAACTGCCGCCGGGCGCTACCGGCCTCGGCCTGTGGGCCAATCCCGGGCAGCCAGGGGCTCGCCTTGCTGTTGGGGCTCGTCTCCGGGATGCCGACGGCTATACCTTTGACACCATAATTGGCGAACCGGGCGAGCCCGGCTGGCAGCGAATTATAGGCGACCTGGTCCCGAGAAACAGCCGGGGGAGGCCCATCGACTACCAGCCGGAACCCCCTCTAACGCTGATTAATCTCCAGGTATTCAGCCGCTTCGGACTGAATGATCCGGGAGTGCTCTTTCTGGACGAACTATCCGCGACCACCCCCCAGGGTGAGCTGGTGGTATCGGATTTCCAGTCAACCGCCGAGTGGCAGGTGGTGGAAGACTTCGCCCATCCAGGTCTTTACGCCCTGGAAAGCAGCCAGGCCGTTTCCAGGGGAGGGGGGCGGCAGTCGGTGGCCTTCAGCTGGGCGCCAGGGGGCACGGGGTTAAGGGGATTGCGTCCTGGTCAACCCACCGCTCCCGCGGCCGCCATTGTGTCCCCACGAATCCTGGATATGGCTGACATAGAAGTAGGGGAAGTCGTTAACGTCAGCGCTTCCAGCTTTGCGTTGCCAGTCCGCGTAGTAGCCGTTGCCGAGTATTTCCCTACCCTGGACCCCAGGGAGCAGCCTTTCATGGTCCTTGACCTGGAGACCTTCAGGCTCTTCGCCGACCGGCAAGGCCGACGGCCGGGCTCCGGCCCAAACGAGGTCTGGGCTTCCGCCCAGGATGAGGAAGCGGCGTTGCAAGCGCTTACTGCGGCGCTGCAGGAAGGAGGCCTGAACGTTGAAGAAGGGTTCAAGGCGGAGGAGGAAGTGCGCCTACGGGTGGAGCAGCCGCTGGCCAACGCAAGCTGGGGCGGCTTGCTGGCCCTCATGTTCTTTGCCCTGGTGCTGGCCAGCGCATCCGGCGTGGTGCTTTTTTCCTACGTGGACACCGGAGAGCGCAGGACCGAGTTCGCCCTGCTGCGTACCCTGGGCTCTTCCTCTGGGCAGTTGAACGGCATGGTATGGTTTAACCTGCTGTTGATGGTGGTCTGCGGTGTGGCCCTGGGTACCTGGGCCGGCCAGCAGATAGGAGCGACCCTGCTGCCGGTTTTGGAGGTTTCGGAAGGAGGCGTGAGAGTCACACCCCCGATGACCCTGGAGGCCAACTGGGTGACCCTGGCGGTGGCTTACCTGGCCCTGGCTGCCGTTGCCGTCGCCAACGTGATTTGGCTGGCCTGGTTTACTGCACGACTCAATGTCCAGCAGGTGCTTCGCGCCGGCGAAGCCGCCTAGCGCGCCACACTCGATCCCGTACTCGAAGGAACTAAGCAATGGCAAGTGACGGTCAGAGGAGCCTCGTATCCACCCCCGCTTCAGCGGTGGCGCCTGTCTTGGCAACCGAAGAGGGAGGACGGCCATACATTGAATGCCGGGACCTCTTCAAAATATTCAAGCTGGCCGAGCTGGAGGTTGTAGCCCTCAGGGGCGTTGACCTGGAAGTTGCCGCCGGGGAAATTACTGCCATTGTGGGAGCCAGCGGCAGCGGAAAGACCACCCTGCTCAATATTCTGGCCGGACTGGAAAGGCCCTCCGCGGGCCAGGTCAGGGTGGGTGAGAGGGACCTGCTTAACATTTCAGACCGCGAACTCGTGCTTTACCGCCGCCAAGAGGTGGGGTTCGTCTGGCAATCCACCTCCCGAAATTTGGTGCCCTACCTCAACGTGCGAGACAACCTGGAGCTTCCCATGGCCATCGCCCGCGTGCCCAGAGGCCAGAGACGGGAGCGCAGCGCGGAACTGCTGGCGGCCATGCAGATGGAAGACAAGGCCCTGCGCTTTCCGGACCAGCTTTCCGGCGGGGAACAGCAGCGGGTCTCCATCGGAGTGGCCCTGGCAAACCGGCCGCCCCTTCTACTGGCGGATGAACCCACTGGGGAACTGGATACACAGATGGCGGACGAGATATTCGGGTTGCTGCGCCAGATGAACCAGGCTTTCGGCGTCACCGTGGTTGTGGTAACCCACTACCCCGGGGTAGCCAGCCACACCAACCGCGTGGTACACATCAGGGATGGCCGCATCAGCGCCGAGAGCTTCTTGCAGACCACTTTCCGGCGAACCGGAGACCGGGTACAGCAGGAGTACCTGGTGGTGGACCGGGTGGGAAGGCTCCAGTTGCCTCCGGACTACATGGAGCAGCTACGCAGGAACGGACTGACGGGTCTGGCTTCAGCGGACTTTGCGGAGGGACAGGTAACCCTGCGCCCCGCCGGCAGGCCCGACGCGGCTGCCGCTTCGCCGACTGCGGAAACGCACCCGGAATCGGAATTCCAGCCGATGGCTCCGCCCGCCGGAGAACCTGCCACTACTCAGGATGTTGCGCTACAGGACGTTTCTATACCGGCCGCCCCCACACTGGACGCCTCCACACCGGACGCCCAGGTAGAGCCTGAAGCCGTGGAGACGCCGGAACCCGACCCCCATGCCATGTTCCGCCGCCCCACCCAAAGCGAGGATTAACGGGCCTGACGAGTCCCAGAAAATAGACCAGGTCTGACAACAGGAATGCCATGACAACGAACCGCGCCACCGAGGCAACAACCCACGCATCAAACCAGGCAGGACCAGGTCTGTCCGCGTCGTCCGCCCCTATACCTGCCTCAAGCATCATATCCGCCAGGGGACTCTCCAAGGTCTTCGGTTCAGGGGACCAGGCAGTAACAGCGGTCAAGGCGGTGGACATGGACATCAGGCCAGGGGAGTTCCTGGCTGTCACCGGCCGCTCCGGGTCCGGCAAGACTACCCTGCTAAACATGCTGGCCGGACTGGACCAGCCCACCTCGGGCCGGGTCATATTTGACGGCCGCAACCTGGATGAATTCAGCGAGGCCCAGCTCGTGAACTTGCGCCGTACCCGTATAGGGTTCGTTTTTCAGTCCTTTGGGTTGATTCCCCTGCTCTCGGCCTACGAAAACGTGGAGCTTCCTCTGCACATCGGCGGCGCCAGCTGGCGCGAGCGCAGACAACGGGCAGGGGAGGCCCTGGAACTGGTAGGCCTGGGATCACGCACAAATCACAGGCCCTACGAACTGTCCGGCGGCGAGCAGCAGAGGGTCGCCATCGCCCGCGCCCTGGTAACGGGACCATCCGTGCTGTTCGCCGACGAGCCGACCGGTGAGCTCGACAGCGTCACCGGCATTACCATCGCCACTATTCTGCGGGACATAGCTCGGGAACGGGGCGTAACCGTCATCACCGCCACCCACGACCTCAGCCTGGCGGACATGTGCAGCCGTCGCCTGGAAATGGCTGATGGGGAGTTCACAAATTCCCCCAGCCCGTAGAGCTGAGCGCATGAGCCTGGGAATATGACCCTGGAAACGGGAAATGAAAGAAATTGCGGCCCTTCGATTTCCTTGCCTGTGCCCGGTCTGTGTGTTAAATTGTCCCCAATCACACTCTAAACAAGGCAAAGGAGAATTGCATGGCGTTTGTAACTCCCCGAGAGGGCGAGAGCCCGGAGAGCCTGGTAAACCGGTTCCGCGCCTCCGTACAGCACGCGGGAATTCTGCGGGAATTGAAAGACCGACGGTTCTTCCGTTCCAAGGCCCAGAAGGAGAGGCTGGCTGCCCAGCGCGCCGCCCGCCGCCGCCGCCGCCAGCGTCGCTAATCCCCCGCTGGGGACATATAGCTGTGACCCATTGGCCCGTTCGACGGGCCTTTCTATTTCCCCGAACTTTCGCCTCCCGCTACGGGCAGGATGAGGCATACAGGAGACCCCGCTATGAACCAAAGGCAACAATCCGCCAGGAACACCTTGAATTCCTTCTGCCAGGATGATGATGTCCACATCCCGGGCGGCCCCGGGCCACTGGCGGGTCTGACCTTCGCGTCCAAGGATATTTTCGACGTGGCCGGCCACGTGGCCGGTGGAGGTAAACCGGCATGGAATGCGACTCATTATCCCGCTACAACCCAAGCGTGGGTTGTGCAGCAACTTGTTGACGCCGGAGCCGAGTTAACGGGGAAAACCATCACCGACGAACTCACGCGGGGCATCTTCGGGGAAAACGTCCATTACGGCACCCCGGTCAATCCCCGCGCTCCCGGGCGGGTGCCTGGAGGGTCATCCAGCGGATCGGCTTCCGCAGTGGCCGCAGAAGTGGCGGATTTTGCCCTGGGTTCCGACACCGGGGGCTCAGTGCGTGTGCCCGCCAGTTTTTGCGGCCTTTTCGGCCTGCGGCCCACCCATGGCCGCATCCCCAGGGGCGGAATGCTGCTGCAAGCTCCCAGCTACGACACCATAGGCTGGTTCGCCAGGGACGCGGCGACCTTCCAACAGGTTGGAAGGATACTTCTGGCTACTGAAGGGGCCACCGACCTCCCTCGAAACCTGATAGTGGCTGAAGATGCCTTGGAACTGGCCGAGCCTGCCACTCGTTCTGCTCTCAACGAAGTAATCGAGAGAATCCGGCCGGATTTTGACTCGGTTACGACTGTGAGGTTGTCGCCAACCAGCCTCACCGAATGGTCGAATCAGCAGCAGATCCTTCAGAGCAGGGAAGCGTGGGAATCGGTAAGGGAATGGATAGACCGGACTAACCCCGCCTTCAGCTTCGAGGTATCCGACCGGTACGTCATGGCCAGGTCGGTTACTGACGAGCAGGTTGCCGCGGCCCAGGCCGGACGGGAGGCCATTGTGGCCAGGATGAACCAGGTATTCCAGGGCGGGGACAAGGTGGTCTGCCTTCCCACAACCATAGGGCCGGCGCCTCCCGCAGGACAGCCCGTCTCCCAGCGGCACGAGTTGCGCCTGCGAAACAGCGCGTTGACTTCAATTGCGGGAAATACGGGCAGGCCGCAGATTTCCCTGCCGTTGGCAGATGTGGAGGGGCTACCGGTAGGATTTTCACTGCTGGGAGACCGGGGAGCGGATGAAGCCCTGATGGCGCTGGCAAGAAAGCTGACCGAGAAAGACCGATAGGAAACCGCAGCGGGGCTATTATTTGTGAACCGCTGCGCCGGCAACGCCACAAGGCGGGCCGCAGCCGCGGCGGGACAGTGAGTGTTCAGAAACGGTGGTCGCGGGGATCCACGAAGAACGATGAGTCACCCCTCTGGGCAGCGTCGGCCAGCAGTTTGTCCCTCTGGTCGCGGCGGCGCCCGATTCGTCCCCCAGCCATGGAAAGCAAAATCAGTAGCGCCACCAGTATTATGGGCACCGCAATCAGGACCGGCAGGTAATAAAGGGCCAGAATGGACAAGACCGCCACAACCACCCCCAAGACCGCCTTTGCCAGCAGTTTCACGCTCTGAGTCATCTTCCCCTCCAATTTTCCTGTCAGGCCGGACGTTGGGCAGAGGGCCCATGCAATGTACCTACCGAATGTAAGTCTTTCTCAGATTGCATGTCAAGGAGGGGAATGTGAAGTCCAGCGATATCGGAGTCCAGCCACGACACGAGGGTCTGCCGCTTTCGCAAGAGCGACTGCTTGTCTGAGAAGAGGTCTTCCGTATTTGACACTTGGTCTGACCAATGATAGATTGTTCGTGAAAGTATTAACAATGCAAATGATTGCGCTAAAGCTGGGCCAACCACCGTTGGCCGGGCGCAATTCTCCCCAGGAGGATTAAATTGCCCCGCTACGATTACCAGTGCACCACTTGCGACAACCGCTTCGAATTGGTCCAGAGTTTCAAGGAAGCAGGCTCCGGTATCTGCCCGCTATGTTCAGGGGAAGGGCGGCGCGTGTTCCACGCCGTTCCGGTGATCTACAAGGGTTCCGGCTTCTACACCACCGACTACGGGCGTCCCAAGTCCCCACCCTCGGAAACCAAGGAAAAGGAAGGCTCTTCCAGTTCGGAGACCAAGTCTTCCGAGTCTTCGAGCAGCTCTTCTTCCTCGGAATCCACAAGCGACACCGCCACCAAGGCAGCTTCGGAAGCCGCAGTTTAGCTTCTTCAGCCGCGGGAAATTGAACAGCCGCAGATGCCCATTTCGGGTCTGCGGCTTTTACTTTGTGCGGGGAAAACCACCTGGCCAGCTTGAAGGGGAATTGATTTGCGGGCGCTGATACAAAGAGTGACGGAAGCCTCGGTGACCGTTGGCAACGACCAGGTGGGCCACATAGGCCCGGGGCTGGTAGTGTTGCTGGGCGTGTCAGCGGAGGATACGGAGGCCGACGCGCAGTACCTGGTGGAGAAGACGGTAAACCTCCGGATATTCGCCGACGCGCAGAACCGGTTCAACCATTCGGCTCTCGACACCGGGGCTGACCTGATGGTGGTTAGCCAGTTCACGCTCTACGGGGACACCCGCAAGGGCCGCCGCCCCGACTTTACCAGCGCGGCCCCTCCCGAACATGCGGAACGCCTCTACCAGCATTGCGTGGAGCTCTTCACTTCCACCGGCCTGCGGGTTGCCACGGGAGTATTCCAGGAATACATGCAGGTCTCCCTGCAAAACGACGGGCCGGTAACCCTGATGTTGGACAGTTCCGACCGGAACCGGCCCAGGCGGTAGCCTTACCGTTACCTAACTGTTGACCTACAACAGCAGGTTACCTCGGATACCAGCCCATGCCCTGGTAGTAGCCCCGCAGGTAGGCAATCTGGCCGCCGTGGGCCACATTGTCCCAGGTGCGCTGCCCCAGGGCCGAGCCCACAGTTCGCGGCTCGGTGAAGGGAGGGATCACCACCTTCCTTTCCAGGTCGTCCAGTGTCAGCCCGTCCAGGTATTCAGTAGCCAACTGCTTCACCGCCGCATAATAGCCCAACTGCACTTCCACTGACGGCGGCTGCCAGGAGGCTACCTGATCGGCCGTCCAGCCCACCCCCCGTTCGTCAGGGTCTGCCGGCATTCCATATTTCTCATGCCAGCCGTCCTGAATCCACAGTTGGGGTCGTTCGGTCAGCCAGATGTTTATCAGGGCGTCCCAGACCCGGTTCATGTGCCAGAGAATCCAGGACACGGAATTGGAGGAATCGTTGGGGCGACGGGCCATAGTCTCGTAGTCCATGCCTTCCAGGGGTTCTGTTTAGTTTTGCGGGGTAATATGCTATAATCCCTGGCATCTTAAACC
>VXOH01000071.1:48544-81361 GCA_009840135.1 Chloroflexota bacterium | reverse complement strand
TACGGCCTTTGCTCCGCCCACCTACAGTTCAATATACAAGGATGGGGGTGGAGTCCGCGTCGTTCTGAGCAACACCCCCTCACCCTAACCCTCTCCCGCCAGGGGCGAGGGGACTTTGCAATCCCTATGTGCGGTCGGCGAAATCCGTTGACAGCCTATGTGTCCGATGCTATTCTTAATTGTTGACTGAATTGGTCAACAATTATATTGTGTCCATTGGCGCAGATAGGCCGGGCCGGAGCTCCTGGCAGGTTGTTCCGGCCATTGCAACGCCATCCGTGGGAGGAGTGCCATATGACGACCCAGCGGGTCATTTCCCGGGAATCCACAGACATTGACACCGAGTACAAGTGGGGCTTTACCATTGACATCGAGCAGGATGTGGCCCCCAAGGGACTCAGTGAGGACATAGTCCGGTTCATCTCCGCCAAGAAGGAGGAACCGGAATGGATGCTGGAGTGGCGGCTGAAGGCCTACCGCTACTGGGTGACCCTGAACGAAGAGGAACCCAAGTGGGCGAACATCCAGCACCCCCGCATTGATTTCCAGGACATCATCTACTACGCCTCGCCCAACTTGAAGGAAGGCCCCAAGAACATGGATGAGGTGGACCCCGAGCTGCTGGAGGCCTTCGACAAGCTGGGCATTCCCCTGGACGAGCAGAAGCGGCTGGCCGGCGTGGCGGTGGACGCGGTGCTGGACAGCTCCTCGGTGGCCACCACCTACCAGGAGACGCTGGAGAAGGCCGGGGTCATTTTCTGTTCGATGAGCGAGGCCATCCGCAACCACCCGGACCTGGTGCAGAAGTACCTGGGGTCGGTGGTGCCCTACGCCGACAACTTCTACGCCGCCCTGAACTCGGCCGTGTTCAGTGACGGCTCTTTCGCCTACATCCCCAAGGGCGTGCGGTGCCCCATGGAGCTGATGACCTACTTCCGCATCAACGCCCTGGACAGCGGCCAGTTTGAGCGCACGCTGATCGTGGCGGAGGAAGGGTCCTACGTCAGCTACCTGGAGGGCTGCACCGCTCCCATGCGCAAGTCCAACCAGCTGCACGCCGCGGTGGTGGAACTGGTGGCGCTGGACGACGCGGAGATAAAGTATTCCACCCTGCAGAACTGGTTCCCCGGCGACAAGGACGGCAACGGCGGGGTGTACAACTTCGTGACCAAGCGGGGCAAGTGCCAGGGCCGGAACTCCAAGATTTCGTGGACGCAGGTGGAGACGGGTTCGGCCATTACCTGGAAGTACCCCAGCGTGATTTTGCAGGGGGACAACTCTACGGGGGAGTTCTATTCGGTGGCGCTGGTCAACAATTACCAGCAGGCCGATACGGGCACCAAGATGATACACCTGGGCAAGAACACCAAGAGCACCATCGTGGCCAAGGGGATTTCCGCCGGCAAGGGGCAGAACACCTACCGGGGGTTGGTGAAGATAATGCCGTCGGCCACCAACGCCCGGAATTTTACCCAGTGCGATTCCCTGTTGGTCGGCGACAAGTGCGGGGCCCATACGGTCCCCTACATCGAGGTGCAGAACCCCACGGCCCAGCTGGAGCACGAGGCCACCACCTCCAAGGTGAGCGACGACCAGCTCTTCTACTGCCAGCAGCGGGGAATTTCCCCGGAGGAAGCCAACTACATGATCATCAACGGCTTCTGCCGGGGCATCTTCCAGGAACTGCCCTTCGAGTTTGCCATGGAGGCGGGGCAGTTGATGAAGGTGAGTTTGGAGGGGACGGTGGGCTGATGCCCAGGGAGGCCGATTCGTGGCTGCCAGGTTAACCATGGGAAAAGGACCGCGTACTTATCGACCCGAACCATCAGGAAACTGAACATTCGGACTTACTAAGGTGGGTTTTTAACCTGCCGCTGGTTCTCCAGCCGTTGCTGTTTGTGGTTTGGGTTGTCTGGTGGCTATGGTTTGGCGTCGGAATATACATCGAAGCCATCACCAATCCCCATCAGGTGTGGTGGCTGAACGTATGGAAAGGCGCTCTTGGCGGCAACGGTTTTAACGCCTTTGGCGCCAGTGTCCTGTCCATATTACTCACCGCGGAGGTGATATACATGGTAGTTTCCTGGTTGATTCGACAGCAGGAACAACGGCAGCAGCGGCAGAGAATGATGGAAGCTGAGAAAACAGCTCGGGCTGAGGGACACGAAGCGGGAAGGGAAGAAAGCCGGAAAGAGTGGCGGGAGTGGTACGAATCCATCAAAGAAGACCTGGAGGCCGGTCGTCCGCCCAGTACTCCACCGCCCAATAGCAACGACGAAAGCGCCGACCCTGAACGGTAGAAATTCAGGCCAAATGGCACAATTCTTTTGAAATACCGCCCAAGAAGGAGCAAAACCGTTAAATGCCACCCATTCTGGAAGTCAAGAACCTCCGCGTTTCCGTGGAGGACCAGGAAATACTCAGCGGCGTAAACCTGACCGTAAATGCGGGGGAGGTCCACGCGATTATGGGGCCCAACGGGTCCGGGAAGAGCACTCTTGCCAGTACCCTGGCCGGTCGCGCCGATTACGATGTGACGGAGGGCGAGGCCGTTTACTGCGGCAAGGACTTGCTGGCCATGGAGCCGGAGGAACGGGCGCGGGAGGGCGTGTTCCTGGCATTTCAATACCCGCTGGAACTGCCCGGGGTGCGGGCATTCCAGTTCCTGAAGGCCGCGGCCGACGCCAAACGTATTCACCGGGGCGAGGAGGAGTACGGAGCGAGGGAGTTTGACCGGTTGCTGCGGGAGAAGGTCAAGCTGGTGGATATCGACCCGGAACTGGTGCGGCGCTCGGTGAACGAGGGCTTTTCCGGGGGTGAAAAGAAGCGCAACGAGATTTTGCAGATGGCCATCCTGGAACCCACCCTGGCCCTGCTGGACGAGACGGACTCGGGCCTGGACATTGATGCCCTGCGCATCGTTTCCGACGGGGTGAACAGCTTGCGCAATTCCGAGAATGCCATAGTGCTGGTGACCCACTACCAGCGGCTGCTCAACTACATCACCCCCGACCAGGTACACGTCCTGCTGGACGGCCGAATTGTGCGGTCGGGCGGGCCGGAGCTGGCCCTGGAGCTGGAAGAGAAAGGCTACGACTGGATCAAGGAAGCGGTGGAGGCCGGCAACTAACGATGAGCACCGCGCCCACCATCAACCACCCATCCTACTACGCCGACTACCATGCCCTGCGGGAGCAGCTTTCCGCCAACAGCCCGGCGTGGCTCAACGACCTGCGGGCCGCTGCCTGGGATAGCTTCGACGGCAAGGGATTCCCGACGGCCCGGCGGGGCAACGAACCCTGGAAGTACACCAACGTCCGACCCATTGCCCAGGGCCGGTTTGACGCTTCGGCGAGCGGCCAGGACCCTGTAGAGTTATTGCTTGCCGCTGGCAACAGGTTGCCGTCCACCGGTTTTGAACCGGAGTGGCTGAACCTGGTCTTTGTTGACGGGAAGCCGGTGGTTACTCCCGAGACCCGCCCGGGTATTGTCGGCACGCTGGAGCAGGGTTGGACAACCGGGGACGTGAACACAGGCGGTCTTCCGGAGAACCTGGGACAACACGCCAGGGTTGAAGAGGATGCCTTTGTCGCCCTGAACACGGCCTTTCTCAATGATGGGGCGTATGTCAGGTTGCCCGATGACTACGACGAAGAGGTCTTTCTGAACCTGGTTCACGTGCAGAATAGTCCGGATTCAGCAGGCTATCCCCGTACCCTGATAGTTGCGGGTCGCAACACGCGGCTGACGGTATTTGAGTCATACGTGGGCGCTGACCCGGCCAAGGCTGTCCAGTACTTCACCAATGCCGTTACAGAGATTGCCGTGGGCGAGGGCGCGAAGGTCAACCACTACCGCTTGCTGGATGAGAGTAGCGCCGCCTACCACGTGGGTACCACCAGGGTCACTCAGGCCAGGGACAGCAGCTATGAGTCGGGGTCCTTCGCCCTGGGGTGCGCCCTGGGCCGGCACGACCTGTCGGTGCTTCTGGACGGCACCGGGGCCTACTGTTCGCTGAACGGGTTGTATTTGACGGACAATGCCGAGCACATGGACAACCTGATATCCATTGACCACGCTCATCCCCACGGCACCAGCCGCCTGTATTACAAGGGCATCCTGGACGGCCGCTCCCGGGCGGTGTTCGGGGGCACTGTGATGGTGCGGGAGGACGCCCAGAAGACCGACGCCCAGCAGACGGACAAGAACCTGATCCTGTCGGACCGGGCGGAGGTGGACAGCAAGCCAAGCCTGCTGATTTACGCCGACGACGTGAAGTGCGGCCACGGCGCCACCGCCGGCCATATCGACGAAGACACCATGTTCTACATGCGCAGCCGGGGCATTGACCCGCAGACTGCCAGCCAGATATTAATTCATGCCTTTGCCAGCGAGATTATCGACACCGTAACCCATGAGGTGGTGCGCGAGCACCTGGACCGGCTGTTTCTCGACACGGTAACCGGGAAGACCATCAGCGGCATGGGCAACAGCAATTCCGGTTCCCGCCAACGCCAGGGAGGTGCCTAGATTGTCAACGACCGCCAACACTTTTGACGTGGCCAGGATTCGGGAAGATTTCCCCATCCTCAAGGAAATGATCAACGGCAAGCCGCTGGTTTACCTGGACAACGCTGCTACCAGCCAGAAGCCCCAGGTGGTTATTGACGCCCTGGTTAACTACTACATGACCGAAAACTCCAACGTACACCGGGGTGTGCATACCCTGAGCCAGCGGGCAACCGATTCTTACGAAGAGGCCCGAACCAAGGTCCAGGAGTTCATTAACGCCAAGGAAGACAAAGAGGTTATTTTTGTGCGGGGCACCACCGAGGGCATCAACCTGGTGGCCCAGACCTACGGCCGTGAGAACATCGGCCCCGGCGACGAGATAATCATATCGGCCATGGAACACCACTCAAACATTGTGCCCTGGCAGATTCTTTGCGAGGAGAAAGGAGCGCGCCTTAAGGTTGCCCCCATCAATGACGATGGAGAGTTGCTGCTGGACGAATTTGAGAATCTCCTGAGTCCTCGAACCAAGCTGGTCTCCATAGTCCACCAGTCCAACGCGCTGGGGACCATCAACCCGGTGGAGCAGATTGTTGAACTGGCCCACGCCAGGGGAATACCCGTTCTGCTGGACGGGGCGCAGGCAGTGGCCCACGTGCCCGTTGACGTGCAGAAGATCGGTTGCGACTTCTACGCCTTCTCCGGCCATAAGCTGTATGGCCCCACCGGCGTCGGCGCCCTGTACGGGCGGGCCGACCTGCTCAATGCCATGCCACCCTACCAGGGCGGCGGGGAAATGATCCGCTCCGTTACTTACGAAAAGACCCTGTACAACGTGATACCGGCCAAGTTCGAGGCGGGAACGCAGAACATAGCCGGCAGCGTTGGCCTGGGCGCAGCCATTGATTACGTTAACGGCGTGGGCATGGAAAACATCGCCACCTATGAGAATGAGCTGGTGGCTTACGGGACTGAGAAACTGTCGGAGATTGAGCCGGTACGGTTGATCGGGACGGCCCGGAACAAGGGCAGCATTTTGTCCTTTGTGATGGAGAACGCCCATCCTCACGACGTGGGGACAATCCTGGACTCGGAGGGCGTCGCCGTCCGCACGGGTCACCACTGTGCCCAGCCATTGATGGACCGGTACGGGGTTCCAGCCACGGTAAGGGCCTCGCTGGCTTTTTACAACACCAGGGAAGAGATTGATACCCTGGTCAAGGGAATAGACCGGGTTATTGAGGTATTCAGCCGCTGATGTCCAACCTGCACGACCTTTACCAGGAAATCCTGCTGGAACACAACAACCGGCCCCGCAACTTCCGCATTCTCGAAGACGCCAACCGGCAGGCCGACGGCTACAACCCCCTTTGCGGCGACCAGATTACCGTTTACCTCAGGGTGGAGGACGACGTAATTGCCGACGCGGCCTTCCAGGGGGTTGGGTGCGCCATATCCCGGGCGTCGGCTTCCATGCTGACCCAAAGCGTAATGGGCCAGACCGTTGCCAAGGCAGAGGAAATCTTCGAGGGATTCCATGCCCTTATCACGGACCCGGATGCCGACGTGGATTTCGATTTGCTGGGCGACCTGGAAGTGCTATCCGGCGTATCCGCTTACCCCACGCGCATCAAGTGCGCCGTACTGGCCTGGCACACGCTGACCGCCGCGATAGAGGGCAAGGGAGATTCGGTCACTACAGAGTAGGGGAGTGGGTGCTATTCGTCCAGCAGGGCGTTGATTTCGTTTACCAGCAGGGGCAGATAGGTTTCCACCACATTCCACACCAGGTTGTCATCCACATCGGCATACCCGTGAATCAGAATGTTGCGGAAGGCGATAATTCGCTGGAAGTTGGTAATTCGCCGGGCCGTGCCTTCATCTATTCCCGCCAGTTTGTTCATTGCTTCTCCGACAATCTCAAACTGACGTTCCACTGCGGAGCGCAACAGGTCATCTCCCTGGTAATCGGCCAGGGTCTTGCCGGAGGTGAATCTTTGCACTCGCCCGGCAGCTTGTTGAATATCAGAAAGGTATTTCCTGGTTTCAAGCCGCATAAATGAGGCTCTTCGTCTCTTCAACGGACTGGCGGAAATAAGGGTTCCGGATGGCGCCCTCGACTACCAGGTCCACCGGGCAGCCAAACAACACTTCCAGTCCTTCCAGCAAACCGAAATAGTTGTCGGCATAACTACCGATAGCCGCGGGCAGGAACTCTACCAGAAAGTCCAGGTCGCTTTCCCCGTCCCTGAACTTCCCAGTAGCTGCCGAGCCAAAGAGTTCCAGTTGGGCCACACTGTGGCGAAGGCAGAGTTCTTTCAGTTCGTTAGCATGTTCTTCAACTGTGGCAAGCATTTTGACGTTGCCCCGATTCATTGGGAAACTTAAGGTTGACCTTGTTACCATTAACTGTAACCCATATTGCGACGAATTTCATTTACAATTGGTCCTTGAGATTGAACACCGATCATTTCAAAGGGGACATCTGCTATTATGAATGACGAACAGGAACCGCCGGCGAATATTTTCCCTCCCGGCTGGGACGAGGAACGAGTCAACAAAGTTCTGCAATATTATGAGTCCCAGTCCGACGATGAAGCGTTGGCGGAAATCCTTGCAGCCTTTGATAATGCGGACTAATCAGTTATGCTCATTCCCAACGAGTTGGTTCCCACTGTGAGGAACCTTCTTGCTGAGCACTCGGCCAAAAATAATAAGCATTAGAGACACATCGACCTATTTTTGCCGTTGTAGTAGTACCAACTCCCTGACCTCGGTTATAAACTGGAGCGCCCCCTGCCTGACCGCGTTCAAATACACACCGACGGCGCCTGCCTGGGCAACCCCGGCCCGGGCGGTTATGGCGTTGTTCTCCGTTACGGAAACAAGCAGAAAGAGTTGAGCGGCGGCTACCGCCTGACCACCAACAACCGCATGGAGTTGCTGGCCGTTATCAAGGGCCTGGAGGCCCTGAACCAGCCCTGCCAGGTTGTACTTTACAGCGACTCCAAGTACGTTGTTGACGCCGTAGAGAAGGGTTGGGCCGTTAAATGGCGGGCCAACGGGTGGATGCGGAACAAACGGGAAAAGGCGGTAAATCCCGACCTGTGGTCGAGGCTGCTGGAGCTTTGCGGCGCCCACGACGTGGAATTCCGGTGGGTCAAGGGTCACTCGGGCATTGCCGACAACGAACGCTGCGACAAGCTGGCCGTTGCAGCGGCCAAGCAAACCAAGCTGGCAGAAGACCCGGGCTACCCGCCGCGCAACTGAATTCAATCGCTCAATCACGATCCACTCGGAGGTAATACTCTTGGCCCAGCACACGGAAAAATTCGTCTCCTTCAGGAACGGCAAGTTTAACGTCCAACTGGTGGAGGGCGGCACTGGCGACCACCTGCTGTACCTGCACGGCGCCGGCGGCTTTACCGGCTGGGACGATTGCCTGGACCGGCTGGCCAGCGAGTTTCACGTCATTGCCCCTGCCCACCCCGGCGTAGCCCAGTCGGAGGGACTGGAGCACCTGGATGATCTGTGGGACCTGGTGCTGTTCTACGAGGAACTGCTGGATGAACTGGGCCTGGACCGCACCTTCGTGGTGGGCCATTCCTACGGCGGCCTGCTGGCGGCGGAACTGGCGGCCCAGTGCCCCCAACGGGTACGGCGGCTGGCGCTGGTCGGTTCCCTGGGGTTGTGGCTGGAGGATACTCCCGTAGCCGATTTCTTTATCCTTACCCGTTCGGAACGGACGGAATTGCTATGGCATGACGGGGAGTCCGAAGTTGCCCAAGCCTACATGGCGGCGCCGGAAGACCCGGCGGAACGAATGGAGGCGGACCTGACCCGGACCCAGACCCTGGCGTCGGTGGGCAAGTTCGTATGGCCCATACCGGACAAGGGGCTTCCCAAGCGGGCCCATCGCATCACCATGCCCACCCTGCTGCTGTGGGGAGATTCGGACGGGGTGGTGCCGCCAGCCTATGGGCCGGCATTCCAGGCATTATTGCCCAACGCGACACTGCAGATAATTGACCGGTGCGGCCACATTCCGCAGGTGGAACGGCCGGACGAGTTTTTTGAGGCGATTACGGGGTTTTTGCGGGACTAGTTGAAAGGCTCCGGCCAACATTCATCAACCAACAAGAGGCCGCGGAATGACGCTTAACGAATTTATCGAAACGGCCCTGGAACTGGAGCATTCCCTGCTTGTGGAGGCGGTGGAGGACCTGACGCCGGAGGAGTTGACCTGGCAGCCATCCCCGGACGCTAATCCCATCGGGTGGATGCTGTGGCATACCCTTCGCGTGGAGGACATGTGGATCCAGTTTTTCATCCAGGGCGATATCGAGATGTGGGAGAGGGATGGCTGGAATGAGAAGTTCGGGCTGCCCACCCGCGACAACGGTTTTGGCCACACTCCCGAGCAGGTAGCGAACTTCCCGGCGCTGGACCTGGGTGAATTGCTTCGCTACGGGGAGGCGGTACGCGCCGGTACCCTGGAGTATCTACAGGGCCTTTCCGCAGAGGACTTTGAGGTTGCGCCGAGGGAGCGGCGACCTGAACTGACGGTGGGCAAGGTGTTGCGCCAACTGCTAGCCGAGTTTTACCAGCACCAGGGACAGATAGCCTATCTTAAGGGATTGAAGCGGGGTTCAGGGGCGCTGCCGCCGACGTATTCGACGCCGGGGTAGGGGAGAATGGGGTTTGCCATCGAGATGTCCAGAGGAAAAGAGGGCAGCCACTAGGGCTGCCCCTGCATTTTTGCGGTACTGCGGACCGTGGGCCGAGCTTTGAGCAGGCTCCCCCGCTCAACCCTGTTGGGGCCGCCTAGGTTTGCGATACTATTCTCCTAGTAGGCCATTCCGCCAGAGGCGGATTCTGACGTTTGGAGCAAGAGTCCGGTCGTGGTGAGCCTGTCGAACCATGAATGGGCGGCCCTTCGACAAGCTCAGGACGAGCGGAAAATCATCCATCATTTCAAAGTTGTTGGACTACCAGGCTACTGGCTCAGCCAGGCCTCGGACCAATAGTGGTACTCGGACAGGGCGGTGTTGGGGTAGAAGTTCTGCAAGTCCCAGTCGAATACCCAGCGGTATGAGCCGGTAATGGGGCTAAACATATAGGCCTGGTCCAGCACCCGCCGCTGCAGGTCCAGAAGGCGTTGCTGACGCTTTGCCGGGTCCAGTTCGGCGGCCTGGGCTTCAATCAAGGCATTGACCACATCATCCTGGTGATTGGAGACGTTGCCCGGTCCCCGGCTGTGCAGCACCGAGTACAGGTATCCGTTGGTGGTGGGATGCGGCGGCATCGGGCTCAATGCTATCTGATAATCGCGCTCCTGCCCAAACATCTTCTCCTGCAGCACTTCGGGCGCGATGGGCATCACGTTGACATCGAATCCCACGTATTCCAGGTCCTGAGCCATCTGGTCGGCGACGCCCCGGTATTCCGGTCCCAGATCGGCAACCGCGATGTCCAGGGTTGGCGGATAGAAGATTGCATTATCCTCCAGGATATCCCTGGCCCCGCTGGCGGAACCGAGGTAGTTGGCCAGCAACTCGCCCTCTCTCAGCTGCCGGCCATTTACCGGCGCCGTGTCATGCCAGTAAACGTCGGAACGCAGCTGGAAGGCATAGGACATGTCGGAGGTCAGCTCCCAGCTTTCACACAAGTCGCATTCAAGGGTAAGGCTGGGCTGTTGCACCTCCGGTCCGGCGCTGAGCCGCAGCAGACGACTGTAGGCAAGGCCCGGGCCCAGAGTTGCCAGGGTTTCCTGCCCCGACCGGTGTACGTCCAGGTGGGGGATGTCGGCCATGGATGCCAGCAAGAGATGTCCGCCTCGCCGGGGTTCCTCTTCCTCGACCTGCTCCGCCAGGGGAGTGTCGGCAGCGGCCGGTGAAGGTGTGGTGGATTGCCTTGCCCCGGGCGCCGGTTCATCTTCCAAGGTCAAGGGCTGGGCGGGCGCCTCCTGCGATGAACAGGCGGCCAGTCCCAGCATAAGCAGACCAAGGGCCAAGAGCAAAACAATGGAAAAAGCTCGCGTCATACCCCTCCTCCAAAACCCTGACCGCCACTGACGCGTGTTGGCCGGTTACTAAGCGCTGAACTATTGCAGGTAAAGGTTAGCCGGAACCCGCCGGAGAATGCCAGCGGAATGGCCAGCGGAAAAGCGGCAGTTTGAGGGCGTGGAAGGTTTTCGAGGTTTGCCCCGAGAGGCGGCACCGGACTCATCAGTCCGGTGGACGACGAAAGTAGGGCGCGATTGGCTGGAGACATTTTCGCCTTGTCATCAATCCTTCAGCGTGACTGTGGTAAGCTATAACCGCAAAGGATTAAACCCTTTAGGGAACCTCTGAACAAATCCCTTCCCCCTTGACGGGGGAAGGTTAAGATGGGGGTGATAGCTTGCCAAAGACTATTTCCCCCTCACCCTAACCCTCTCCCACCAGGGGAGAGGGGACTTATTCAGACCTTCCTTAGAAGGCAACCGAATTACCTGGCAGGCGGATTCAGCGAGGAATGACACAGTTCTCCGACGTAGCTTTTGATGGTCTATATGGAGCGGCCATAATGGACCATTACCGCAACCCCCGGCACCGGGCTCCCCTGGAAGAAGCCCAGCTATTCGCCCACGAATTCAACCCTTTTTGCGGCGACGAGGTGACCCTGCGCGCCCAGATGGACGACGCCGGTCGCGTGGCGCGCGTTTCTTCCCAGTCCCAGGGTTGCTCCATAATCCAGGCTTCGGCCTCAATGATGGCCGAGTGCATGGAAGGGAAGTCCGCCGAGGAAATTGAGGAAATGGCCCGGCTCTTCCGGGAGATGATGCGGGGCAAGGAGATAGCTCCGGAGGGGTTGGAAAGACTGAGGGACCTGGCCGCCTTGCAGGTGGTGCGCCAGTATCCGGTAAGAATCAAGTGCGCGCTGCTTCCCTGGACGGCGCTGGAAGAAGGGCTGGAAAAATGGCGGCGGGCCAACAGGGGATAGCGGCCCGTATCTCGGCAACCTGCCATGCTCCCGAACCCCGCTTGCAAATTGCCTACATTGATCCCACCCATTCTAAGAACCCTGGAAAAGGGGCCCGCCGCGATGGCACATACGGCGTTTTCAGAGTTACCGCACGGAGCGTCTCTTTCAGAGGCATAGAGTAACCACGATACCAATCAATGCCAGTATGATATCGACGAGTATCGCGGAGGCCCACTTACAGTTGGATAAGTCGTGCTCAAGAATTCGCACATAGGTTTCGTGGTTCGCGGTTCTTCGCTCAAAGAAATCGCGGGAGTCTTGGCTGGCAGGGTCATCCGTCACGAGTGATGCTCACGTATATGTTCCCACTCCTCGTATTCTTGCAAGGTAATCAAGTCAGGAAACACCACGTTTTCGACCCTGACCTTGAGTTCGATGGGCTCATCGTAACTGCTCTGTGCCCGCTTCTCCAGTTTCTTTATCGCCTCGGAAGGCGACTTTCCCCGGCCCCATAGTTCGTCCCGGCCGATAACGTATGCATACCAGCGCTTGCCATCATCGCTGTTGTAAATGCTGATAGGCACTACCTTAGCGGGTCCGGATCTCGGGTACATTTCCTCGGCTCCTTGCTAACGTGGCTTCTTATGTAACATTTGAGGGTGACTGGCTTTTGTACATCCCAATACTAACAAATACTGAAGTGGAATTGTGAGCACCAAAGGAGAAGAAGGGGGTTCCCTGGGAGGTGGTTGGTTACGAGAAGGTCGCAAGTACCTTTGCTTTAACCAGAGAAAGTTGGGCAAGAAAGCCGAAATCCCTCACGCAAAGTCAGACCAATAGTTCATGCGGCGAATACTACCACTCCGAATGAGGCGGACGGCTCATGAGTTCAGCCATGGCCTCCCGGGGCGGCAGGTCTTCAAAGAGAATGCGGTAGGTCACTTGAGCGATGGGCATCTCCACGTCCAGCCTTTCCGCCATGGCCAGCGCCGCGCCGGTGGTATTCACCCCTTCCACCACGTTCTCCATTATGTCCCGAATCTGCGGCCAGGTCCGGCCCAGGGCCAGTTGCTCACCGGTAAAGCGGTTGCGACTCAACTGGCTGTAACATGTAGCCACGAGATCGCCGAGGCCGGCCAGGCCGGCAAAAGTAAGGTACTGGGCGCCGGCCGCCGTACCCAGGCGGGTCATCTCGGCCAACCCCCTAGTAATCAGGGTGGACTTGCTGTTTTGTCCCATTCCCATTCCATCGGCGATGCCGGCGCCGATGGCAATAATGTTCTTCAAGGTTCCGCCCAACTCCACACCGGTGACGTCTTCACTGGTATATACCCTCAGTGTGGGCGACATCAGGAGTTCCTGGACATAGGCCGCCTTTTCCTCGTTGCCGCTGGCCACAACCGTGGCGGAAGGCTTCTTTTCGGCAACTTCCCGGGCCAGGTTGGGGCCCGAAATGACGCACACATTTTCGCTGACCGCCGGGGGGAGGACTTCCTGGAGGACCTGGCTCATCCGGTTGCCGTTGGGGAGTTCCAGGCCCTTGGCGGCGCTGACCACCGTAGTCCCGGACGAGACAAAGGGGGCGACCCAGGAGGCGTTTCGCCGAAAGTGCTCCGAGGGGACCGCGAGAATCACCACGTCGGCGGGACCAATCACCTGCTCCGGATCGCTGCCTACGGAAAGGGCCTCGGGGAATGAAACTCCGGGCAGAAATCTCCGATTTTCCCGACGGCTGTTCAGCTGGTCCTCTTCCTGGGGAGTGCGGGCGAGGATACCAGCCCGAACACCGTTCCGCGCCAGGATGATTCCCAGGGTAGTTCCCCAGGTTGTGGTTCCTACTATGGCGGCTTGTGCAGTCAAGAGGGGTTTCCGTGGCGGGGCGCGCCCATATCCTGTCCAGCAATGGGAGGCGCCCTGATAAGTAGGGTGGCTACAGCTTTAATATTAGCACAGGGCAGGCTGTTTTGCCGAAAGTGTAACCCCTGGCCCAGGGCAACCGCATTCTTCCGCCAAACCGTATTTTCCGGGCTTCCACGAGAGGAAGTGCGTTCTCCGCCAAGTTCGAGGTTCCTGCCTTCGCAGGAACGACGATATTTCCCAAAATTAGAATGCGATTGCCCTATGTGCCCTGCTTAGGAGGCTTGCTTTTTCTACCAGGGGTCTCTCTACTGTATGCGGGCCGCCGGGTTACCTATGCGGCGTTCGGTGCCGTTAAGCAGCCGCTGTATGTTGTCGCGGTGCTGCCAGATGATTACCGCGCCACCGAGGAGGCCGTAGATGAGATACAGGTAGGAGCTGAAGCCCAGGGGGTTAAACTCAATCAACACCAGGGTCAGCAGGACCGCCACCGCCGATACCACGCCCAGGATGGAACCCAGGGAAAGATAGCGGGTGAGCAGGCAGGTGGGCAGGAAGACTACCACGCCACAGGCTGCCGCCAGGGGAGAAATCACGGCCATGCCACCCAGGCCGGGCGCGATGCCCCGTCCACCCCGGAAGCCCAGGAAAACCGGCCAGTTGTGTCCCGCCAGCGCTACCAGCCCGGCAACAACCTCGGAAATGGGGTCGCCAATCAGGACACGGGCCAGCAACACGGCCCCCACTCCCTTGACCAGGTCCAGCAGGAGTACCAGTCCGGCCAGTTTTAATCCGGCGGTGCGCAGGGCATTGGACATGCCGGTGCGGCCGCTGCCGTATTCACGGATATCTATGCCCCGGCGCAGCAGTAGTACCAGGTAGCCCCAGGGGAGCGCGCCCATCAGGTAAGCCAGAGGAAGAACGGCGGCATACCGGTATAGAATCGGTGTCCCGGACAATGTAAACAATGCCGCCACCGAGGCCGCCACCAGGATGGGCACGGCGAAAAGAGAACTCAGGGCCGAAGGTGTCAAGTATCCCTTCATCGTCGTCGAAACACGAGCTTCAAATGGGTACGGTCGAACCGGAACTTGTCTCGAATCCGGTTTTCCAGGTAACGCTGGTAAGTAAAGTGGACCAGCCTGGGGTTGTTGCAGGTGAAGAGGAAGGTTGGCGGATTGACACCCACCTGGTTGACCCGGGAAATTCGCAGGAACTCGCCCCGCCGGATTCCCCTGCCCTTGACCGGCGGAGGATTGTGGTCGGTCAAGGCGTCGGCCAGCAAATACTGGAGGTCTCGCCCGGGGATCCAGCGCATCCGCTCTTCCCAGAGGTCGATGGCGGTGTTCATCAGGGTAGTGATGCCCTGCCGATTCAGCGCCGATGTGAAGCAGATGGGCACGTAGGGCATGAAGTGGAGACGCTCCAGCACGCGGGCCATGGCCTCTTCACGGGCGTACCGGTGCTCGTCGCCGACCAGGTCCCACTTGTTGATGACCACGATCATGCCCCGGCACATTTCCCAGGCCAGGCCTGAGATGTGGGCATCCTGGGCGGTGGCCAACTCGGTGGCATCGGTAATCAGGAGGGTGATATCACTTCGGTTTACCGCGTTTACCGACCGGAGGACGCTGTACTTCTCAATCCCGGGCTTTACCTGGCCGGGGCGACGGATGCCGGCGGTATCAATCAGGGTAACGGGACGGTCGCGATAGGTCATCTGGGTATCAAGAGCGTCACGGGTGGTGCCGGCCACATTGCTTACGATAGCCCGTTCCTGGCCAAGGATGGCATTGAGGAGCATGGACTTGCCCACGTTGGTGCGGCCCACAATGGCCAGGCGCAACTCCTTGGGGGAGGAGACGGGGCGGCCCTCCACAAGCCCAGGAGCGGCGGACTCGCTGTCGGCGTCTCCCTCTTCTTCCCACCATTCATCCTCGTCATCAGGGGGGACGTACGGAGGGGCCGGCAGATGGAACATAACCCGGTCCATCAGGTCGTAGATGCCGTAATTGTGATAGGCGCTGATCATCACCGTCTCGGGCATGCCCATCTGGTAGAACTCGGAAGCGGACATTTCACGGCGGTCGTTGTCCACCTTGTTTACGGCCAGGATGACGGGTTTCTTTGCCCGCCGAAGCCGGTCGGCGATTTCCTGGTCGGTGGCGGTCATGCCGTCGGCGGCGTCGGTGACAAAAACAATCACCTCGGCGCCGGACATGGCCATGTCGGCCTGTTCCTGAACCATTTCCCGGATGTGGCCTTCCGGGTCGGATTCAAGACCGCCGGTGTCCACCAGGATGAAACGGTAATCCTCCCAGTCCACCTCTGACATGAGGCGGTCGCGGGTGGTACCGGCCACATCTGAAACAATGGCTTGACGGCGGGAGAGGATACGGTTAAAGAGGGAGGACTTGCCGACGTTGGGCCTTCCCACCACCGCTACAATAGGCAGCGCATCTTCAGTAATCTGAACCATATTTCTTCTGTTCCCATTTTTAGCCACGAAGGGCACGAAGCTTCACGAAGGGACAGTTACATTATAAGGCGTTTCCAGTCCAATCGCCCGTGGCTGCCGAAGTTAATCAGAAGGCCAACTTTCAGACCGGTAGCCTTCAAATAGTTGAGAACTTGCGCTTCCTCGGTTCCTGATAGGCGATTTAGGGCCTTAAGTTCGACTATAATCTGGCCGAAGCAGAGCAAGTCGGCTATATATGTACTTGCTAAGGGCTTGCCCTTGTAGTAGATCTTCAGAGCCTCTTGGGCACTAAAGGCGATGCCGCGCTCGGATAACTCCCACTCCATGGCTTCCTGGTAAACCGCTTCCAGGAACCCTGGCCCCAACTGCCTGTGTACTTCAATGGCGGCTCCTACCACCGAATAAACTTCTTCCCCTAAGGTCAGGTTCGCCATAGGCAATAATATTCATTCCCTTCGTGATTCTTCGTGTCCTTAGTGGATAGATTAGCTCGCGAGGAGGAATTCCAGGATGGCTTTCTGGGCGTGCTTGCGGTTATGGGCCTGCCGGTAGGCGACGGACTGGGGATGCTCCAGCATTCCCGGAGGCACCTCTTCGCCGTAGTGGGCCGGCATGTCGTGCATAAAGTTGGCAGTGGGCCTGGCCTGGCGCATCAACTCCGGATTTACCGAATAACCCTGGAAGGCCTCCAGCCGCGCCCCCCGCTCTGCCTCGTCTCCCATGCTGGTCCATACATCAGTATAGACAATATCGGCATCCCGCACCGCCCGGGCGGGTTCCAGCAGCGACTCGATGCTGGTCGAGCCATTAATCTCTCCAGCCTGGCGGAGGGTGGCCTCTTCCAGGGCATAAGGGGCGGGAGACGCTATGGAAAAATTCATGCCCACCGCCGGCAGGGCGAGGCACAGGCTGCGTGCCACGTTGTTGCCGTCGCCGATGAAGGCCAGCTTGCGACCCTCCAGTCCTCCCTGGCACTCGGCTACCGTCAACAGGTCCGCCATTATCTGGCAGGGATGCTCCCAGTCGGACAGGGCATTGATTACCGGCACGGAGCCGTGTTCCACCAGCCCCTCCAGGCTGCGGTGAGAGTTTACCCGGGCCACTATGCAGTCCACGTAGCCGGACAGCACCCGCGCCACGTCGGAGACGGGCTCCCGCGTATCCAGGCCAACTTCCTCGGGACCCAGGTAAAGCGAGTAGCCACCCATTTCCTGGATGCCCACCATGAAGCTGACCTTGGTGCGCAGGGAGGGTTTCTCGAAGAGCAGGGCGATGCTCTTTCCTTCCAGGGCCCTGGCGGCGCCACCCTGGTCGGGCTGCTTCATTTCCAGGGCCCGTTGTACCAGGGCCCCGGTTTCCGCAGGGTTGATGTCGGTTACCGATAAAAGATGGCGACTGTCAGGCATGAATTCCCCCTTTCCCGGCGGCGCAATCATATATCAATTTTATAGGCCGTTCAAGGCAAAACATTACTTCAATGGGTCCTGGCCTGTGGCGACTCAAAGGCATACTGATGGGCGGACTGGGACGCCGGGGAGTCGGCCCGATGGCCGGTGATCGCGGCGGTTTGTAATTTCACCGCATCCCGACTATCCTTTGTAACCATATTGGAATTCGCATTAGTATCCACGCAATCCAGGAGGCAACCCGATATGGTGAGCGAAAAAATAGTCCCCGGCCTTAAGGGGCAGCAGCAGACCGTGGTAAGCGAGCACAACGTAGCCGGCCATGTGGACAAGTACAGCACCCCCTCCATGATCAGCCTGATGGAGCAGGCGGCCATCGCCGCCGTTCATCCATACCTGGAAGAGGCGCAAACATCAGTGGGTTACGAGGTGCACGTGCGTCACCTGGCCCCGTCGGACATCGGGGCGACGGTAATCGCCCATGCAGAGCTGGCGGAAGTGAACCGCAACCGGCTGACCTTCCAGGTGGAAGCCTACGACGGCGACCGAAAGATTGGCGAGGGGACCCACAAGCGGGCCATTATTGACCGGAACAGATAGGGGTTGTGTGCTAAGGAACCTCGGAACAAGGTCATTCCAGCTTTCGCCCCCATAACGGCTTGTTTCAGGGTGTGCTAGACTTTGGGAAGGGAATAACTGACCAAGGGAGGACGGCTGTGAACGTCTTGAATCTGCATGAAGACCCACACATTGCTAACTTCTTGGCTTTTAACGAGATGAAAGAAGCTCTAATGGAAGACCATTCAGGCAAATGGGTTGTTATATACAATCTGGAACTACAAGGCACGTACGAATCCCGAAGCGAAGCCCAGCAGGCGGCCATTGAAGCGGGATTTGATTACTTGAGCTGTTGCATAAGGCAAGTGGGCGCCGAGCCGTTGCCACTCATTTTGTTGGGTCTGTAAACTTTGGGCAACGTTATCGAGTACAGCATCTCACCGGCCGACTACATCAGAGTCATCGGTCCAGTAATTCGCATTAATGTACAGGGGCGCGACGGTACGGCACTGCTGGACACTGGAGCTGCGTGGTCGAGCATTGATTTAGACCTCGCGGAAAGCCTATTGTTGCCCCGAGGTCAATCGCACGAGACGGTGAGCGCAACAGGCAGGGGCACTTTTCCCACATTTGGAACCAATATGTATATTCCGGTCTTGGATTTTACGGTTAACGGTCCTATTCGGAGCCTGCCGTTGCGAGGGATTGGACACGAACTGGACGCAGTAGTCGGAAGGGACGTAATCTGCCGGTACGAGTTCACCATGAATGCTGCTTCCGGAGTGATTCGCTTTACCGAGCTTTAGCTGGGCATCTGCGGGGGCTCATTTCTACCGAAAAAACAGGGGCGGGAACATTTCCCGCCCCTTGGGTTTGTGCCGATTCTGCCCTGGGCCTACAGGTTAATCTGCGGGTCCATGTACTCGTGGTCCTTTTCGTACACCTGCACGCGGTTGCGGGCGGTGTCCACCACGAAGAGCATGTTGGTGTCCCGGTCAAAAGTCAGAGCGGCCGGCTTAACGAAGCGGCGCTGCTGCTCGATCAGGTCGGGAACCCGTCGGCGGGCCTTGACCATGTCCGGGTTGGCGTCCAGACCCATCTGGCCCCACTTGGAGACCTCAACGGCGTCGCCTTCCAGGTACGCGATAGGCTTGGCTTCGGGGTCATAAATGACCACGCGGTCGTTCATCCAGTCGGTGACATACACATCGCCTTCGCCGTCCACGGTAACGTCGGTGGGATGATTCAGGGCATCCCGACCGTTGACCTGGTGTGCAAAGGTGCGAAGGTGGGTGCCACCGGGGGTGAACTTCTGGATCCGGTTGTTGCCCCAGTCAGCGATGTAGAGGTCGCCGTTGGCGTCGATTTCGATGCCGTCGGGCATTTCGAACTGGCCCTCGGCGTCGCCCTTGGAACCAAAGCCGCTGATGAACTGGCCGTCCTTGGTGAACTTCTGGATGCGGCTGTTGAAGGAGTTGACGACCCACAGGTTATCGTCGGCGTCGAAGGCCATGCCGGCGGGACCGCTCAATTCGCCTTCGCCCTCGCCCTTAACTCCGAAGCCGCTAAGGGGTGCGCCGTCAGCGTCAAAGACGGCCACGCGGCACTGCCACTCGTCGGCTACGTAGACGTTGCCCTCGCTGTCCAGGGCCACGCCGGAAATCCAGGTGAAGGTGGTGGGTTCGTCGCTGCCGTAGGCCAGGCCCTGGCGGCCGAACTCGCCCAGGTACTCCTGGTCAGCGGTAAACTTGGTAACGCGGATGCCGCCCGGATTCTGCTCAGTGGCCCGGTTGGTCACATACAGGACACCATCCTTGGCAGCGGCAATGCTGACGGGCTGGCTGAAGCCCATACCGGCGGCGCCATTGCGGCCGATGTTGTGGCTGTAAAGCCAGGCTCGCCCGGCGGCTACAGTATTCTGTGCCATTTTCGCCTCCTCTTGGCGTTAGTTTTCAGTAATAAGGGCCGGGGAACCGCCCCGGTTGGGAGAGTTCACCCGGCCCTCAAACTCAATCTGGGTTGGCTGCGATTCTGGAATCGGGCTACTCGATTGAGCGCCAGGTTTCGAGTTCGGGCACCCGATTACTTCAGGTAGCTCATCTTCTCGAAGTTGCCATTGACGAGGGGAGTGGCGTCCATGCCGAACCAGTCTTCCACGATGGTGGTGTAAGCGCCGCGGAAGTCGTAGTTGGGGACCAGGTCGCCCTGCTCCAGGTCCTTGGCTTCGCGGGACGGGTACTCGCCGTACATGCCGCCCGTGACGCCGTCGCCGATGGCGAAGGCTACGCCGGCTGCGCCGTGGTCGGTGCCGGAGCCGTTGTCACGGACGCGGCGGCCGAACTCGGAGAACAGGTACATGATCACGTTCTCGCCGGTGTTGTGCTCCTTCAGGTCCTCGAAGAAAGCGGACACGCCCTCGGAGATGTCCTTCCACAGGGCCGGGTGAGCAGCATACTCGCCGGCGTGGGTGTCGAAGCTGGCGTGCTGGGTGTAGAAGACCCGGGTGCCGAGGTCGGCCATGTAAACCTGGGCGATGTCGCGCAGGTGCTGGGCGATGGCAGAGCTGGGATATTCTACGTTGGAGCTGTAGCGCTCGGGAGCGACCTTGACGATGTCGGCGCCGATCATGGCTTCCGTGCCGGTGGAGCGCAGGTAGTCAGTGACGAAGCTGCCGCCCACGGTGGGGGAGTACATGCGGCTGAACAGGTCGAGGGCCTTGGCCCGCTGGTCCTGGTCGCTGATGCCGGTCAGAAGGCCGTAGGTGCCCAGGTCGGAGATGGCGGCAACGGGGACGCCCGGCACTGCCAGGGCCCGGGGCAGGCCATGACCGAAGTTAATGGCGGTCAAAACGTTTTCCTTGTTGGGGTCCAGTTCGCGAGCCAGGCGGCCGGCCCAGCCTTCCGTCCCGACCTTGTCCGGCTCACAGGTGTGCCAGATGTCCATGGAGCGGAAGTGGGAGCGCGGGGAATCGGGATAGCCGATTCCGTGGATGACTGCGACCTTGCCCTGGTCATACATTTCCTTGATGGGACCCATGGCGGGCATGAAGCCGAGGTTGTCGTCCACCTTAATGATGTCTTCCATCTTGTAACCGACGTTGGGCCGGTTCTCAAAATAGAGGGGGTCGTTGTAGGGAATAACCGTGTTCATGTAGTCGTTGCCGCCGGTGAGCTGCAGTACTACGATGACCGGATCCTTCTTCGTTGAAGTCATTGGTTCCTCCTTCTTAAAGTCAGTTCGGATGGTCCGTATGCAGGACCGGCTAGGCGAATTGGTACTCGGTGGTGGCGCTGATCAGGGCCATCATCTCGCCGATACGGGTACCGGCGGCGGCCTCATCGCTCCAGTCCATGTTGCCACCAGCCCGGGCATGGTTGCTGAGCTCGTTCCGGGTCTCTTCGCTGAGGGCCAGGAAACCCATGCTGTCGAGACAGCCTTCCAGCAGTTCCTCGGGAGTAGTGACGTTCTGGCTCTTCATGTGGCCGATGATGCTCTGCATGCCAGGCAGCGAGGTCTTGGTCACGCTGTCGGCGACAAAGTTAATGCGGGCCAGCAGGGAGCCGCTGTTAATCCACTCGGAGCCGGTGTGCCAGCCTTCCACGCTGGGGGGATCCAGGATGTCCTGTCCCATGTAGCCGGGCTCACGGCAGATCTTGGCAAGACCAGGATCCGGGAACTGGTAGGAGCCGACCATCTTCATGGTGCTGGCTACAACTTCAGCCGGGCTCTTGATCTTCTGGTAGCGGGCTTCCTTGAAGAAGTCGGACTTGAGCATGAAGCGCAGGACTTCGCGAATCTCGTAGTTGGACTCTTCGAAGACGTTGCACATCGCGTCCAGTGCTTCCTCGTCGCGGGCGGGCTCGATGGTCCAGGCGGGAACCTGGGGCTCGTCGGCCACGAAGAAGTTGTAAAGGTGGCGGCAAATGAAGCGGGCGGTGGCCGGCTCCTTCACCACGATGTCAATGATGTCCTCGCCATTGAAGTTGCCGGACTGTCCGAGGAAAGTCTTCTCCTCGAAGTCGTGGTCCTCTTCCCGGTACTCAAACCGCCAGGGATAGCGGCCGTAGGGCTGGCGGGGAAGCTTGGGGGTGATGGTCCAGCCGGTAAAGGCGCGGGAGGCCTCCCGAACGTCCACCTCGGTGTAGTTGCTGACGCCCATGGTAAAGAGCTCCAGCAGTTCACGTCCCCAGTTCTCGTTCACAGCGTCGCGGTGGTTCTCGTTATTGTCCAGCCAGTAAATCATGGCCGGGTTGCGAGAAAGCTCCAGGATCAGGTCCTGGTAATTGCCCATACCAAGCTCGCGGAACATTTCAATCTGGGTGAGCATCTGGTCGCAGTTATCCAGCTTGGAGTTGCCGGTGGCGAACACATGGTGCCAGAAAAGGGCCATCTTCTCTTCCAGGGGCTTGTCGGTGCTGACCATGTTGTAGAGCCAGTTGGCCTGACCCATCACCGGGTTGCCGCCGGGAAGAAGGACGCCGGGATGATAGCGAAGCAGCAATTCGGCCTTGCCGCCATGGCGATCTTCGGGGGGATCGACCAATTCGTCCACCACCGCGTCGTAACCCTTTTCAACAAGGGCTTCCAACTCGTCCCGGTTGGCGCCGAAGCCGGCACGCCGCATCAGGTGAGCCATTAACGCCAGGTCTTCTTTATTTGACATCCGATGCCTCCTATTAGATTTTAGTTGCCTGTTCACGGGTCGCAATTCTACCCAATGACTTATCGGGGATTGTAGGCAAACTTGGAAAGGCTGTCAACAGTTTTGGGGCAATTTCTCAGATATCGGATGGCTTTTAATAATGATTATAAAGTGGAAGTGGGGTGGGCAATCGGAGAAGAGTGACAAACAGCGGTTGAATGCCTATTGGAGACAGTTTATCATCAGTTTATTCACCAGCAACGCCAGCCCATCAGGCGAGCACATACATCCTTGCGAGGGTGAGGCTATGACTACGTCAACCAAGGCTCCGGCCCTGCCGGAAACTTCCGGTACTTCCAGGGCGCCCGTTACCCGCAAGTTCACGGTGGAAGAATACTACCGCATGGCCGAAGTGGGTATATTGCAACCGGATGAGCGGTTGGAGCTGATTGACGGAGAGATCATAATTATGGCCCCTATTGGTAATCCCCATGCCACCGGCGTACGCCGTATTGAAAGGGTCTTTGGCCGAGTCTTGGGGGATGCAGTAACCATTAGCGGCCAGAATCCTGTGCTCGTAGGCGAACACTCCACTCCCCAGCCAGATGTTGCTATCTTGCGGTTTCGAGAAGATGATTATTCGGGCAAACCTCCCAGCGCCGAGGATGTGTTGCTGCTCGTTGAAATATCCGACACTACCCTGGCCTACGACCGGGAGGTCAAAGTCAACCTTTATGCCGAGGCTAACATCCCCGAAACCTGGATAATGAACCTAGTTGAAGATTGCATAGAGTCCTTCACCGGACCGGGCCCTGGTGGCTATTCCACCCACACTATCTACCGGCGGGGCGACCGTTTTTCTTCTTCCATGCTGCCAGACGTGGAGTTTGCGGTGGATGATTTGCTGCCGCCGGCTCCGGCTGAGGAAAACAACGAAGAGCAAAGCGTGAGCCCAGCGCAGGAATAGAGCTTTCCGTTATCCCCCGTACCTCTCTCTTAGAATCTCCCCATAGTCTTCCCTTCTCCACCTGTAAGGCGACGCCACGATTTTCCCCGGCTCTGTGGCTGTGGCCAGTACCTCTAGCGCGTCTTCCAGGACGACCCTTTGTTGTTGGGGGTTGCCGGGGGCGCCGAAGGGGCGGCCGAAGGGGAAACGAAGGATGAGACCCCGGGGCACAGCCATGGTGGCTGCCTTCTGCCGGTCCACCATTACCACCACCGTGGGCACTCCCACCGATTCTATGGCGCGGGCGATCAGTCCGCCGGACTGATGGCAGCGGGGTCAAGTGGTGCCGATGACGGCGCCGTCCACCTCTTCATCCTTTAGTCTTTGGGCCACCTCCGGGGCGCTGACCTCTATCAGGCCGGCCACGTCGTAGATATATCCCATGAAGCTGTAGGTGGGACTGTGGGCTTCTCCCACAATTCCTGCCTCCGCCAGTTCCTGGAGGCGGTGGATGGCGAAAACCGCGTCCACGTCCTCGGCCACGCCGTTGGTGTCGTAGTGGGTGTGGGCCACCCGAAAGTCCTCCAGGGGAGTGTCCAGGGAGATTTCCCGGAAGCTCCAGTCCCCATCCACGTTGAAGGGTTCCTGGTCGCAGGTGTGGACGCCTCCGGTGGTCAGGACGGCGATGCGGGCCTGGGCAAGGGGCTTGGTGAAGGGCGCCCAGGGTGTGGTATCAAAGGCCATGGGCAGGTCCAGCCGCGCCGTCAGGATTTCCTCCCAGCGGTTCAGGAACTGCTCCACCGGCTGCCAGTTGTCTTCCTCCCTGGCCAGGGCCGCCAGGTTGAACAGTTCGTTCATGAACCGGGTTACGTCTTCCTCGGACTGGCGCACCAGGTACTTGAGGCGGGAGAAGGGAGTTGTTTCCGGGTTTTTGACCAGGTCGCGCAGGTCTATCGGCATTTCAGTCTCCTTTCGACAAAGGGTCGGGGCGCTTATCTTTCCGGTATTGGGCGGCAATGGCAGGGAATTTCTTGACCAAAATCACCATCATCCTTACTTTCCGACGCAGGCGGGCGTTCCACCCACTCCAGGGGTAAAAGGATTCAGGAGGTGTTTCTCTAAATGTCTCGTCCACTGGCGTTCAACAGGACTATTTCCAGGATTTCGTAGCTGGATATGGACCCCAGGAACTGCTCGTTGTCGGGATCAACCACCGGCATCACTGTGAGAGAGTTATCAATCATGTTCTGCAATACGTCCTCCACCTGATCATCCGGCCCCGCCGTTGGCGTGGCTCGACGAAGGGCGTCCTGCAACGAGGTTTGGGCCCACTGGGTGCGGGGCAGATAACGCAGCAGGCTTATGGATACCACACCGGCCAGCTTCCCGCCGTCCACCACCACGTAATCGTGCTGCTCGGGTGTTGTCCAGTGGTCCACAAAGTTCCGGACGGTAATATCCTGGTCGGGGTATACCCTTGTCTTGTCCAGTACGTCCTTAACCTGGATTTCGCCCAGGACAAATCGTTCCAGCAGGTGCAACTGCGCCATGTCCCCGCTTTCTACTTCCGAAGGACGGGTCCTGCGCATCGCAAGACTGATTCCCATGGGAGTAAGCAGAATATAGCCGAACATGATGACGACCAGCAACGAGAAGAGGGCCTCGCTAATAACGTGGCCGTGCAGCATAACCAGCAGCAGGGCAATCTCGGCCACACCCTTGGCCATCAAACCGGAAGCGATGGCAATGGGCGCTTCCAGCCGGGTGATGTAGGCGCTGATAATGGCGCCGGCGAATTTTCCGGCCAGGGGCACAAACACCAAGGCCACGATGGTAACGGGAGGCAGGTTCAGAAAGTCCAGGTTCAGGTTAAGTCCTGCCGATGCGAAGAATAAGGGCACGAACAGGCCCTCCGCGGTGCTTCGCATACCGGGCATGGAGTCGTGGCGCAGCTGATATGGCAGGGGTGAAAGGGCCGCGCCGAACAACAGGGCGCCCAGTGTACCGTGCAGTCCCACCTTTTCGGCCAGCACTATGACCAGGAACAGGCCTCCCAGCAACAGGCCGTAGGAAAGCTGAGGCACCTGCAATACCCGATGCAGCAGGACCAGCAACCGGGGAATGAGCTTGTTGCAGACTATCCAGGTAACGATGGTGAACGCCGCCAACTGGCCCAGCAGCAGGCCGACGCTGGTCGCCACATCAAGGTGGCCCTGGGCGTCCAGGAAGGTGTGTTCGCTGATGGCGAAACCGACGATGAAGAGAACCAGCAGCTCGGCGATGACCACCGCGGTGAATATCTGGATGCCTACCGGCTCTTTCAGCCGGTCTTCGTCAATCAGCACCTTGGCAACGATACCCAGGCTGGATAGTGACAAAACCCCCGCGACGGCCATGGCGTCGGTGAAGTTCAGGTCCAGGCCCACGTCGAAAATAACGTTGGTGGTAACTGCCAGGGAGGCGGCCATGGAGATGGCAACGGAGAGTATGGCGGCGATAAACAGGCGGCCGCGAATTGACCGGAGAAAGCCGGATATGTCCAGTTCGTCCAGTCCGACCAGGAAGAAGAAGATGAAAATTCCTATGTTGAGAATGATCTGGAAGTCGTTCTCCGCGTCAATCAGGCCGGTTACCGGACCCAGAATGACCCCGGTGATGGCGTAGGCGAAAATGGAATTGATGCCAATGCGCTTGAAGAGCCCCTCCAGCAGCTTGGCCATCACCAGCAGCAATCCTATGGCAAAAAGGGCGTCGAATATCTCCATGAGTCACACGTAACTTCGGGTCGAGGGTAGGACTTGGGCGGTACAGTAGTGGGCACAGGCAACGATATCACGGAAAAGATACCACGGAAACGCACCACGGAAACGCACCACGGAAACGCGAGTAATGCGGAATATGAGGGGAATACTCACCCTTGGCACGCAGCGCTATGTTGATAAAGCGATGCCCAGGGTGTGAGGTAATCGTCTTGAAAGTCAATGGGAATGGGTGATGGGCATCGTTTCCGGGCGTTGCCAGGACGTGCCGCGCTTGAGCATGGGGTTGGGATGGTCAGCAGCTTGCGCATGCGGCCGGTCGGCTACAGCTTCCCCTGGCGCGCCGGAAGAACGAGGCGCTAGCGGAAATCCCTGATGACCGGGCTGTGGCGGCCGGCTACCGGTCGGCCCACGGACCTTGGTTCAATTCCCAGGACAGCGTTTATTTGGCCCTTACTGCAGCTCAAGGTGTGGACAAACAAATAGAGTGATGGTGCCGAGATTTGCACCGGCCGCTATACTAGCGATAAACATGGACTTTCGGCAGGAGGTACATTCATGCCAAGACTGACGCCTATAACAAAGCGAGAGCAGGTGAGCGGAGACGCCTTGCCAGCCTTCGACGCCATCATAGAGTCCAGGAACGCTATCAACGGACCTCATTCGATGATGCTGTACGCGCCGGAAGTTGCCCGTTGTTCTACAGCCCTCAGCGACGCCCTGCGCTTCGGTGGCAATCTATCCGATCATGACACGGAACTGGCGATAATTACCGCCGCCCGTCATTGGGATTGCGACTATGTATGGGCCTCTCATTCCGCCGCGGCGTTGCGGGCGGGGGCTCGGCCCGAGGCGGTGGAGATAATCGCCAACAGGAGCAGCCTGGAGGGTCTCACCAAAGAAGAGGCGACAATCGTGCGCTACGGACGGGAATTGATGGACGACCACCAGGTCTCCCAGGAGACCTTTGACGCGGCCCTGGCGCAATTTGGCGAGGCTAATACCATCGTTTTAGGGGCGCTGATGGGTTACTATTCGTTCATCAGCTGCACCCTGCTCGGCATGGACATGCGGCCGCCCGAAGGCGCCCCAGTTTTGCCGAAACGGGTATAGCCGAAACGGGTATAGATCGAAGCGGCGTGTCAAGGTTATCAATTCCAGGGCGGGGCTCCGTTTGCCCGCCCGTGGCCTTTCCCGCTATACTCCCACCAATCTTAACAGTGCAAAGGGGACCACGATGGTGTACCCGGACTTTTCAAAGGGCCTGAAGGAAGTTGACCTGGGGCCGGCAGACTCATTTACCAAGTTTCCCTCTGAGGTAGAGGTAGAAGGGGACGACTTCTACCTGGCCAAGGGCAAGGACGGGGTGCTAAGGCTATTGTCGTCACTTTGCCCCCACAGCTGGGGAACCGTTTACCTGGAGGATACCTGCTTCATGTGCCCCTCCCACGGGTGGCGGTTCGAGTACTACACGGGGAACTGCATCAACGGCCCAATAGCCCAGATGTACACCTTCGAAGTTTCGGCCCGCAACGGCCACCTGTTCGCTTCGATCCCCGAGAGGAAGTAGAGACTCTGAAACCCGGCGGGGTTTCCACTAAGAAACTATCTCAAAATCGGTGCTGCCTGTCCCAATGGGCCTCCATCCTACCTGGTGACCCTCACCCTAACCCTCTCCCAGAGGGAGAGGGGACATTTGAGATTGTTTCTAAATGCACTCCGCGTTTCCGCGCTGCCGCCGTAACATGGGGCGACCTTATCAGTTCCGGGGGCCGGTTCCGGGAATTGTCCCTGAAGATCGGCGGTGAGGATCAGTTCTGGGGCTGATTGGCCAGGGCTGTAACCGCGTCGTCGAAGTCCACCACGGGATGAATGGTGGTCGAATTCCAGACGGCCAGGCCCAGGTCTCTAACCGCCGAATCCACGGCGTGGGCTCCGGGAGCGTCCAGGGTAATGAAGGTCAGGTGGGGCGTGGGACTTACCCAGCCGCCAATCCACTTGCAGCCGTGCGAGTCCAGCACCTGGTCCCGGGTCTGGGCCATGCGCAGCAACCGGTTCCGAATTTCAGGGGCTACCCCCGGGCAACGTTCCGGCGCGTGGCGCAATTCTATGAAAAACAGCATCGGTCTCCCCTTCATGTGTCCACGAGTATCCACTGATTGTCACCAATTCTTGCTGAGACATCAGTGGTTATTTGAGCCCATTCCCGAGTAAATTGTCCTACAAATCAGCCCTTCGGAATATACCTGGCCTGGCCAACCCATTGAACTTGTCCGGGCGCATGGCCTCAGCCAGACCTTCCAGAACATCAATAACCCGCGGGCCGTGGCGGCTGGGAATCAGGCCGTCAAACAGGTACACCTGCCCTTCCTGAACCGCCCTCAGCGATGCCCAGGCCGGATGGGAGTACAACCGCTCCCGTGTCTCCGCCTCGGTGCGGACCATGTCGAAGGCGCAGGGCATTACCATCAAGTAGTCCGGCTGGTAAGCCAGCACCTCGTCCCAGCCGATTTCCCGGGACTTGCCCCATTTCTCGGCCAGCCCCTCCTCTCCCCCGGCGAGCTCCACCAACTCGGGAGTCCACTGACCGGTGTTGCGCAGGGGTTCCAGCCAGTCTATGCAAAAGACCCTGGGGCGTGCCTCTACCGGTCCTATACCGTCGGTCACTCGCTTAGCCCGCTGCCGTAGCTCGGCCACCAGCGTGTCGGCCCGTTCAGGCACACTGGCGGCAGCGGCGATGAGGTGGATGTTCCGGTAAATCTCCTCCAGCCCCACTGGCCGAGTGACCACAATCTCCGGTTCGTAGTCCAGGAACCGGGCCGAGGTGGCGTACACGGAGCCTTGGTCTATGGCGCAGACCTCGCATATTTCCTGGGTAATTATGAGGTCGGGGCGCAGTTCCCGCAGCAGATCCCCATCAATCCAGTGGACGGGATTGTTAGTCTCCCGGGCCTGCCGGATGATGGCGTCAATTTCCTGGCTGCCCAAATGGGATACGCTGCGGACGCTGCGGCTGACTACCGGCCTGGAGCGGGCATCGGCGGGGTAGTCGCAGGTGTGGGACACTCCCACCAGTTGGTCACCCAAACCCAGGGCATAGACGATCTCGGTGGCGCTGGGCAATAAGGAACAGATTCGCATGTGCGGCTACTCGCGAGTGGGCTTAGACTGTATTGAGTATAACCCGATTTATTGATGGAGGGAGCCGTGCCATGAAACTCAGCCGCGCTGCCGTTGCATCGGCCACCGTTGCCCATGTTCTGGCCTGGGTTGCTTTTCTGTTGCTGGCGCTTTGGCCCTACGCCTATCAGGGCGTTTCGACCACGCCGGTCCAGGTTGATGAGGTTGGCAATCCGGTGGGCACGGCGCAGAGTGAAGTAGTCCAGTACTCTGCGTCCTTCGTGGAGGTCAACGGGTTCGGGGCTTTGGCCTCTATGCTTGTTCCCATTGCGCTGACGGGGCTGGCGCTCATAATCCTTTTGTCCTGGAGGGCCAGAGGGATGGGAAATACGTTCGTCATTTGGGTGATTACAGTTTTACTGCTGGCGTTTTGCCTCCTGGCCTCACTGTCGTTCGGCGCCCTCTTCGTTCCATCAGCCCTGGCATTGACCGTTGCAGCCGTCGTATTCAGCTTCCGGCCCGGGCTGCCCCGAGTCCCGCAGGAATAGAGCTTCCCACGAGCGGGACTAACAGGAAAGTCCGCCCTGTTTATGACGCCCAAAATTGAGAAGGGATGGCTCAAAGCAGGTATGGGCCTGCCCTCCATCCGTCCTGGGCAGATTGTGGAAAGATACTCTCGACAGCGGGGCATGGTTCGACAAGCTCACCATGAGCGGATCCTGAGGGCCGCCTTCAAACAGCGGATCTTGAGGGAGGTACTCAATCAGCGGATCTTGAAGGCCGTCCTCAAACAGCGGATCTTGAGGGAGGTAATCAATCATCGGTTCATGACGGTTGTCTTCAAACAAACCAAATACCTTGGCTGGAATTGGGGATTCATTGAGGCCCATTCGGCCCCATGATAGAATTTTTACGATTTCCGAACTGGAGCAGGGAGCATGGCCAAGATTCTGGACGGCGCCGCGCTGGGGCAGGAAGTCCGGTCCGAGGTAGCCGCCGGCGTGCTGGAAATGCAGGAAAAGCACGGTGTTACGCCCGGCCTGGCAGCGGTGCTGGTGGGCGGCGACCCCGCCTCTGCCATATATGTGCGAAACAAGGGCCGGGCCTGCGATGAAGCGGGCATGTTCAGCGAGATTTTTCACCTGGCCGAAGAGACTACCGAGACGGAACTCCTGGAACTGGTGGCGAGCCTCAACAGTGACCCTCGATTCCACGGCATACTGGTGCAGTTGCCTCTGCCGCCCCAGATTGAGGAAACGGTAATCATAGAAGCCCTGAACCCCGCCAAGGACGTGGACGGCCTGCATCCCTTCAACCTGGGCAAGCTGCTGCAGGGAGTGCCCGACTTTATTCCGGCAACGCCCGCAGGCATCCAGCAGATTCTGCTGCGTAATGGCTATGATCCGGCCGGCAGGCACGTGGTGGTTTGCGGCCGGAGCAACATCGTCGGCAAACCTCTCGCCACCCTGTTGCTGCAGCGGCGGGAGGGCTCCAACGCCACCGTCACCGTAACGCATACCCGAACCGCCAACCTCTCGGACATCACCAGGCAGGCGGATATACTGGTGGCGGCCATTGGCCAGCCCCGGGCCATCACCGAGGACATGGTTAAAGACGGGGTGGTCGTGATTGACGTGGGGGTGAACCGGGTGGACGACCCCAGCCGCCGCAGGGGCTACCGGCTGGAGGGCGACGTGGACTTTGAAACAGTATCCGCCAGGGCCGAGGCTATTACGCCGGTGCCTGGCGGAGTCGGGCCCATGACCATCGCGATGCTGATGGTGAATACCCTGACTGCCGCGCGCATCAGCATTCACGGGCGATAGCCTCCGTTGAAACGTGGCTTACAATCGTAAGAACAACCATCAAGGCCTTCTTTCCGGACCATCAATATTCTTGCCGAACGGGATTATCAACAATGACCGAAACGCACCAATCTGAAGATGAACCCCAGGAGTTTCAAATGCCGCCGCCGGGCAGCATCGCCTGGCATGATCTCACGGTTCCCAACGCGCCAGAGATCCGTGACTTTTATTGCCAGGTTGTTGGCTGGTCTTACACCGACCACGACATGGGCGACTACAACGACTTCAATATCAACCTGCCCGACGGCAGCCAGACAGTGGCCGGCATTTGCCACGCCAGGGGTCCCAATGCAAACGTTCCCCCGCAGTGGCTGGTGTACATAGTGGTTGAGAATGTGGCGGAAAGCGCCAGCAAGTGCGTTGAGCTGGGAGGCCGGGTGATTGACGGCCCCCGCGAGATGGGAGGCCAAACCTTCTGCGTAATCCAGGACCCCGCCGGCGCCGTGGCGGCCCTGATTGGCGAATAGCCCACTAGCGGTTTGTCCTAGTTGGCATGCGTACTGAGGACTTTGACTACCACCTGCCACCGGAGTTGATCGCCCAGACTCCTTTGGAGCCCCGCGACGCTTCCCGCCTGCTGGTGCTGGACCGGGCTTCCGGCGGTGTCACGCACCAGCAGTTCTCCGACATCCTGGAGCTTCTGCCGGCGGGGGCCGTCCTGGTGCTTAACCGCAGCCGAGTCATACCGGCCCGTCTCTACGGCCGGCGCAAGGACACCGGCGGCAGGGTAGAGTTGTTGCTGTTGCGAAGGGAGGAGCCGGGCGTATGGCAGGCCCTGGGCAAGCCGGGACGAAGCCTGCGCAAGGGTTCGGTAGTGAGGCTGGAACCGGCGGAATCTTCGGTCACCGGAATAAGGCCAACGGTTCCCTCCTCGACGGCGATGGACGAATCGAATGTGGCGGAAGCAGAAGTACTGTCTGTCGGAGACGGGGGCGTGCGTCGTGTTCGTCTTTCCCCAGAGTCGGGAGTCGAACGCCTGGGGGAGATGCCCCTGCCTCCTTATATCCACGAGCGCCTGACCAACCCCGAACGCTACCAGACGGTTTACTCAGACAGGCAGGGCAGCGCGGCCGCCCCCACGGCGGGGCTGCATTTTACGCCCGAACTGCTGAAATCTTTGGTGGCCAAGGGGATACAGACCGCTTATGTGACCCTGCATGTGGGGCTGGATACCTTCCGTCCCGTTACTGAGGATGACCCGCAGGAACACGCCATCCATACCGAGTACTATGAACTGCCGGAGGAAACGGCAGTGGTTCTCACAAGAGCCCGCGTTGACGGCCGACCCGTAATCGCGGTGGGCACAACTTCGGTGAGGACACTGGAGCAGGTGGGCAGGGACAGGGACAAGGCGGGAATGGAAGAAAGTGAAGCAATTCGGGCGGCCAGTGGTCAGGCGGATTTGTTCATCCTGCCGGGGCACCAGTTCCGGTTGGTGGACGGGATGATTACCAATTTCCACCTGCCCCGTTCCACACTGGTAATGCTGGTATCTGCATTTGCGGGGCAGGAAAACATCCTGGCGGCCTACCAGGAAGCTATTGAGCAGAAGTACCGGTTCTACAGTTTCGGGGACGCCATGCTGATCCGGTGATCAGGCGCTGGACCGCTCATCATCGAGGCTGGAAGCAGGTGGGGGTTCATCGAACTGCTCTCCCCTCAGCCTGGCATCAGTCATGCGGTTATACCAGGCCCGCCATTCCCGGT
>VXOH01000071.1:0-48444 GCA_009840135.1 Chloroflexota bacterium | reverse complement strand
AACCGGTTATTCAGGTATTTTTCCAGGATCAGTTTCGATAGAACCATATAAGTATCCGCCGTACCTACGATGTAGATTCCAAGCGCCGCGGCCGCAACTGCGTCAATCAGAATTGCCTTGGCCGTCGCCGTGGCAGAGTCGTTCACCACGTAGTATATCTCATACCACACGGCCACGGCAGTCAAAAGGTTGGCGATGATAATCGCCGCCAGGATGTGGAAGGAGATATCCTCTATTTTCTGGTACAAACCGCCGTCACCTCGCGCCAGCCTCTTGTTTCGCGCGACCACCGCGACAACAAGGTACACAGGCATACACCCGGCCAGCAACAGGCTGGTGTCAGTAGCTACGCGAGGTAAGGAAGAGGAATCAGGTGGGGAACTGGAGCATCTGCAGAACGTTGCCGTCCGGGTCCTTGAAGGTGGCCACCCATCCGCCCCAGTGCTCCTGCTCAGGTGGGCGCAGGAACTCGACCCCGGCCTGGGCAAGGCGGCGGTGTTCGCCGTGGATATCTTCAACACCGAGGTGAGGCATCATACGGAAAGGGTCGCCGCTGGTCCCGCTGACCCCGTCATGAATTCCAATGTTAAAGCGCATGTTCTCTCCCAACTGGAAGGAGATGAAATCGCCGTGATTGGAATGCAGGGGCAGGCGCAACAGGTCATTGTAGAACCGGTACAGCCGGTCCAGGTCGTCGGTCCAGAGGGTAATTCCCACTACGCTGTTAATCATCAGGAACGTTTCTCAATCCGGGGTGAGGCGCCGGCGGACATTTCTGACTTCCGCCATAGAAGAGACCGTCAGGCGGGGTATCTTTCGGGGGTTTTCCGATTGGCGGCACACCTGCGGCACCAGCCGTGGAAATCCACCCTCTGCCAGGCAACATCGAAGTTGGACTCCCTGGATATCAGCGACTTGAGCTTCAGCACCGCATCCTGTCCCAGGTCTGAGTCAACAACGTTGCCGCACTCAATGCAGACCAGGTTCACGTGGGGCTCAAGGTTGGACTCGAACCTGGACTGCTTGGCAAAGGGCAATTCCTGGATGAGTCCGCTTTTTTCCAGCACACCCAAGGTAGAATAGATGGTTGCCAGGGTCATTGAGGGGAAGTGATCCCTCACACGCTCATAAATCTGTTGAACCGAGGGGTGATCAGTGGAATTGAGCACGGCCTCAGCGATGGCCAGCCTTTGCGGAGTGACCCTTACGCCCCACTCCCGCAGCCAGGCCACCAGTTCTTGTTGCGTCATTTTCGCTCCAGGGCCGGTCGTCACCGCCATTCCAAAAGGGCGCCGACAAGGGGGCGCCAAGTCCATAGCCTGCAGTTCGTTAAAACAACTATAAACCCACGATAGCAGCTACGCAAGTTTGGGGGGCAGAAGGTAACCCGCCCGCCTTGCCACCAGGCCCGCCTTTGCTCTATCATCGCCATGCGGATTGACGGCTTTCGCAGTTTCGCGGCATCGGCTCATACATGGATGGAGGACAACGTGCAGCCTTCTGAGTTCATCCACCGTTTGCAGGATATAGTCGGACCTGACTATGTTATCCATCACCCCGAGGATCTGCTGGTGTACGAGTACGATGGTTCCGTGGACCGGTCCATGCCCAGGGCGGTGGCGCTGCCTTCCGATGCAGACCAGGTAAGCCGTGTGCTGGCGCTGGCTTACGATGAAGGAGTTCCCCTTGTTGGACGGGGATCCGGCACCGGACTGAGCGGAGGAGCCCTGGCTCCTCCTGGCGGCATCCAGATTGCCTTTACCCGAATGAACCGGATCCTGGAAGTAGATACGGAGAATCTGACGGCCACCATAGAACCGGGAGTTATTAACTTGGACCTGGACACCCACGTCCGCAAGTTTGGGATGCGCTATGCGCCCGACCCTTCGAGCCAAAAAGCCTGCAGCCTGGGGGGCAACATCGCCGAGAACGCCGGTGGCCCCCATTGCCTGGCCTACGGCACCACTACCAACCACGTACTGGGCATGGAAGTGGCCCTGGAGGACGGTACCCTGGTACAGCTGGGAGGATCGGCCCGACAGGTGCCGGGCTACGACCTGCGCGGCGTCTTTGTCGGTTCTGAAGGCACCTTCGGCATAGCTACGAAAATAAAGGTCCGGTTGCTGCCCCTGCCGGAAACGGTAAGGACGTTCCTGGGCATTTTTCCGGATATAGAGTCGGCCTGCAGCGCCGTTTCGGCGGTCATCGGCCACGGGATTGTGCCCGCCGCCCTGGAGATGATCGACGCTCTCAGCATACGCGCGGTCCAGAACGTAACGGATGCCGGCTATCCTGACGATGCCGGAGCCGTCCTCCTGATTGAGCTGGAAGGTCTCTGGGAGGAGGTGGACGAGGTAAGTCGGGAGGTGGAGTCGGCCCTGTGGGAAACGGGGGCCAACGAAGTTCGGGTTGCTGAAGAAGACAGCGAACGGGAACGCCTGTGGCTGGGCCGCAAGACGGCTTTCGGGGCCTTTGGCACCATAGCTCCCAACTACTACCTGGTGGATGGCGTGGTGCCCCGAACCCGGCTGACGCAGGTGCTTCGAAAGGTCTCGGAGGTTTCCGAGAAATACGGAATTATCATCGCCAACGTGTTCCATGCGGGAGACGGCAACCTGCACCCCTGCATGCTCTTTGACGAAAGAGAGCCGGGTGTCAAGGAACGGGCCATGGCCGGGGCTTCGGAGTTGATGGAATACTGCGTGGAAATGGGCGGCAGCCTGAGCGGTGAGCATGGGATTGGACTGGAAAAGAAGCAGTTCATGCCCCTGGTTTACACTGAGCATGATATGGAAGCCATGCGGCTGGTGCGCGATGCCTTCGCTCCCTCGGGACGCCTGAACCCCGGAAAAATTTTCCCGGATGGCGAAGAATACGTGCCGGTGACCCAGCGAACTCCGACGCAGGTTGACCCCGATTTCTATGTCTAGGGGCGATTCCTCACCGCCGCGTGATAAGCCTTTGACTTCCCCCATTTCTCAACAGCTCGCCGGTCTTTTGGGCGCCGATGCGGTATTGCCCACAGACAGCTACTCCATAGACGACGTTGTTCCCCCGGCAGTGGTTCAACCAGGGGACCGAAAGGGTGTTGCCCAGGTCATGCGATGGGCGTCCCAGACCGGAGCCAAAGTCAGCCCTTACGGCGGCGGAATTTTAGCCGGCCTGGGCAACCTGCCAGACCGCATTGACGTTGTCCTAGACCTTTCCAGGCTCAACCGGGTTACTGACTACCAGCCTGCGGACCTGACTGCTACGGTGGAGGCGGGTATCGCGTTGGAAGACATGCGGCGGGAACTGGCCCACGGCGAAAAGCTGGCGCCGCTGGAAGCCCCTTTCCCCGGCCGGGCTACCATTGGCGGTATCCTGGCCACCAACTGCAGCGGCCCGCTGCGCTTTGCCTACGGGTTGCCCAGGGACTGGCTGATTGGCGTTACCGTGGTGGGAGCCGGGGGTCAGGAAACCAAGTCCGGTGGTCGGGTGGTAAAGAACGTAACGGGGTATGATCTGAACAAACTTTACACCGGCTCGCTGGGAACGCTGGGCGTCATTTTGGAGGCTTCTTTCAAGCTGACACCCAGGGCAGAGGCGCGAGCGGGTCTGGCCGCCTCTTTCCCGACCCTGAAGGAGGCGCTGTCAGCAGGCCGGTCTCTCGTATCCCAGGTCTTTGTGCCTCAAGGGGTGCAGGTGGTGAACAGGGCCTCTGCCGAAAGGCTGAACCTGGACCTTCCAAACCTCCCATCCGGTGCGGATGGGCTGATTCTTGCCCTGGCGGAGGGTCGTCCCCGGGCCACGGCGCGGCGTGTTGAAGAGTCGGCCAGCGTGCTTTCCGATGCGGGAGCCGCCAACATTGACCGTTTGCAGGAGTCGGATACCGTCTCCCTGGCCCAAAGAGTGACCGACCTGGGGTGGGATGAACAGACCAGGCCATTTCTTGGCTTGAAGATTGACCTGCCACCCAGCGTCCTTGAGCAGTTTCTTGACGCCTTGCAGCCTGTTGCGGGAACGGGAGTCATAGCTGACGTGGGCTTTGGCACGGTTCAGGTTTTCCATTGGGTGAATCCTTTTGCCCAGGGGGGCCAGGAAATTGACGGAGCGGTGGCGGAAATAGCGCGGGTGCGAGCTTTGGCCCGAAGTCTGGGCGGCACCGTAGTGGTGGAACACTGCGCCAAACCGGTAAAGGCTGCCATAGATGTGTGGGAAGGGTGCGCCGGAGAGTCGGAACTGCAAATCATGCGGCGCATAAAGGAAAAGTTTGATCCGGCGGGCTTGCTCAATCCCGGTCGATTCATCGGAAGAATCTAGGGGGCTTCAATGGCCGAAGCAGGTTCTACTACTGCCACTACTACCGCTACTACCACTGATACTGGGAGCCACTCCAATCCCCATTCCGCGCTTTTGCCTGGGGCGGAGCAGCCCCTCAACGATGAGGCCGGCTTCAGCGGCGTTGACGTACCATCGGAGGCCGACCTGTACCGGTGCGTTCACTGCGGCCTTTGCCTTAGCTCCTGTCCTACTTACACCACCCTGCGGGTCGAAACCGAATCGCCCCGGGGTCGTATCGCCCTGATGCGGGCCGTCCACGAGGGAAGGGTTGGCATCAGCGAACGGATTGTCTCCCACTGGGAAATGTGTCTCCAGTGCCGGGCCTGCGAGGCGGTCTGTCCTTCTGGTGTTCCCTACGGCCGAATCATGGAGTACACCCGTTTTCAGACGCTGTCCCAGGGGAAGCAGGGGTCTGACCTGAAGCGGGTGGACCGCTTATTCCTGAGGGCTGCCCTGCCCCATCCCCGGCGGCTGCGCTTGGGCGCCCACCTTTTGCGACTGTACCAGCGCACGGGGCTGCGCTCCCTGGTGCGGGCTATCGGACTGTTCAAGCTGCTGCCCCGAACCCTGGGGCATATGGAAGCACAACTTCCGGACTTCAGTGAACCATTTTTCGGGCCCAGCGACCAGGTCCATCCGGCCCAGCCTCGACGAACGCCCATAGCCACGGGGAACTCATCCGCACCGGTGGCCGGAGAGGTAGCAACTCCCACCGTTGCGTTGCTGTCCGGTTGCGTAATGCCCCTGATGGAGGGAGACACCATGCGGGCGGCGGTGCGAGTCCTGACCCGCAACGGCTGCAACGTGACGGTGCCCCCCGGACAGGTGTGCTGCGGCGCCCTGAACCTCCACGCCGGCGACCTGGAAACGGCTCGCCGCCTGGCCCGTCGGAACATGGATATATTCTTGGCGGCGGGGGCCGACTATCCGGATTACCGGATAATCACCGCATCGGCCGGCTGCGGCTCCAACATGAAGGAGTACGGGGAACTACTGAAGAATGACCCGGAATATGCAGAGGCTGCCCGCCGCTTCTCGGAGGTCACCAGGGATATAACGGAGTTTCTGGCAGACCTGCCCCTGGACCCTCCGCGGGGACGGGTGGACCGGCGGGTAACCTACCAGGACCCCTGCCACCTGGCCCATGCCCAGAGAATTACACGCCAGCCGCGCGACTTGATGAAGGCCATACCGGGCCTTGAGCTGGTTGAAATGGAAGCCTCATCCATGTGCTGCGGGGGAGCCGGCTTCTACTCCATGGTGCAGCCTGGCCTCTCCGGCCAGATACTGGATACCAAGCTGCAGAACATCGGCGCCACAGACGCCGAGCAGGTGGCAACCGCCAACCCCGGCTGCATGATGCAGATAGAGCAGGGGCTGAATTCCACGGGCTCTACGGGCTGCACGGCGTCCGGCCGGAAAGTTGCGCATGTGGTGGACCTGCTGGACGAGGCTTATCGGGGAGAATCCGGCTAGCGGGTTGACGGCAATCGAAGTTCGCGGACGAACAGAGAGACGTACTGTGGAATCCGTAGCCACTGGTCAGGAATAAGCTATGGCCGCACTTGAGGCTAATTGACCGCCACCACGAAGATGTAGTCTCCACCGTCGTTGCGGTAACTTTCGGCCACTTCGTTGATGCGGCCCGACGCCATGTCATGTTGCAGTCGCTGGCAACCTGCGGCCAACTCTTCCGGGTCAGACTGGGTGGAAAAGGTCGAGATGCCCCGCCGCATCTCTTCGTCCAGGTAGAATTGGGGACGATCCTTGCCGGCATACAGGAACATGTCCTGAAGGTCGGGCCGGACGTCATATTTCTCGGTGCATTCCAGGGTAAATCCCGCCGCGGCCAGTGACTCCAGTACCAAGTCTAGGGATGGCATCTGCGTGGTGGAGCGCGCCATGGCTATGGGGAAGTACTCGTTCAGCCAGTAGCCCCGCATCTGCTCCGCCGTGGAGGTGAAGATGACCAGCCTGCCCCGGTCAACAACCCGGAAAAGCTCCTGGAATACGGGAAGTAGTGATGCCAGGTGATGGAGGGCCATGGTGCAGATGGCGCCGGCAAAGCTGTCGGCCCTAAAGGGCAGGGCAGCGGCGTTACCCTGGCACAGGTGGACATTGCCGCCCTTCCCGAGGGCTGTCCGGAGCATTCCCGATGACAGGTCCAGCCCGTGCCAGGTACCGTGCCAGGACCCGCTCTCTTCGGCCATTGTCACGGTGTAGTTGCCCGTGCCGCAGGCCAGGTCGAGAAATCGCCCCCCGGAGTAGGGCCGCAGGTGGTGAACAAGCCGCCCAGCGAGGAAAGGGTCAGCCCGGCGGGTGGCGTCGTAGTTGACGCCGATATTGTCGTAAAGGGGAACAGCGTGGGAGTCAGACATAAAGGAATGCCTCCCCCTTAGCAATCTATTCAATGTGTTAATTGCATAAATTATAACTAATCTTTGTGGAAACTGCAATAAGAAAATTTAGTGGATAGAGGTGCGGAGCAATTTGGTTGACGCGCAAACGCGGTGAGGATTGGGAGGCCGAGGAAGGGTTAAGACACTGCAACGCCACGGGCTTGACGGTAAGATTCAGGGAGACTACCTTGTGGGGGATTTGGCGCCCGAAGAGGCGGGCCGGTAACTCTGGCCTCAAGCCGCCGGATTCGGGATTCGGGAGGTAATGGGATGATGGCAGATTCGACTGAGCAGGACAAGAAATTCAAGCTGGGAATCGGGGGATGGGTACGAATGATCCTGGTTGGGATTGTCTGCGCCGCGCTGCTGCCCATAATGCCCAACCTGGTAATCAGCATCGCCTGCGGCGGAGGGGCGCTATGCTTCCTGGTTGATAATCCTCTTATCATCTCGGTGATTGCGGCCGCAATCGGCCTGGCCGGTGGGATGCTGGTTGTTTACGCGGCGGCCAAACATGCCCATCGAAAGCGTTTCCAGGACCCGTCCTTTGGGCCCGAAGTCACCCTGGAGAGCCGCAAGGGCGACGCCTGGATCGGGTACCTGAACCAGTATGGGCGAGACAGGCACGGGGGGCGGTAGGAGCGGGGATTCGTTCCGACTCAGGCCGGCAAGGCAAATGTTCTAGCCGTTTCCTGGTAGCTCAGTGCCACGTTGTCTATGCGTGGCTTGTTCTTGTAGTAGAACAGGTCGTCGTAGGTTAGATTGGTAAGTTTGAGAGCCAAGTTTATGGCATGAGGTTCAAGGTGCTTGCCCAAATAATTGCCAATCCTATATCCAACGAATGCGCCACCTATACCACCAGCGATAGTGCCAACACCACCCCCAATGGCATTCCCAATTCCAGGGACTACGGTCCCAGCCGCAGTGCCTAGTGTTCCTCCTCCTATAGCTCCACCTTTGCCAGCCACAATAGATAAGAGAGTTTTAGGACCAACTTGGGCAAGCAGGGCAAGAGTCTGAACGGTTTGTACCCTGGCCTTGGTGCTGAGGTCAGGGGTGTTGTAATCCTTTTTTGTCTTGATGATATTCATGATCAGGCGCGCTGACGCGAAAATCGCGCCGGAGTAAGGGATAATCTCTACAATTCCGTCAGGTATGTCGATTCCCAAATTGCCCACAAGGGTATTAAGTCCGTCCTTCATCCCTTCTATCAAGTGGTAGTTTTGGCCCACGTCGATCAGTCTCTCAATTAATTCTTCCGGTGCGGACTCAACGAGTTTATCGTAAATCTCGGTGCTGACTGCATAATGGACATCTTCATTTTCAGTCATAAGGTTGCGAATTTCTGACACACGGTCTTCCCCGCCAGTTTTGACTTGTATTAGGATTTCGTTCCCATCTGGCGTCTCAGCCTTGATGTCCCAGATAGGATGACTGGGGTCTGGATGAATTTCCACGTTGGAAAAGCCTCTTTGCTCCAAGTCAGATGCCAATTCAATCTCAGCAACCTTCCCCTTTAGGCCTCCAACGAACCCCTTCATGGACTCAGGCCCTCTTTCCATCATTTCTTGCCATTGTTCATACAACGACTGAGCTTCTGCCTCATTTGGGTACTGCTTTAAGAATGCTTCTGCTAACGTGTCGTCGACATTTGCACTGTCTAAAATCCCCCACAACCCGCCTGACACCCCTGTCGCAAACTCCGCACCATACATCGCCCGGTCCATGTTCACGATGCCGGTGATGTTTTCCCGGAAAGACCGCTCTTGCCCTGATTCATCCCCGCTAGGTAGTTCCCGCAAGGCCGGCAGCAAGTTGGATGATTGCATTGTCATGTCGCGCCTCTAGACCAGAAAGCCGAAAACTACGCCGGCAATGGCTATGACTACTGCGCCCCCCGCTACTAACGTCATTTGAATCCTAGCTTGGCGCAATTGCGCTTGCAGGGTGGTTACTTCATTGGATTGCTGGCGGGATTGCTCTTCCCGTTCGGCTTTGGCGGCGGCCAATGCTGCCTCTTGCTGGCGGGCCTGTTCCGCTGCTGCGGCGTTAGCTTGGGCCAATGACTCGGCCTGTTCCTCCCGTTCCGCCCTGGCTGTTTCCAACTCTGCTTGATGCTGGCGGCGTTGCTCTTCTGCTTCCGCCCTTAATTCGGCCATTTCCGCTTCGTGCTGCTGACGCTGTTCCTCCCGGGCTTCTGCCAGCGCCTCTCTTATGGCGTTGCCGGCTATCAGGGGCAGGTTTTCGTGGTCGGCGATGTGGCCGGTCAGCAGTTCGTTCTGCCGGATAACACGGGGTATGAGTTCTTGGTTAATCTTGTCCTGCTCTTCCCAGAACTTGACCCTTTCGGCGATGTTGGGAGCGTTGGGCAAATCTGGCTCTCTCTGTGTCATAACCCTGCCTCAATCTGCTACGAATGCTGGAAATGGGAGCCGTATCATAATTTTCCCGAACCGGGCAGAGGAAGAAATCGATCTACAGCCAGGATAGATCCCACTCACCCCTCCACCTGCGCCGGCCCCCTGTCTTCCAATTGGTGCCAGTGGATGGCCCCGCTGTCGGCCAGTTCCTGGACCTGGTTGGTGTTGCGAACGCTGGCTACGGCGGCAATGCAGGGACGCCCGGTGGCGGCGCGAACTATACCGGCGTTCCGCATGGCCCGGTTAGAGTCCCTGGAATCCGCAGTCCAGGAGATTTCCGCGGCTATGTACTCCACCTCTCCATTGCGTTGCCCCTGAATTATCAGGTCTGCTTGTCGAAAGCTGCGCATGGTGTCCTGGTTCAGGTTCATACCGGCCCGCTGGGCGGCCCTGGCCATCCGGTACAAGTCCGCGCCGGAAAGGTTGCGCCGGTAAATCAGGCCCAAGTCTGCGGCCAGGTCGTCGGCTCGGCCCAGGGTGTCTGCCCGGGCCTGGTTGCCCTTGATGGTACCCATGTCGCCTTCCAGCCGGTCCATCCGCTCTCCTGTTCTTCTCGCGAAGGCGTTAAACTCGGCGGGCAGCCTGGTCAGTTCATCGGTTAAGATGCGTTCTCGAAGAGCGTCCCGCCATTCGGGATTGGCGTCCAGTTCAGCCAGCAGATCTTCAAAGGAATTGAGTTGGGTCATAACCGCTCCTGTTTCCGGTCAAAGGGCCCGCCCTACGGCAACACTCCCCCATCATCGTAGTCAACCAGGGCCCTCTGCGCGGCGGCCAGGCTGGCGCCGGTGGCTACCTCGTAGCCCAGGTCCGGCAGGATTTGTTCCAGGGCCGACAGCAGGGCAAAGACGTTGGTCTCCCGGGCCGATTCGCCCATCAGGCCGATTCGCCAGGCCTTGCCCCTTACCTGACCCAGGCCGCCGCCGATTTCGATGTTGAAGTCGTTAAGCAGACGGCCTCGAACCGCGGCGTCCTCAATGCCCTCGGGTATCAAGGCGGTGGTCAGCGGGTTGAGACGGTAACCCTCGGTGGACATCAGGTCGATGCCCAGGGCTTCCAGGCCGGCCCGAAGCGCCCCGGCGACCCGGGCGTGGCGGCGGATGCGGGCGTCTATCCCCTCCTCCATCATCATCCGCAGCGATTCCCGCAGGGCGTAGGTCATGGAGATGGGCGTGGTGTGGTGGTAGGCGCGGGTCTGGTTCCAGTAGGCTTCCAGGTCCTTAAGGTTGAAGTAGAAACTCTGGACCTTGGAGGGCCGGGTATTAATGACTTCGATGGCCCGGGGTCCGAAGCTGATGGGGGCCAGGCCCGGAGGAGAGCCCAGGCACTTCTGGGTGGCGCTGTAGCAGACGTCTATATCCCAATCGTCCATGCGCACATCGTGGCCGCCCAGGGAGGTAACGGCGTCCACGATTATGAGGGCGTTGTGGCGGTGGACCAGGTCAACGATTTCCGGCATGGGGGTAAGGACGCCGGTAGAGGTCTCGGCGTGGACCACTCCCACCGCCTTGACCGGCCCGTGCTGCTCCAGCGCATCGGCAAGAACCTGGATATCCACCGGGGCGCCCCAGTCAAAATCCAGGATTACCACCTCAGCTCCGCACCTTTCCGCAATGTCTCCAAGACGGTCTCCGAAGAAACCATTGCGGCAGATAATCACCTTGTCGCCCCGCTCTAGGACGTTGGCGCAGGCGGCCTCCATGGCCCCGGTGCCGGTGGAAGACAGGGGGACGGTCATGAAATTGTCGGTGTGATAGACCTCCCGCAGCATCTCGCAGACCTCGTCCATGACCTGGAAGAACTGGGGGTCCAGGTGGCCCAGGACGGGCAGGGTCATGGCCTGCAGCACCCGGGGGTTGACAGAACTGGGCCCGGGGCCCATGAGGATGCGCTGGGGAGGGTTAAACTCGTCAAGGTAGGTGGGGGTAGTCAAAGCTGGTTCTCCTGTTTGGGTCGAAATGCGGGGTAACGTGTGTATATTATCCGGCATTTGGGGACGGACGGCAAAAGGGGCAGACGATTGGTCTGCCCCAGTTGATGACAATTCTTGACGCTTTTCGTCGTTTTACCCTACACCACCGGCGACGTGCCGCCGTCAATGTTTATGGCTATGCCCGTCAGGTAGCTGGCGCGTTCCGAGGCCAGGAAGGCTATTACGTCGCCGGCCTCTTCCGTTTCCGCGATGCGGCCCAGGGGAACGCCCCGGGCAACTGCCGTCTGGGCGTAGAACTCGTCCAGGGTCAGGTCCGGGTTGTCCTCTACCAGGCGCTCGTAGCGGCGGGTGTGCTGGCCGCTCTTTACGATGCCGATACATACGGTGTTGACCAGGATGTTGTCCACGGCCAGGTCCTTGGACAGTCCCTTGGTGATGGCGATGCCGGTTGCCCGGGAAATTGAGGTGGGCATGGACCCTGGGCCGGGGGTGCGGCCGCCCAGGTTGGTGACGTTGATGATGCGGCCGCCGCCAACCTTGCGCATTTCGGGGACGGAACGGCGGATTAAACGCACGGCGCCCCACACCTTCAGGTCGAAGTCATACTCCCACTCGTCATCGGTGACATCTTCGAAAGGCTTGGCCAGGGACACGCCGGCGTTGTTTACCAGGATGTCCACCCGCCCGAAGTTGTCCAGGGCGGTCTGCACCACCCGCTCAGCGGAATCGGGGTGGGAAACGTCAGCGGATATGGGGAGGACTACGCCCTCGGTGGCGGTGCGTATGTCCTGGGCGGCCTGGTCCAGCCTTTCCTGGTTGCGGGCCACGATGACGACCCGCCCCCCTTCCTCGGCCATGCGCTGGGCGGCGGCCTTGCCAATGCCCTCGCTGCCGCCGGTAACGATGGCAACTTTGTCGGTCAATCCAAGATCCATGCTCTTGACCCCCTTGATTTCATAAATTGACCCGCCTGGGCGGGTGTTGGATACAGGAATAGCGTGGGCGGTATTATAGCATGGGGACATACACGGGATTGACTGCGAGCCGTCTTCACTCGCCTTGGGCAATAACCCTGGGCTTCTGACACTGATATAATCCACACTGTTAAACATTCCGCGGGTTCCCCAAGGGCTTGCCATGAATTCCAACCGAGACCTGGCGAATTATGACAAGGAAATTCTGACCAGGAGAATCCTTGAGGTTCATTATGCGGACCCCGGCCGGCTTCGGAGGTTTGTGCCCGAGATTGCCGATTTGCTGGATGAACTGGGGCTGTCTCCGGCCCTGCCCGCAGGTGACTCGGGCTTGACCGCTGGCGAGCGCAGCTTCCATCAGGAAGAACTGAAGCAGGCATTGAAAACGTACAGGAACCTTACCACCGAAGAAGCTGTGACGGCCCTGGAGCATGGCGCCACCATTCTGGCCGAGGACGACTTCAAGCCCAAGCCCGATCTCAGGGAAGACGTTCTGAAGCTGGTTCGCAAGGCCACCGGAATCCGTCCCCGCAAGTCGGGGAAGCCGGCCGAGTGTGTTGTAGGAGAGGGCAATATCAGCCGGATGGTGCCAGTGGTGCGGGGGATTGACCTGCACCTGACTTGGGAGTTCAAGCTGGTGAAGGTTACTTTGGATCCGGAGCAATGCCGGATCTTCGACCAACTGACTTCCTTTGTCGGCTCCGGCAGTGACTTTGAAGGTGCGACCGATGTGGCTGAGAACCACGACGATTACTTTGTTGAAGCGATTGAAAATGGCTAGAAACGTAGTCGCCGATACCTCGGCCATTCTGGCTTTGATTGCGCCAACCGATCGATTTCACCTTCAAGCTAACGAAGTTTACCGTGATTTATTGCACCAGGGTGACCATATTCTGATAAATTCCTACGTCCTGGTAGAGTCCGCCTCGCTAATCCACAGAAGATTGGGACTCACTCAGTTGCAGAGCTTTTTCCGGTCAATCCACAGGGGGTGGGAAACCCTGTGGATTGACAGGATTACTCATGACGAAATCTGGAGCCGTATGGAGAATCATGGCGGCTCCCGGCTGAGCCTAGTGGATTGGTCGGTAATCGTAACCGCCGAAAGCACGCGGTCAGCCATCTTCACATTTGACTCGGATTTTGCCTTGGAAGGATTGACAGTATTGCCCGGTGAAATTTCTGCTTAAAGTATCCAATTCGGCTTCACTTACCGTGGATAAGCTACTTGAAACTTGCAATTGGACGGCCGCAAAACTTGCAGTTGGACGGCCCTAATACTTGCAATTGGACGAAAAAACTTCAGCCGTAACTTAATAGCTTCTCTACTGGATTAAGCCCCCTAAACCTCAATCCCCGCCGCTGCTGCCACCGTTGGCACGTCCTTGTCGCCCCGGCCGCTCAGGCACATCAGGATTACCTTGTCCGGCGGCAGACTGCGGGCCATTTCCGCTACGTGGTAAACGGCGTGAGAGGGTTCCAGGGCGGGGATGATTCCTTCGGTACGGGAAAGCAGGTGGAAGCCTTCCAGGGCCTGCTGGTCCGTGACCGAGGTGTATTCGGCCCGGTGGGCGTCCTTCAGGTAGCTGTGCTCGGGGCCTACTCCGGGGTAGTCCAGGCCGGCTGATATGCTGTGGGTCGGCTGGACCTGGCCGTGGGGGTCCTGGAGCAGGTAGGACATGGAGCCGTGCAGCACCCCGGGCCGCCCCGCGCTGAGGGTCGCTGAGTGCTGGCCGGTCTCAACGCCGTGGCCACCGGCCTCGACTCCAACCAGGGATACTTCCTCGTCGCCGATGAACTCGTAGAAGGCGCCGATGGCGTTGCTGCCGCCGCCCACGCAGGCAACTACGTAATCGGGCAGGCGTCCCTCGGCTTCGAGCACTTGCGCCCGGGCTTCCCGGCTGATTACCGACTGGAAGTCCCGCACTAGCATGGGGTAAGGATGGGGTCCCACCGCGCTGCCGATGAGGTAGTGGGTGGTCTCCACGTTGGTTACCCAGTCCCGGATGGCCTCGTTAATGGCATCCTTCAGGGTGCGGGTCCCCGATTCCACGGCGATAACCTCGGCCTCCAGCAGACGCATGCGGAAGACGTTCAATGCCTGGCGGCGAATGTCCTCTTCGCCCATGTACACCACGCACTGCAGGCCCAGCATGGCGCACACCGTGGCAGTGGCGACGCCGTGCTGCCCTGCCCCGGTTTCGGCGATGATGCGCTCTTTGCCCATGTGCCTGGCCAGCAGGGCCTGGCCCAGAGCGTTATTGATCTTGTGGGCGCCGGTGTGGGCCAGGTCTTCCCGTTTCAGGTAGATTTTGGCCCCGCCGCAATGCCTGGTGAGGTTCTCCGCGAAGTACAGGGCGGTGGGCCGACCGGCATAGTGGTGCAGCAGCGATGAAAGGCCATGCTGAAATTCCTCATTTTCTCTTGCCGCAGCGTAGGCATCTTCCAGCTCTTCCAGGGCCGCCATCAGGGTAGCGGGAACGAACTTGCCGCCAAATTCGCCAAACCGGCCCCGCGCGTCGGGCCAGGTATTTGCTTCTCTTTGGGTCATGAAGAAATTCCTCTTGCGTTATTGATAAAGGCCCGCACCTTTTCGACATCCTTGTGTCCGTCGGTTTCAACGCCGGTGGACACATCCACCCCCCAGGGATGTACCAGGGCCACCGCCTCGGCCACGTTTTCCGGGGTCAGCCCGCCGGCCAGCAGGAACTCGTAACCCTGGCGGGACAACTGGGACGCCACATCCCAGTTGAAACTCTGTCCTGTGCCTCCCTGGAGGCCTTCCACCAGGCGGTCCAGGGTGACCCGGCACCCAGCCTCCAGGTAAGGAGCAAGGCGGGCCGGAATTCCACCCTCATCTGAACTATTTTCGGCAGATTCAGATGGAGATATGTGCAGCACCTTGATGATTTCGGCTCCCGTCGTCTCGGAGACCTCTTTGCAGAATGCCGGCGACTCCTGGCCGCACAGCTGGGCCAAATCCAGGCTGCAGGATTTGATGGTCTCCACCACTTCGTGGACGGGCTGGTCTGCGAAGAGGCCCACAAACCGGGGCGGGCGTGAAACGGTCGAACGAAGGCTGGCGACTATATCCGCTGCCTCCCCAATCTCCAGGCGTCGCCTCCTTCCGGGGACAAATACCAGGCCCAGAAAATCCACCCCGGCCTCGGCGGCCACGAGGGCGTCCTCGGCGCGCATAATGCCGCAGATCTTGGTCCGGATCTCGGCGCCGGTCATGGCCGGATTGCCGCAGCCACGGGCGCGGCCAGTTCCCGTACCTTGGCCGCCGTATCGGGGGCGGTCACCAAAGCCTCGCCAACCAGCACCGCGTTGACCCCCAGAGTGCCCAGCCGTTCCAGGTGTTCCGGCGTGAAAATGCCGCTCTCACTGACGATTACCTTGTCTCCGGGTATGTGTGGGGCCAGCCCTTCAGTTGTTGCCAGGTCCGTCTCAAAGGTGCGCAGGTCCCGGTTGTTGATGCCGATGATCTCGGCGCCGGCGTCCAGGGCCGTTTCCAACTCGCCCTGGTCATGAATCTCCACCAGGGCGTCCATGCCCAGGTTCCTTCCCAGGTCCAGCAGGTAAGCCAGCTGGTCGGCAGTCAGGATGGCGACGATCAACAGAAAGGCGTCGGCCCCCATGGCCCTGGCCTGATAAACCTGGTACGGGTCGAAAATAAAGTCCTTGCGAAGCACGGGCGCCAAACCTGAAGAACCGGACTCCTTGATTCCCGACAGGTGCGCCGGTTCTCCCTGGAAGCGGGGATCGGTCAAAACTGATATGGCCGACGCGCCGTTGCGGGCGTAAATCTGCGCCAGATCAATGGGGTCGAAATCCGGGCACAACAGACCCCGGGATGGGGAAGCTTTCTTTACCTCGGCAATTAAACGGACCTCGTCACCCTGGAGGGCGGAGGCCAGGCTGAGCGGCGCCTTCCAGTTGGCCGATTGGTATTTGAGATTCGCCAGCGATGCCGACTGCATCTGTTCAGCCAGTTCATTTCGCTTGGCGGCAACTATTTCATCAAGAATATTAGGCATTCAGGAAAAGGTGACCTCCTCGTTCTCGGAAACTGACGACGGCATATATTGGGATTTCAATAATTCCATATCTACAACCAATCCGTCGATTTCAGAATTTCTTTGATTCGCCAATGCTCGCTCAGCCAAAGTCAGAATAATACCTGCGACAAATCCAGCGGAACAGAAAACTATGTAGATGGTCAACACCCAAATAGGCAAAGTAGAAAACGCTATTGGAAATATGGATAGTCCTGAAGTAACTCCGATGGCAAAAGCCACGGAGTACACCACGGCCCAAATATTCCCTGATTGCTTGCAAGCCCTCGCTCGATTAACAAATGAATCCCAATCGCTTATGGGGACCGGAATTGCTTCCTGCTCGATAGGCGGCATGACCCACATTGGTCTCGAAATGTCGAGACTCCCTCTTGGTCGATTTTCCATTCTATGGCGCCTTTTGATCCGGATCCATGACGGCAGCGTTGAACAGTAACGAATAGCCGCAGGTCTTGCATGAGAGTACTATCACAGGGAAAAAAGAACTTGCTACGAACCTCTGGTCTCGACCCATCTGCCTTATCTCGCCAATCACATCTCCTACAAACCAGCTCGTATTCTTACAGATTGGACATTCCTTCTGACCCGTCCAATGTTCATCGATCCACTCGATTGCCTTGTCTATATCCACATTTCGGGTGGTGGTCATATTGTCTTACCTCAAGGTATAGTTCAGGGAAGGCAAATTCTACCTCAACTCCCCTGGCTGGCCTCTACCAGCGCTTCCACCCTTTCCAGGGCCGCGCCGCTGTCTATGGCCCGGGCCGCCATCTCAATGCCATCCTTCAGGGTGGCAGCCTTGTCCGCTGCCAGCAGGGCCGCGCCGCCATTAAGCAGTACCGCATCGCGAATGGGGCCCTCTTCACCCTGGAACAGCCTGCGCATGGTGTCCGCGTTCTCCTCGGCGTTGCCGCCGTGCAGCGCATCGGTGGGTGCAGGGGCAAGGCCGGTTTCTTCCACGTCAATGGTCCAGGCGCTCACCGTATCCCCCTTCACTTCCCAGACGGAAGTGGGCCCGGCCAGGCTGACTTCATCTACACCGTCGGCGCCGTGGACTACCAGGGCGTGCTGAATGTCCAGGAGGCTAAGGGCATCGGCCATCAGGCTGCCCAGTTGCTCGTAGGCCACGCCCAGGAGCATGCACTGGGCCCGGGCAGGGTTGGTCAGGGGGCCGAGGATATTGAACACGGTGCGGATGCCGATTTCCCTGCGAACAGGGCCGGCATACCTCATGGAGGGATGGAAAGCGGGGGCGAACATAAACCCCATGCCAGCCTGCTCGATGCAGTGGGCCACTCCCTCGGGAGTCAGTTCAAGTTTTACGCCCAGGGCTTCCAGCACATCCGCCGTGCCGCAGGAACTGGAAGCAGCCCGGTTGCCGTGTTTGGCAACCCGGGCTCCGCTGGCCGCAGCGACAAAGGCTGCGGCGGTAGAAATGTTAAAGGTATTCTTGCCGTCTCCGCCGGTGCCTACCACGTCCAGAAGAGGTCCCGCCGTTTCGACTCGCAGCGCCTTCTCCCGCATGACCGCAGCCATGCCGGCTATTTCCTCGCTGCTCTCGCCCTTGAGGCGCAGGCCGGTGAGGAAGGCTCCCAACTGGGCGGGAGTTGCATCGCCTTCCATGATTTCCTGCATCACCTCGGTGGCCTGCTCCCGGTTCAACGAGTGGCCGGACACCACTATGTCTATGGCTTCCCTGATCATTTGGGGATGGTCCCTCCCGATATGACTAACGAAATAGAACTTTCGGACGTTTACCCGGTATTGGTGACCTGCTCCGCGGGCGGTTCCTCCTCCGGCACAGGCGGGAGCAACTCATCAACAGACAACTCGAGGTCCGGAAGCGACACCGGGGACAACGTATCTCCTCTCCGGTGGACGGTGTGCCGGGCGTAACCCTCAGGGCCCGGTTCGGTGAACCGCTCAATGCAATCCTCGGGCAGGTTCTTTACCCAGGTTTCCGGCACGCCGGCGCGACCGTATATATGAGCCTTAACGCCCCGGTCAAATTCCAGGGAAGAATCCGCTACCTCTATAACAAGCAGCACGTCTGCCGGAGTGGGGTGAGCGGCGCCGTAGTAATCATCCCGGTAGCGCAACAGGGCAACATCCGGCTCAATTTCGGAACCGTCGCCCAGCTGAACCGGGTTTTGGACATGGACGATGAAACGGTCATTATCCAGATGGGAAAACCGATGATTCAAACGGTTCACCTCTCCGGAGTGTTCCGGGCCTATGGGCGGCATTACTATGATTTCCCCCTCAATAAGTTCCACTCGCTCCTCGGGTCGGAGAATGCCCACCTCCGCCATACGATAGTACTCCGCTACGGTGAATCTGCGTTTCCTGGGTGCGGACGCCACTGTTTCCGGATTTGCGGGAACCGCCGCCGGAACTTTTTCCTGGGTAGTCATTACAACACCTGCTTTTCGGGAGGCTGCAATCGCTCAACTGGAATTGATGATAAGCGCACTGGTGGCTTTATTCAAGGAAGGGAGCAGGCGCCTTTAATCTACGGAAAATCAACCCATGATGGTTGCCCAATTCCTGCCCGAAGACGTACCTGTACTGATCTTGAGGGTAAGTCGCGCCCCTCGGTAATTTTCCCGCTATAATTGGGGAAATTTTGGATGCAGCGAGGACTTCAGCTATGCCTGCAATGGAAGCCGCCATTGAACGTCGAATGAAGCGCTGGCAGGACCAGCGGTGGCTGCTGGACGTGGTAGTGCAAACGGTGGGAATAGAGTGGGACCAGCGGCGTATCGGGTACACCCTGGGCCCCTGCGGCCCGGAGGCAACCGCGGATTTTAACGGGGTTCGGGCACGAACAAAGCGATTTAACGACGCCAGCCGCGAGTTCCGGCGCGCCGCCGTCCGGCGGGAGAACAAGGCCCGCCAGCACGAGGCCGAGGGGCACCCGGTGGCTGCTGGGGAAAGCTACTTCATTGCCGCCTTGCTTTACGGCAGCGCCCAGTGGCCTATTTTCGCCCACACCCCGGAGAACGAAAGGCTGGGCGACAAGAAGGTCGAGTGCTACACCAGGTACACCCAGTTCGCCAACCACGAGATTCGACGGGTGGACATTCCCTTTGGGGACAATGCCATACCCGCCTGGTTCCACCTGCCCAACGTGCCCTACGGCCAGGCCAACAATTCCAACGGCGGCAACGGCAGGCGGGGGCAACTGCCCTGCGTGATGAGCATTCCCGGCATGGACAGTTTCAAGGAGACCGGGGTGGCCCTTTACGGAGACCGTCTCCTGGAGCGGGGAATCGCAGTGCTGGCCATTGACGGCCCCGGCCAGAAGGAGGCTCTGCAACGGGGCATCCACGTTACCGCCACCAACTGGATGGACGCTGGCCGCGCCGTCCTGGACTGGATGCGGGCCCAGCCGGAAATTGACCCCGACCGCATTGCCCTTCGCGGCAACAGTATGGGTTCTTTCTGGGGCACCCAGGTGGCGTCCATAGACGACCGGATAATGGGGTGCGCGGTGCAGGCCGTTTGCCATGAGCCGGGCATGAATACCATCTTCAACCTGGCGTCGCCCACCTTCAAGCTGCGGTTCATGTACATGGCCGGCTACGAGGATGAGGACGAGTTCGACAGGTTCGCTGAGACCCTCACCCTGGAGGGCGTGGGCGAGACAGTAACGTGTCCCTACCTGGCCCTGGCCGGCGAGGACGACCACCTGAGTCCCATCGAGTGTACCTACGACCTCATGGACACAATTAGCGCGCCCAAACAACTCGTGGTTTACGAAGGCGCAGACCACGGCCTGGGGGGCTCTTCCTCGGCGGACCTGGGTCCAAATCCGCAAACTTACATGGCCGACTGGCTGAAGGACCGGCTGGACGGCAAACCCATGGAGAGTCAACACATCCTGATTGACATGGCCGGCCAAGCCCAGCAAAGCAGCTTTGCCGACTATGTGCGGGCTGTCTAGAGACACCATTCATCCGGCGGGAAAGGTGAAATATGCGGGACAAGTTTGCCATCAGAGAAGAAGTCTGGACGGCCCTGGAGCAGGCCAAGGTAGTGCGGGGCCGAACGGTCCATGACAAGATACCGGATTTCTACGGCTCCAAGGAGGCCGCCGAAAAAGTCTTTGACCTGGAGGTCTGGCAGCGGGCCCGGGTAATAAAGAGCAATCCGGACAAGGCGCAACGGCCCCTGCGCCAGCAAGCCCTGGAGGAAGGAAAACTGCTCTATATGGCCGTGCCCAGATTGCGGGATGAGAAGTGCTTCGTGGAACTGGACCCGGCGGCCATGGCCTGCACCCCGGCCCAGGGTTCAACCATCAGCGGCGCCTTCCGCCACGGCAGACCCGTTTTCGTTGAGGAGATGAAGCAGGTGGACCTGGTTATTTCCGGTTCGGTGGCGGTCAATCGGCAGGGAGTGCGAGTAGGCAAGGGAGGAGGATACGCCGACCTGGAGTACGGGCTTGCCACCGCCGCCGGCATCGTAACGCCCGACATTCCGGTGATTACCACGATCCATCCCATGCAGTTGCTTGCTGAAGACCTGCCCCGCACCGACCACGACGTGCCTCTCGACTACGCAGTAACCCCGGACGAAATCATCAAATGCCCCGGCGACCTGCCCCACCCCAAAGGCATCTACTGGGAAGACCTGGACGAAAAGAAAATTGCGGCGATACCGCTGTTGGGGAAGTTGAGGGAGGGGGTTAGAGGTGGTCAATGAGGAAGCTATTAAAGATAATCGGCCGATATCTTTAATAAGCGCTTATGTTCTAAAGATGTTCTTTATTAACTATGGATGGAAGGCTAGGAAGATCCTAAGATTCCCTGTTGAGAATCTCTAAGTACGGCTTATAAATGTACACCTTGTTTCGAGGTCGGCGAGTTGTTTCTTCCAAAATTCCGACATTTACAAAGTCGTGGACGAGATTATTGGCCGTAACATAAGAAACACCAAATGTGTCGCGAATCCGTGGAGAGGTGACTGCAGGCGATTCATACAATGAATCAAGTAAGGCGGGTCCATATGAACCTCTGACACGCTCGCTCACTAATTGCCGGTGCTCCTCTCTCATCGTAATGATTTTTCTGGCTGTATCTGTTGCCTCCTTAGATACCTCCCCTATCCCCTTCAGGAAGTATTTGAGCCATCCCTCCCAGTCACCATCGTTGCTAATGGCTAACAGTCGATCGTAATATTCAGCTTGATGCTGTCTAAAGTAGGAGCTGAGATACAGCAATGGGCGAGCCAAAACTCTCTTCTCACACAATAGAAAGGTAATTAAGAGGCGCCCCAGGCGGCCGTTACCGTCCAAGAAGGGATGAATCATCTCAAATTGCCCGTGAGCTAACCCGCATTTGATCAATATCGGCATAGGAGACTGAGCATTCAAGAAATCTTCTAGTTCGCCCATTGCCACGGTCATCTCATGTGGCGGGGGAGGTACATAAGTCGCGTTGTCTAAAGTGCATCCTGGGGGACCGATCCAGTTTTGAGTCTCTCTGAAATAGCCTGGAGATTTCTCCTGACCGCGTACTCCCTGCATAAGAATGCCGTGAATTTCTCTAAACAAACGGTTGCAGATCGGAAGTTCCTCAAGTCGGTCGAGCCCCGCATTTAATGCGTTCACATAATTGATCGTTTCCAATACGTCGAGGATTGGTTGGCTGTGGCCAAAGTTAGCTTCATATTCCAGAACGTCGACCAAGGTGGCCTGTGTGCCTTCAATCTGGGAACTTAGCACCGCTTCTTTACGCACGTACATACTGACGAACAGGTCTGAATTCGGTAGCATATCCGCCACGCTATCGAGTCGCCCTACAGACTGGTCCGCTACGGAGAGCAGAGTGAGTAGTTCATCGTCCAGTGCTAAAGGTGGATCGGGTGGCAATGGATTAAGAATAAAGGCACGGTAGCCGGCGAGTTGCTTCACGTATTTGCCAGCGCGATTGACAGTAACTTGGTCTTGCTGCAAGCTTCATTCCTTATGGCTTAGTAATGTTCAAGGCCATATTATATTCTCACCGTAGTTGTTGCAAGCTGTAGTCACAGAAAAAAGCTGTTTTTCTGTGACAAGACAAGAGCTGTCACACAATATCTGTGAGAGCTCTTGTCGGTACAGGTGGCTCGTTTTGCTGTGTAAGGGCCTGAGATAGTAGGAAGGTCCTACGGCTTCCCCACAACCTCGGTCACCCCCACTTCCTCCATAAGCGCGGTTATGCCCTCCCAGGTCTGGTCTTCCACGTAGATGCCTTCTTCCCGGCGCTTCATTTCGGTGTTGTATTCAATCTCTCCGGGGTACAGGACTTCGGTGAAGCCCTCGGCCGGGGGAGAGGTCTTGATGAATTCGACAAACTCGCGCATTTCCTGCTTGAAGTCGTCCAGCGGGCGGAAGTGTTCCACGTTGTAAACGGAGATGAAGACACCGTCGTTGTGGCGTGCCTGGGGGTCAATGCCGAAGCCCAGCCCCGTCAATAGGCCGGAGAACATCTCCACCATGAACGAAAGGCCATAGCCCTTGTGGCCCTGGTCAGCGCCCACCGGCAGGATGGCGCCGCCGGCGAAATAGTCGTTGGGATCAGTGGTGGGCTTGCCGTCTTTATCCACTATCCAGCCCAGGGGCACCGATTCCCCCCGGCTGCGTTGCAGGTTTATCTTGCCCATAGCCACCGCGCTGGTCGCCATGTCCAGCAGCACCGGCCCGGGCAGGTCGCTGGGAACCCCGATGCAGATGGGATTGGTTCCCAGGCGGCGTGCCCGCCCGCCAAAGGGGGCGGCGTTCTTGGGACCGGCCCCGGAGTCTGCGGTCACCAGGCCGATCATCCCCTCATTCAGTGCCATGGTCGGGTAGTCACCCACCCGTCCGACGTGGCTCTGGTGGTGGACGGTCATGGCAGCAACGCCATGCTCTTTGGCCTTGTCTATAGCCATGCGCATGGCTTTCTCAGTCTGCACGAAACCGAAACCCCAGTTGCCGTTTATGACGGCCGTATTTGGAGTTTCCCGCTCCACCTCGAAGGGAGCCCCGGGGACGATATGGCCCCGGTCAATTCGGCTGCAGTATTCCAGCAACTGGATAATGCCGTGAGAGTCGTGACCTACCAGGTTGGACTTGACCTGGTGGGTGGCGACAATTTCCGCCTCCTCTTCAGGCGTGCCCTTGGCGACGTAAACATGGTAGGCAACTTTTTCCAGGTATTCATGGGGAAATACTGGCATGGGACGAACCTCCGGGCGCGTTGATTGTTGGGAGTAGTCTATTGCTTGCCTGATTTCAGACGCTTTTGCCGTTCCCCAGCGGCGGCTCGGGCGGCGGCTCGATGAATTCGCGGCCTTCTCTGGCAGCGGCTTCCCTCCGCTCATTCCATTCCCGCCACAGCCGGTTGTGCTCGGCCACGGCTTGAGGCACCGCTTCTGCCACGGCCTTCTCCACAGCCTCTGCTACAGCTGTCTCCACGGCCTCCGCAACGGCCTTCTCCACCGCCGCCTTTAACCGGGCCCGGTTGGACAGCATTGTCAAGACCATAGTTACCACCTCCGAATAGAGAAAAAGGCCGGAAATCAACCAGAACCAAACTCCGCTGGCATTACCGCCCACGGCCCTCCAAAGGATGAGCCAATGGGCAGTTCCCGGGGCAGCTAAATAGAATTCAGACCATATCGCCGCCCCGGTTACCAGGTTAAAGACAACAAAAGCGGTCAGGATTAACCTGCGAGGAATAATGTGCGGCCAGTCCCATCCGCCGCGTTGATCCGGGTTGTCCATATGCCGGTCCAATATACCCCGCGCCGGTCAACGCTGACAATCCCGATTATTCCGTCAGTCTATGCTCGGTTGAAGCATGGTCGGGGCGGGCAGATTCGAACTGCCGACCTCCTGGTCCCAAACCAGGCGCCCTGCCGCTGGGCCACGCCCCGTTTCGTTGGTGCAAAGGGAAATAAGGGGATACGAAGCAATTTGTTGCTGGAGTGGTATCCCCGGAGAGGGTCGAACTCTCATCTCTGGCTCCGGAGGCCAGCACTCTATCCGTTGAGCTACGGGGACACGCTCATCAATTGGCAACCAAAAGGATACCACGCTGGCCGTTGAGCTAACAAGCGAGACTTCACCGTTATGGTAGAATGTCCACCACGCCGCTATAAATACAAATGGGTCATCAAGGATAGTTAATTGTCAGAATGGTTCTGGTTAGGTCCGACCTTAGCCGCTTTATTGACGTTTCTTGGTTATTCCGCATTCAAGTGGTTCCAAGGGGAATTCAATCCTGGATTGACCCTGGAATATAGACACAAGCGTGTGAGTTTCAGTTTTAAACAATCTTTGGTTTTTGTGGAAGTCGAAGCCTGCAACACCTCAAGAGTGCCTGTTAAAGTGCGGCATATGGAAGTAACTCTACGCAGGCTCGCCCGTTACACAGATGAAGAAGTCCACAATCTCAGTCTGGCATCAGCTCCCCCTGGCAGTTCATTTTATGAGCCAATCAATTGGGAGCACATTTTTACTATTGTAAGACCCTGGGAGCCGGGGCAATGTACAGTGCAGCCCAGTGAACGCCATCACGAGTCTTTCGAATTCGTGATACCAGGTTCATATGATACAAATCCTTTACAGATGGACATCCAGCACGTTAACAAGCCGTTATCCGGAGAAATGACCTTCGATGAGCCGGTGACGGCATGGCGCAGGATTAGAATTATTGAACCTGATCACAGAGATGGGGAGCCATGAAGGGAAAAAATTCAAGAACCGCACCAGGTTCAGGCAAGAACGGTACCAGACGAATCGGTCCCTTCGGCGGCAAGCCGAGGCCCCCCGAATCTTCCATTCCACCCGACGCTATCCCCGAACCGCCGCCACCAACGCCTGACCGAGTAAGGGTAGCTTCCAAAGCAAAGAAGGGCCAGAAATAAGCTGGCCCTCTTCTTTTTGGAGTTCTGTTATCAACATGGTGGGCAGGAGAGAGCTTTCCCAGCGCCCTACTGCCCCTCCTCCGCCGGCACAAACCTCATGGACAGGGAGTTTACGCAGTGGCGAGCTCCGGTGGGCGTGAATCCTTCGCCAAAGAAGACGTGCCCCAGATGGCCGCCACAGTTGGCGCACTCTATCTCGATGCGGAAGCCATCCGGGTCGGGTAAATGGTTTACCGCATTGGGGATTGCCTGGTCAAAGGCCGGCCACCCGCAATGAGCATTGAACTTGTCCTCAGAGCTATAGAGCGCCGCATTGCACTTCCGGCAAATGTAGGTCCCGTCCTCGTAAAAGGCATCGTATTCACCGGAGAAGGGCCGCTCGGTTCCCTTGAACTCAATAATGTACTTTTCCTGCGGGGTAAGCGGGTTGTAGGAATTGTTGGCCATTCTACTTCCTCCAGGTTCTAACTGTTTAACCCCTATTAAGAGTGTAACATTCCATGCTTGCCGCAGACCGGAATAGGCTACCTTACGGCGGCAGCTTCCGAAGCTTGTTCCGGCTCACGTCCCCGGAATCGGCGCAGGTCGGCGCCAAATACGATAATGAGGATTGTCACCAACAGTACGGCCACCGCTCCCAGGGCCACCGCAAAGGGGGCTCCCAGGTATCGGGCGACAAACCCGGCCTGGGCCATTCCCAGCGGCCCCAGGCTCCAGGTTGCCCCGAACAGACCCATCACACGACCGCGAATTCGGTCGGGCACCAGCTCCTGCAAGGTACTCAGACCCCCCACCAGGTAAAGGGAAAAGTGAAATCCCCCGACAAATAGAATGCCCATGGAGGGCCAATACTGCTGTTGCCAGGCCGCCAGGGCAAAGAGCAGCAGGCAAATGCCATAGACCACGGCCCCGTACAGGATAATCTTGCCCCGGGGACTGTTCATGGGCAGAATTCCGATGAACCAGTTGCCGACTATGGCGCCCAGCCCCGCAGCGCCCAGCAGCCAGCCAACCCTCTCTGCGCCTACCATAAGCCATTCCTCCGCCAGGGAGGGCATCAGGAAGATGTAGGAAAGGCCGAAGAGGCTGTTGCAGAATGTCATCAGCATGACGTGCATGAAGATGGGATGGGCACGCACGTAGCGGAAGCTTTCTCCAATCTGCTGTAGTACCCGTCCAGTGGCCGGAGAGCGGTCGCGAAGCCTCAAAAGGGACATTACCGCGGCCAGCACGTAGAAGGAAGCGGCGCTGATTAACATGGAAGTTTCGATGCTCAGGCGGGCGATGACAATACCAGCCAGCGCCGGCGCGAGCACCCGAACTCCGTTCCATACCACCGACTCCATGGCCACCGCGTTTACTATGTGCTCCCGCTCCACCAGTCGGGGGAAGATGCTGGCGCGGCTGGGCTGGTCGAAAGCCTGGCAGATGCCCGCAACGAAGGCGGCAACCAGGATGTGCCAGGGCTCAACCAGGTCCAACATCACCAGGACCGAAAGTCCCACCACGACTGTTGCCGAGACGCTCTGGGCCGAAGCTACGAGCACCTTGGGTTCCAGGCGGTCCGCCAGGACGCCGCCCACCAGGTTCAACGCCAGGGCAGGCAGGGCTACCGCCAGGCCCAGGTAGCCCAGGTAGCCTTCGTCGCCGGTCAATTGGAACATCAGCCAACCCAGGGTGAACTGGAAAAGCATCTGGTGTCCCGTAACCCCGGTCAGCAAAGCAAACCAGTAGTACCGGAACTGACCGTAACGCATGGAGGAGGGAATGAAGCGGCTTATGCCGCCAGCCAAAGCAGGATAGACACTCATGCTACGTATTGTGCCATCCCATCGGGCAATCGGGCAAACAGGGTAGCCGCGATGTCAACAGATACGGGCGCGCTTGATCCCGGGCAGGTTGGGGCGCCGTTGGAAGGTTGGGAACGGCAGTACGACTTTCATTTTCCGGGATCAGCTCAGCTTGCTGGCAAACTTCTGCCGGACCTTGGCAATTTTGGGGTCAATAACTATCCGGCAGTACATGCTGCCGGGGTTCCGCTCGTAAAAGCGGTAGTGTTCGGCTTCCGCGGGATAAAAGACTTCCAGGGGAGCTATTTCGGTTACCACCGGAGCGGAAAATTCCCGGGACTCGTCCAGGGCCTTGATGAAGTCGGCCGCCTGGGTTTTCTGGTCTTCTGACGTGTACAGAATGGCGGAACGGTACTGGGTCCCCACGTCAGCTCCCTGGCGGTTCAGGGTAGTAGGGTCGTGGCTGGCGAAAAAAACCTCCAGCACTTCAGGGAAGGTGACCTGGCCGGGGTCGAACTCTACTTTGACCACCTCGGCGTGGCCGGTCCTGCCGCTGCACACTTCATAGTAGGTTGGATTTTCCTTTTGGCCCCCGGCATAACCGGATTCGACCCCTGTTACGCCACTTATCTCGGTAAACACAGCCTCGATGCACCAGAAACATCCCCCGCCCAGGACAGCTACTTCATTATTGTTGCTAGTCAATGCCTTTCTCCACCCGAAGATTCTTTCTCTATAAGGTTACCAGGTTACTGACTCAAAAAAGTCAGCGCACCGCCGCTGCCTGCCCCAGCAGTCCCATCAGGATGGCCGCATCCTCCACAGCCTCCAGATTTTCCAGCATTTCCAGGGCGCGCTCGGTGTCGGAGTCGGTAAGGGCTCGCTGGAAACAGTCCCGGACCTTTGCGAGGCGCTCGTCGCGGGACATGGGGTTTTTGGCCGAGCCTCGGAAGGCCGAACATTCGGCGCTGACGGTGTTCCCGTTCTTCAAAAGGGCGGTGGCCAGGGTCGCGCCCGATTCCGGCCCCTCGGGCTCCACTTTGATTCGGCCGAGCATGTCCTCCATGTCCGGGGCGAACCGGCGCGCGTCGGTGAAAGTGTCTATGCCAACGGCTCCGTCCAGCAGGGCGGCGGCGGCGCAATATTCCACGCTGAACTTGCCGTCCAGACCGCTGCGGGGAACCGGACCTGAGTGACCCCTGCCCCTTCGCTGAATGGTCACCTGTTCTATGGCGTCGCCTTCCAGGCCGTGCTCTTCCCTCAAATTCAGGGCGGCCTCCACGACGTTCTGCATATACACCTGGGCGGGGAATCGCTTGATATCAAAGCCCGGGTCCGTCAGACGCCAGGAATCCCCCAAACCTCCGGTGGCGGACTCCCAGTCAAACTCTCCACCGAAGATAGCGGCAGCATAGCCCACCGGGGATTCCAGAACCTTTTGGCTGGCGGTGTAGCCCATGCTCGCCAGGATAGCCGACTCGGCGCCCATGCGGGCAGCATTGCCGGGGTGGGTGGACTTGACCATGGTTCCCGTGTTGGCCGTAAGCCCGCCGGTGCGGGAGGCGGCGATGCCCAGGGTCATAAGGGTTTGCTGGACGTCCAGGCCCAGGGTCTTGGCTGCGGCGGTCGCTCCTCCCAAGGGCCCGACGAGGCCCGGCGGATGATAGCCGGGCGCGGTGGCGGGAGCGGAGGCAGCGCGCAGGCGTCCCTGAATCTCCCAGCCCAGCACGTAGGCCGTGATTACGCTTTTTCCCGAGGCATGGTGATGTTCCGCCAGCGCCAGGGCGGCAGGCAGGCAGGAGGACGTGCCGTGGGTCGGGGGGAAGCCCTGGATCTCGTAGTCCAGGCAGTGCCCGAATACGCCGTTGGCAAAGGCGGCCGCAGGGGGATTTGTCTTGAAGCCCCAGCCCACTACCGAAGCCTGGGATGCGCCGCCGCTGTCACGCACGTAGCGGCCAATTATGTCGGCCAGTTCCTCCACCGACCCGGCCACCATGTTGGCCGCACCGTCAAGGATGGCGATCTTGGCGGCCTCAACTACGGAGTCCGGAAGGGCTTCGTAATCAGTGTCCGCAATAAACTGGGCGAGAGTTTGGGTCGCGCTCATGGAATTCTCCGCGCTGCTAATCTGTTGTAAATTTCGGGGCGCTAATTCCCGTAACCGTTAAACATTGGTTCCGGCGGGGGCTCATCAAAGGAATCTCCCCGGGCCTCGGACTCCATCCGGCGGCGGTTCCAGGCTTGCCAGCGTACTCGTTCAGCCGCCATCCCTTCTGCGGCGCCTTCAGCCCTGGCTTGGTCGAGAGCCTCTGCCTTTAATTTTCGCCTGATACGGGCTGCTCTTTCTTTCTGGGCCCGAAACTCTGCCTCGCGCTTTTCCAGCCAGGGATTGAGGAATTTCTCCTCGAGAAACCTCTTGGTTACCAAGGTCAAACCTCCCTATCCTAACCATCGCTTTATTTCCCTGCACCGATGACCTGACCGGAGAACTCTTATGAACCGGAATCCTCTTGGCCTTCGGTATGCTCGGTTCCAGGCGGTGGCTCGTTAAAGGGTTCGCCACGGGCCTCGGCTTCCAGACGGCGGCGGTTCCATGCTTCCCACCGCTCTCGTTCTTCCGATGTTCCCTCTTTCCGGCCCTCTTCCCGGAGTTGATTTCTGATGGGTTCAACCAGCTTGTTGTCCAGGTATCTCTTGGTAACCACAACCATACCCTCCAGGGAGTCTGCAACCGAAACGGCCACAATTGCAAACAAGAAAATCAGTGGCGACGCCGGAGCAGCCTTGTTGACTGCCGCTATTACCAGTTGGGAGACGGTCGGGTAGCTGTGTTGAGTCGCTTCTACCCAGAATACGAAGGCCGTCCACCCCACTGTCAACAGGCACAAAAGCGCCAGGAACCAGGGAACCCAGCGGCGGGCCACGCTCCAGACCGATTCTCGCTGCTGCGGTCTATCTACCATATTGGCGGCATTTAAGCACACCCCACGGGTGCTCTGTAAACAACCGCCTTACAGTAGTTAGCCGATGTACCAAATCATCAATTGGGCTTCCCTGAGAGGAGTGGGTACAACGCCCACCTCCCTTACCGATAGTCTATCCCGTAAACCTGTACCGCCGTATCGTGGAAAAGGGCGGCCCGCTCGCTGGAAGAGTATGCCGAAGATAGCCGCTTAAAGGCATTGAACAGGACGTTATAGGAGTAGGAGACCTTGTCCACCGGGAAGTTGCTTTCGAACATGCAGCGTTCCGGCCCGAATTTTTCGATGCAGTAGTTCATCAGGGGCCCCAACTCCCCGGCCAGCGCTTCGGAGGTTACGGGCTGGTTCCATTCGTGCCAGTCGAAGCCGTACCGGGGCTGGCCGACGCCGCCCAGCTTCATGTAAATGTTGGGACATTCGGCAACGGTGTCTATGCTGCTGCGCCATTGGGCCAGAACCTCGTCATCCCGGTTGGCGTAAGGGCCCACCCGAAGGAGACCGCCAATGTGATTGAAAATCAGCGGCAGGTCCGGCACAGCCCGGGCGAAATCGGCCATTTCTCCGGCCTGGTGGAAATAGGCGGTTATGTCCATGACCAGGCCTTTGCGCGCCAGCACCTGGGCGCCGGCCCTGAAGTTAGCGGAGGCCATTCTTCCCGCCGGCGCCCGGCTTTCGATTTCGGGATGGGTATCATGGCCGGTATGCGAACGAATGCCACGGAAGCGGTTGGGGCTGGCTTCCTGCAGTTCCTCCAGGACTGACTCCACGTCAGCGCCCAGGTCCAGGTTGGCCGCCCCAATTATGGCGGCGGCGGCGCGTCCCTCACCGTAAATGCCGCTGGCGCTGGCCGCGGCGATGCCCTGTACAAATTCCACCTCGCCCACGGGGCGGATCTGGTCGGGCCCGGCGGTGCGATACATGGAGCGGGCCTCGATAAATACGGTGGACCGCACGTTATGGCCACTGTTGATATCATCGGCCAGTTCGTGAATCAGGTATTTCTGATAGGGAATGCGCTCGGAGCGAAACTCCCAGAAATGGTGATGTGGGTCGCAGATGGGTAATCCCGGCTCCAGGGTCGGTTCCTGGGTAAGCTCCAACCAGTCGTTGCCTCCGAATGGCATAACGGTCCCTCCATGCTATAGTTAATGGTTCAAGCTGCAGGGCAACTTGACGGCGTTGCCTCTTGGATTTTGCCCTACGGGAGTGAACCTCATAGTACCATATATCAGGAGTTTCCCAGTGCGGCACTTAATGCCAGCACAATCTTGTTTCGGAAATAAAATCCTGCCCGCGTCTTCCCCGAAAAAGGGTCTTCCGTTTCGCAGGGTCTCGGGCTCGAACGCAGGCCAAGAGTTACACTCTCCTGGCCAGGGAGGGGCGCGCACGATAGTCTTCACCAGGGCGCGACTGCCCGGGCGGCACGAGAAATTTGCCTGACATTTCCCTGTGCCGTGTGGTATTCTTATAGACCGATGCTATTGTTGCGGTGTCCGCCCCAAAGGCAGTCGCTGACAATACACTTGATTAACTGAAAGGCAGTTTGGCAAAAATGGAAGCGGCCCAGGTATTGCAACCCGAAAGCAACCCCAATATTCCCGAATTTGGTGCCGGAGATACGGTGCGGGTGAACTTCCGGATCCGTGAAGGAGACCGGGAGCGCATTCAGGCCTTCCAGGGCGTGGTGATTCGGCGGCAGAACGGAACCGGTCCCTCCGCCAACTTTACGGTCCGGCGCATGGCCGGCGGCGGCATTGGCGTAGAGCGGATTTTCCCTCTCTACTCTCCCCTGATAGATTCCCTGGAGGTAACGCGGAGGGGAGCGGTGCGCCGAGCCAAGCTCTATTACCTGCGTGGCCTGCAGGGTCGGGCAGCTCGAATCAAGGAAAAGACCGTGCCCCGGCGCCCCCGTGGCGCCGCGACCCAATAGAGGTTCTTTCCGGGCAACGATCTGGCCCAGGATTCGGTCGTCATCCGGCCCCTGATTCTTGCCGACGGAGCGCCGGCAGTGGTTGCCAACCGGTTGGCAGGTCCATGTTCTCTCGTAACGGGTCTGGCCTGACTTCGGTCAAGCAAGGCCCAGCCCGGTGAGCGGTCATAGAGGCTTGTGCAGGACCGTTCCTGTTTCACGACTCCTTCCGGACTGTCTCACCGGTTTTGAGGCCAGCATCTCATTCAGCTTTCCTGATGGCGGCCGGCGCCCATGAGCAGATACGCAGAAGTAGCGGTAGATGCCCCGGTTGACCATTCCCGAACCTTCTCCTACAGCATTCCCGACCGATTTCACCCGGAACCGGGCCAACTGGTATGGGTGCCCTTTGGCCGACGCATCCTCCAGGGCATTGTCGTCGAATTAGCTAACGCTCCCCAGGTCGAAGCTACCCGGGACATTCTGCAGACCATAGAACCCGGCCCCCTGCTGGACGCCAATGCCATGTCCCTGGCCAGGTGGCTGAGCCACTACTATTTTTGTTCCCTGTTCGATACCCTGGCCCTCTTTCTCCCCCCGGGTTTCAAAGCCCAGGTTAGGTCGCAAATTCGGTACAGGGAGTTATCCGACGCCGACATGGCGGGTTTGAAGCCGCCAACCCGCAACGCCCTGTCAGCCCTGGCTGAATCTCGCCGAATGACCGAGAAGGACTTTGCCGGGCTGCTGGGAAGGTCGGGAACCCGTGAGGTGAACCGGCTGGCAGACCGGGGCCTGGTTGAGAGAAGGGTGCGTCTGCCCCGCCCTCGCGCCTTCAGATATACGGCAAACCTGTTGCCCACGGGCAGCCCCGACGTTGCGGGCAACTGGCCCAGTTTGGACGTTACCGTTTCGGTCAGGCAGAGCAGGTTGCTGAGCGCCGTAAGGGAGACCCCGGGGGGATACTCCGCTACCCTGGCCAACCGGGAGTTCGGAAGCGGCGTGGGGGATGCCCTGGTTAAGAAGGGCCTCCTGGCCATGGAATGGGTCCGCAACGAAAGCCGCGTCGCAGGCTTGCCGGAGCATGGGCGGGACGAATGGGGTACCGAGGAAGGCCTGTCCTCAGACCAGGAAGCCCCCTCCACAGAAACACCACCTCCCGAGAATCCGCTGACCCTGACGCCGGCACAGGCCGCGGTCCTGTCGCCGATTCTGGAGAAACTGGAAGACCCTTCCCAACCTCCCCGCACCTTTTTGCTGCACGGCGTCACCGGCAGCGGCAAGACCGAGGTTTATCTCCAGGCCATTGCCAGGGTGGTTGCCAGGGGGCACCAGGCCATATTCCTGGTGCCCGAGATCGCCCTTACTCCGCAGACGGTGGGGCGGGTCCATGCCCGTTTCCCCGGCCGGGTAGCGGTCACCCACAGCGGCCTGACAGACCGCCAGAAATTCGACCAGTGGTGGCGCATCCGGGACGGTGATTACGATGTGGTCGTTGGCCCCCGGAGCGCCCTCTTCGCGCCCCTCTCCAACCCCGGGCTGATTGTCATTGACGAGGAGCACGAGTGGACTTACAAGCAGTCTGAAGGCCAACCCCTCTATCACGCTCGAACCGCAGCCCTGGAACTTTCCCGGTTGACCGGAGCCCCGGTGTTGCTGGGTAGCGCCACGCCGGACGTGGAGTCCTATTATCACGCGCAGCAGGGCCGATTCCACCTGCTGGAGCTTCCTCACCGCATTGGATTTGGCAACAATTCCGACGCCGGTTCGCCCGTTCCCGGGGATGACGGAGGACGAGAGGCTGGCGAATTCAGGATTTCCCAGATACCAAAGGGATTGCCCGAGGTGCATGTTTCGGACATGCGGCAGGAATTGCGGCAGGGCAACCGCAGCATCTTCAGCGCGAAGCTGGCCCGGGGACTTGAAGATTGCATCGCGGGGGGCAAGCAGGCGATTCTGTTCCTGAACCAGCGGGGAAGCGCTCCCATGGTCCAATGCCGGGAATGCGGGTACGTGGTGACCTGCAGCAGCTGCTCCTCCACCCTGACCTACCATGGGGCCGAATCCCGACTGCGCTGCCATCAATGTAATCGGCGCAGCCGTCTTCCGGACACCTGCCGCCAATGCGGCAGTCGGAGTATTCGCCAGCTGGGAATTGGCACCCATAGAGTGGTGGACGAGGTGAATTCCAGGTTTCCCAACGTCCAGGTAGAAAGGTGGGATTCGGATGCCGCCCGTTCCGGTCTGGTTCCTGAAGAGGCAATGCGTCGCCTGGCGGAAGGGGAGGTGCAGGTGCTGGTGGGAACGCAAGTGGTTGCCAAGGGCCTTGACCTGCCCAACGTCACGTTGGTGGGCGTAGTTCTGGCGGACATAGGAATCTACCGGCCCGACTTCAGGGCCGGGGAACGAGCCTTCGGCCTGCTTTGCCAGGTAGCCGGCAGGTCCGGAAGAGGCGCAGAACAGGGACAGGTCATTGTCCAGACCTACAATCCCGACCACTACGCCGTGGCCGCCGCCGCCCGTCAGGACTATTCTACTCTTTACCAGACGGAAATCGCCGCCCGGCGAAGCTGCGGCAATCCGCCCTTCAACCGGCTGGTGCGCCTGCTATTTCAGGACATGAATGCAACAACCTGCCAGCGACTGGCAATGGCCGCCGCCCGTTCCATGCGGGAACAAATTCGCTCCCAGGGGCTTACCGACGTGAATATTGTCGGGCCGGCGCCGGGAGTTCCCCCCAGAATTCGGGGGCGTTATCGCTGGACCCTGCTGTTGCGGGGGCGAAACCTTCACCGTTTCCTGGACAGGGTTGACCTGCCGGCCCGCAACGTAACCATTGACGTGGACCCCCTGGAACTGTTGTAAGTCGGCGGATTGGACTTGGGGTTCCCTCCGGATACGTTGGCAGCATCACTATCCTATGTATAGACTTGCGCCACCGAATGTAGCTAAACTCTAACCAGCAGCGCCATTGGTCCAACCTCCCGCATAATAGGTATCTACCATGTCTCTTGCCAACGCCAATCGCCACGCAGACCTCAGCCGCCGCCTGATGCGCCAGGCCGGTTTCGAGCTGCGTTCCCTTGGAGACAGAGTGCAGGCCTCGGACAAGGCATCCGGCGCCGTGGCGCAGGCGGTAAAGGCCATAGCCGAAGACCGCAATTGGCGGCACAGCTCCCACAATCTGCGACGGGACATAGTTGGCCTGCTGGCCGCCGAATACGACCAACCGGAATTGAGGGGCCTGCAGGCAATTGCTGACCAGTTACACGATAACTATTACGAAGACCACCTGAGCGAACATTTGGTAGCCCAACTGCTGGAGGACGTTACCCGGCAGATTGAATCTTTGTGGGATATACGTGAAAAGGGTCCGATTTCCGACTACTTGCCCTCGTCAGATCAGCAGCGCATCATCAACCGCCTCCTCATCCCCGAGGATATTGCGCGGGCCGACGAGTCCATTGATCTCCCTCCGCCGATGCCTCCGTTCAATCCTCCAGAGCTATGAGACTCGCCCCACCTAATGGGTCTATTCCTGCCGACCGTCTCGGAACCGTCAACCTCCAGCAGCGTGTTTTTGCACTTGTCAGCTACCTTAGCTATAATGATCTGCTGAATCCGGTAAGCTGATTGCCCGTTGCAGTGCCCTTGGTTGCTGCGGGGAGGAATTCCATTTTGGCCCGATTGACCATGCGGCATGTCCCAGATCCCATCCTGCGCCAGAAAACTCGCCGTGTTACTCAGATTCCGGCCAACATGAAGCAGTACACCGCCGACATGGTTGAAACCATGCACGCGGAGCATGGAGTAGGGCTGGCCGCCAACCAGGTGGGAGGGCTGCAAAAGGTTTGCGTGATTCAGCTTCCGGAATGGAACGAACCTCTCATACTTATTAACCCGGAAATCATTCGAAGGGAAGGGGAACGCGAGGTCGAAGAGGGCTGTCTCAGCATTCCCGGTTATCGAGGAACCGTAAAACGCTCCCAGAGGGTAAGAGCCAGAGCCCTGGACTTGAACGGCAAGCTCATCCGCATAAAGGCCGAAGGATTGCTGGCCCAGGCCCTTGAACACGAGACCGACCATCTTAACGGCGTGCTCTATATAGACCACCTGGTCTCCAAGGACAGTTTCTGGAAGATCAGCTACGAGCCCGATCCCCCCGAACCGGAAGAGGAAGGCGACAGTAACGGCGCGGCCCAGGCGTCTGCCCCTGTTGTCGAAGCCGAAAAAAAGTAAGCTGTACCAGCTCACTCCTTGAGCGCCGTGGCCTGTGGCGACGCAAGGCGATCAAGGCGGCCCAGCTTCCTCGCACCCAGCACTATTCGGTGAAGCTCTACTTCACCCTTCAGGATTAGCCGACCATTCTTACTCAGATTTCCCAGTTTTTTTCAACTCGCTTCCCCGGTCGGGAAGGAGGCGCCTACCTGGTAGGGGGCTTCCTCCGGGACTCGCTGCTTAGTAGAGAGATGACCGACGGGGGCGGAGCCGATGGCCTGCGCGATATGGACATCGCAGTTCCACCGAGCGTGCCGTCGGTAGAAAGGCTGGGGCACGAACTGGCCGGGACCCTGGGCGGCAAGTGCCAGCCCCATAACCTGGCCCGCGGGGTTTACCAGGTTATCCTGGAGCCCCCTGACCGGTCAGGCCCGCCACACGCCATTGACCTGGTCCGTTACACCTCCAGCATTCAGGAGAATATGGAGGACCGAGACTTCACCTGCAACGCCCTGGCGCTGGCCCTGGACCATCCCTGCCTGGTCAACAGCGACCCCGATGATTGGCCCCTACCGGCGGCGGAGTGGGCAGGCGATCTGATAGACCCCCTGGGGGGAAGGCGGGATATCGCGCGCAAGCAATTAAAAGCCGTCAACGACCGGGTCTTCAACTACGACCCTGGCCGATTGCTCCGCGGCGCCCGGCTGGCCGGGCAGTTGAAATTCATGATAGACCCGGAGGCGGCACGGCAGATTCGGCGAGACGCGCCGCTCCTGCTGCAGGTCGCCCCGGAGAGGATCCGTCAGGAGCTAATGACCATCCTGGCCATGGATGGGGCCCGCGGTCAGCTTGAAGTCCTGGACCGGCTGGACCTGCTATGCCGTGTTATCCCCGAGCTGGAGTTGACCAAGGGAGTTGATCAGCCCAGCGCCCATTACTGGGACGTGTGGAACCACAACCTTCATACCGTGGAGTACGCCGAGCTGGTAACCCGGGGGCACCAGAACTCGGCCATTTACTCGCTGGCGCCCTGGAACTCCGAGGTGGAGGCCCATTTTGCCCAGGATGCGGGTGACGGATTCAGCCGTCGCACCGTTCTCAAGCTGACCGGGCTGCTCCATGACATCGCCAAGCCCCAGACCAAGGGACCGGACAAAACCGGCCGGATCCGCTTTCTGGGCCACTCGGAACTGGGGGCGGAGATGGTAACTGACCGCCTCACCCAATTGCGGTTCAGCTCCGCCGTAGTATCCATGGTAGCCAGAATGGTGCTCCATCACCTGCGTCCCTCGCAGCTGCGGCATGGCCAGGAAATGCCCACTCCCAGGGCGGTCCACCGATATTACCGCGAGCTCGGCGACGTGGCCGTAGATACGATCTATCTGGCCATGGCCGACTACCTGGCCGCCAAGGGTCCTGAAATCGTAGCTGACCATTGGGCCAATCATGCTAAAATGTTGGCTGATTTGCTCGAAGTGGGGCGGATTCAGGCGCCGGCCCAGGGTCCCCTGAGGCTGGTAAACGGTCACGACCTGATGCAGCACCTGGGCCTGCCGCCCGGGCGGGCCATTGGCAGGCTGCTGGAGCAAATAGACGAGGCCCGGGCTGCCGGAGAAATTACAACCAGGGAACAAGCCCTGTCCCTGGCTGCCCAACTGAAATGATAATGTCGGCACGAAGGACAGATGCGATTCACCAGTTGAGTCCTTCGTGCCTCTTTGTGTCCCCGGGGGCTTCGGCCTGCAGGGGACCGAACCGGAAGGAGTAATTGATGCGCAGGCGCAGTGTCCAGCTTACAATCTTGATCCTGTTTATCGTGGCGCTATCGGTGGCATCCCTGGGCTTTCGGGACATTAACATCAATGCTCCCGGCTTTCCCGCCCTGGTCCGGGGAGGGGATGGCCCTCTCGGTCTCAAACTGGGCCTGGACCTCAGCGGCGGCGGGCACCTGGTTTACCAGGCCGACACCGGCACGAGAATTGAAGTGGGATTCACCGACCCCACCCGGGGCGTGATAATAGAATCGGCCCTGGATAACCTGGGAATCGCCGACTACGAAGTTCGTCCCCTGGACGATCGAACTTACGTGGTAAACACCGACCTGCTGGATAACGCCACCAAGGAATCCATCCAGGACTCAATTACCTACACCCAGGTAGAGTTGAAGTTTGACCCGGAACTGGATTCTCCCGATTCGGGGCTTATTTCAGACCTGGTCCAGGAACAGGAACTGGCCAACTTCCAGGTCGAGGCCCCCGGGGTGGACAACTTCTTCCGCATCACCAGCACCTCTCCGCTGGACGAAGCCCAGCAGGACGACCTGGAAGAGGCCCTGGCGGAAGGCGTTGGAGAAATCGTCGAGTTCGCGGTAACCACCCACGGAGTTGCGTCCTTCTCCCTGGCCGAAACCCAGCCGCCCACAGCCGACCAGATGGAGGGTGTGCTGGACCGGATTAACCGGCGGGTAAATCTCTTCGGTACGGAAGAACCCATAATTCAGCTCTTTGGCGAAGACCGGGTAATTGTCCAGCTGCCGGGCGCCAGCGGCTCCATATCCGAGGTGGAGTTTGCCGAGGCCACCGACGCCCAGGCCGTAAAGGGAGTGGTGGAAGGACAAGGATACGAAGACGTTACCGTTGAGGCTGCTTCAGATACCAGCTATGAAATTCGCACCGTATCCATAAACCTGAACCAGCAGCAGGCCCTGCGCAGCGCCCTCTCCTCCGGCGTTGGCGCGGTGACCTCCTTTGAAACCACCGGCGGCATCGAAGCCGCCAAGGCCCTCATTGGCCAGACGGCCCAACTGGTTTTCAAGGAACGTACCTGCTCCGACGTGACCTGCTTTACCTTTACCGACGCGGAACTGGGGCTGACTGGCGATGACCTGGAAAACGCCTTCGCCTCCACCGACCCCAACACCGGTGAGTGGGAGGTGAATATTGCCTTCAAGGAACGGGGAACGGGCATCTTCGCGGATCTGACCCAGCGCATTGTCGGAGTGGAAACCAAGCGCATCGCCGTCTTCCTTGATGATGAACTTCTCATCGCCCCGGTATCCCAGGCCTGGATTCGTGACGGCCGCAGCTCCATCACCGGCAGTTTTTCCCGGGAGGAAGCCCGCACCCTGGCCATTCAACTGGAAGCGGGAAGCCTGCCGGTGCCCCTGGAACTAATCCAGGAAAGCGACGTGGACGCCCTCTTGGGCAGTGAGTCCCTGAAGAAGAGCCTGCAAGCGGGAATCATCGGGCTGGGCCTGGTACTGCTGTTCATGATTGCCTACTACCGCATGGCCGGCGTGGTGGCGGCCCTGGCCTTGCTCTTCTATACCATCGTGGTCCTGGCCGTGTTCAAGCTGGTGCCGGTAACCCTGGGCCTTTCGGGCATCGGCGCCTTCATCCTTTCCATCGGTCTGGCAGTGGACGCCAACATTCTGATATTCGAGCGGATGAAGGAAGAAATACGCATCGGGCGCACCCTGTCCTCTTCCATGGAGGTGGGGTTCAGCCGCGCCTGGCCAGCCATTCGGGACGGCAACTTCTCCACCATCATTACCTGCCTTGTGCTGCTGTGGCTGGGGAGCCGCACAGCCGACGACCTGGTGACCGGCTTTGCCTTCACCCTGTTCATCGGTGTGGTGGTTTCCATGTTTACGGCCATTGTCGTAAGCCGCAACCTGCTGCAATTACTGGCCTGGATTGGCCTGGGGCGGCGCCTCAACCTTTTCAGCCCGGAAGGAACCCCGACCTTGACCTCCGGGGCAAGAGCCGGCGGCGCTGCAGGGCAAACCCGCAATGTCTGACCTGCTATCCAGGAATGTGCATATCAATACCCACTAATGTGGTGAGGTCCTGTCAATTAGTGAGTATTCGCGCTCATTCCTGGACCAATAGTTCGTCCCTGGAGGTAGTACTTAATGTATAACATCGTAGGAAAGCGGGGGTGGTACTTCCTGTTCTCGGCCCTGCTTCTGATTCCGGGCATTATCTCCCTGGCCATGCCTCCCGACGGGTGGATAGCCGGCGGGTCGGGATTGAGGCCGGGCATTGATTTCAGCAGCGGCTCGGTGATGGACATTACCTTTGACCGCGCTGTGTCTCAAGACGAGGTTCAGCAGCGAATGACGGCCCTGGGCCATCCCGAGGCGTTGATCCAGCGTACGGGCAGCCGGTCGGTCCTGGTGCGCACCAAGGTGCTGGCCGAGGATGCCGGAGGGGGCAGGTCGGAGCGTCAACTGATTGAGGACGACCTGACCGAAAACGTGGCTCCCGTGGAGGGCGTCAACTTCGATTCCACCTCGCCCATCGTGGCCCAGGAAACGGTGCGCAACGCCATCATCGCCCTGGCCGCCGCGTCGGTGTTCATCCTGCTGTACATCTGGTACGCCTTCCGTCGGGTTCCCCGGGCCTACCGTTACGGCATCAGCGCCATCCTGACGCTGATTCACGATACCCTGCTGGTGTTGGGTGTATTCTCCATCCTGGGACGCGTTCTCGGCATGGAGGTCAACTCCATGTTCATAGTGGGCATCCTCACCGTGGCCGGTTACAGCGTAAACGATACCATCGTCATTTTCGACCGCATCCGCGAGAACGTCATCCGCTACCCCGACCGGGCCCTGGATTCGGTCGTAAACCTGAGCATCGTGGAAACGGTGGGGCGGTCCATCAACACCAGCTTCACCACCTTCACCGTGCTGCTGGCCATGCTACTCATCGGCGGCACCAGCATCCGGGAGTTGCTGCTGGTGGTGGCCATCGGCGTGATAGTGGGTACCTACAGCTCCATCTTCATCGCCAGCCAGTTCGTGGTCATCTGGGAGCGGGGCGAATTTGGCCGCATTATCGGCAGGGGCCGTCGGCGGACCGCTGCCGCAACCACCGGCCTGCTGACCATGTTTGGGTTGCTTGGGCGGTAGAGGTCTGACTTTAGCCCTTACCTTCGGCCTCTCTCCCTTGGCGAGAGCGGTTTTGCTATGCAGCCCAATAGACTTTACCTGGCGAGATATTTCGTGATATACAGGTAAAGCGATAGAATGCGGCATATCCTATTTGTGGCGGGGCCTCATGCTGGAAACCGAACGGGTAAGTTTCATTTTTGCCGATGCCAGGGAACTGTACGACGATGCATTGGAAATGCTGGCGCAGAACCGCTTGCGCAACGCCGCTGACAAGGCCTGGGGCGCTACCAAAAGGGCCACTGACGCCCTGATTCTTGCCCGTACGGGGGAGGAACCACGTACGTCAGGCCAGACGGCCCGCTTGCTGCGCCAGTTGCGGGGCGGGGACCCATCTCTCGAACACCTGCGCTTACGTTACGGGGCCCGCCAATACTTTCTGCACGGCAGGGCCTTTTACGACGGGGTACTGGAGCCCGCAGAGGATATTATTCGCGATGTTCGGGAAACGATAGACTATATTCGCGATGCCGAGCAAATGGCGGCAGTCTAGCCCCACCCCAAGTCCCGTTACTACGGCGACAATGTTCAGGCACACACTGAGCATATCCCCGACGAGCCGGTGTTTTTCATCCCCCCTGTTATCGAAATAGCGGCTCTTTGGAACAACCCTTCTGCCAGCCGGCCGCCCCGGTCCGAGCCGCCTGAACCGAGCAAGGGTCGCCGGGCGAATCGTCCTGTGACTGGACCACCCAATCCGCCACCGACAACCACCCTTGACCGCCCAACTGACAACCGTCCACTTACGCTCCCGAAACTCGGCGTATCCCCGGAATACACAATAGTAACTATTGTGTTTCGTATTGCTAATTGGTATAATGAATATTGTCGAGAGAAAGGATTTGAGATAGTTATTGGTGCGACGGGCGATGAAATCGTTAGTTATCAACCTGGTAAACCACGGGAAGCGAAGTACCGGCCCCATCGTGGCCCAACGTATCCTGATGGCAGCCGTGGTGGTGCTGGCCCTGGGGGTTGTGGGCTCTGCGCTGTTTGAATACCGGCTGCTGCAAGCGGCCGCTCATCTGCCGGCCGTGCGGTACGAAGGTGTCCTGTCCACGGAATGCCCAGGAAACGTCGCAACCGAAGCAACCGAAGCGACCCAAGCAACAGGACTTACGGAATTTACCGGGGCGGAGGCAGCGTTCGCTCCTAAAGGTAAGATGACATGGGGGCTGTCCAGCCTGGCCGGATTCCGCTGCACGATTCCCCTGACCCCCGATTAACTGACTGGGGAATACCGCAAAATGGCGAGTGAGGGGATGCCGGCCAGCGCCGGCATCCCCTTGCCCCGGTAGCTGCTTTTCCGACCGGACACTTACCCGTTGCTTAGGCTACGCCTTGCTGTCGTTATCCCCTGGCCACATCAAACCTTGCCTTCTGCTGTGTTCTCCTCGGGCCTCTACCGATCAAACCAACGGCTTGCCCTCCTGAAATGCAACGCTATTCACCAATAGTAATAGTATATATTGACTTACTGGATATACTTTAGTTATAATGAATAGCATAAGGTAATGAGATAAGTATGAATTTATGTTGGGAGGGCGTCATGAAAAGGCAGAGTCGAAACGCCAGCGAAAATTCGGCAATAAGGTGGACCTTTGGCCTGTTCTCGATATTCGCCCTGGTGTGGGTCTTGATAATGTTCGGATCAGGTCTGATGCACTACGGAATGGGCCCTGCGGATTTCACGGAAGCCAACACGGTTGCACCCGCCATTTCTTCCTTCGAGCAACAGGTTGCTCCCAACAACAGCTACCTGTGGACCGAGTGAGACCAACTCACGTCACGAAGGGAAATATCTGCCAAGAAGGGGGCGTCAGCGGCAATCCGTCCCATCCCCGGTTTCGTCAGCCGGCAGGCGGGATGGAAACGGGAATTTTGAATCTCCGTAGCGGGGCCAAGCCTTAGCGGCCTTTTGGCAGGGGTATAATGCCTCCATGCAGCCATATTCCCCAACCACGCCCGGAGCCGAAGCTGAGATCCGTCGCCGCATCCGTGAGCGTGGCCCCATAACCTTTGCAGAATTCATGGAAGTGGCCCTGTATTCCCCCCTGGGCGGGTACTACTGTGGCGGAGGCAGCGGCAGGGACGGCGGGGGCGACTCCTTTTCCCCCAGCTTCGGTCCCTCGGGCGATTATTACACCTCACCCATGGCCCACCCAGCCTTTGGCGCGTTGCTGGCGGTGCAACTCTACCAGTTCTGGCTGCTGTTGGGCCGGCCAAATCCTTTCCACGTCGCCGAGTTGGGCGCGGGCAACGGCCAGCTGAGCCGGGACATCATCGCAACGGCTGCAGACCTCCCCGGCGGCTTTTCCGACAGCTTGATATACCTCTGCCTCGACCGGAATCCCAACCCACTTTCAAGCCCGGAAGAAATGGAGGGCAGCGGAAGGCACAAAGCAGGCTCCAGGGTGTCGCCGTTGATTGCTGATGGAACGCCCCTCCGCAAACTGAGGGGCTGCATCCTCTCCAACGAACTGATTGACGCATTTCCCGTACACCATGTCAGGATGGACCAGGGCCAACTGAAGGAAGTCTATATCGCAGAAGATTCCACTTCTGTTCCCGCTGCTCACCAAGGTAGAAAGGACGAGAGTGAGGACTTTTCACGCGGGGAAGAGTCTGCGGCTGAGGCCGCTCCCCTGGTGGAAGTCTTGGACGAACCCAGCACCCCTGCCCTGGCCGACCGGCTGGACGGGCTGGGCATTGAGTTGGCAGAGGGGCAGGTGGCCGAGATTAACCTGGGCCTAGGGGAATGGGCCGGTTCGGCAGCTAACAGTTTGGCCTCAGGCTTTGTGGTCACCATTGATTACGGACGGGCGGCCAGTGAGCTCTACTCAGCGGAATTGCGGCCCCGGGGCACGCTGACCACCTATTACCGCCATGTGCAGAACGACGCGCCCCTGCGCAACATCGGCCGCCAGGACATAACGTCCCAGGTAGACTTTACCTCCCTGGAGCTGGCGGGCCAGGCTGCGGGATTAACGCACCTGGGCTATACGACGCAGCGGCGGTTTTTGCAAAACCTGGGCCTGGACGTGCTGCGCCGGCGGGTGACCTCCACCCCACTGCCGACCTCCCAGAGAGTAGCCAACCGGGCGGGACTGGTGGCCCTGGCCAATCCCGGAGGCCTGGGCGACTTCAAGGTGCTGGTGCAGGGCAAAGGCCTTCCGCCCACAGCGTCGGACAGCGTTAGCTTATGGGGACTTTCCTCATTACCGGAGGCTCTGGAGTTGGTCCGGTCCTTGCCGGCTCCGGTACTGAGCCACCGGCACATTTCCCTGCCCCAGGGCTGGCCCTCCACGGGTATGCAGGAACTTGAGATCAATGATCTGTGGGCCAACCCTTTCGGGGATACCTAAAGAGCGACGCCTGGTCCCTGCCAGGTTTCCGATGGCCCTCCCGCCGATGATGGGTCGGCGGGAAGACCCGGTTTTCGGTTCACCGCCAACGACTTCAGCCTTAAGGGGGCTGGATTCCTCATAAAATGGTCTGATAAAGCAGTACATATCTTTAGGGAATTATATCTTTGTGCACATTGAATGACCAGAAACTTGACAACTCTTTCCCATTTAGTTACGAAATTCGTTGACTTTCATGCTAAATTCGTGTACACTCGTCTGAAATAAGAAAGTGAAATAACACATTATGGACGTGGGTATGACCAAGAAAGGACCAGGAAAATCGTATCGGAAGGGGATGTCCCTGATAGAGGCTGTACAACAGTTCTCCGATGAAGAGGCGGCGCACCAGTGGTTGGTGGAGCGTCGCTGGCCGGAAGGGATTCGCTGTCTGGCTTGTGAAGGTGAAAATGTCAAACGGCGTAAGTCCCAGCGGAAGACGCCGGTGCTTCACTGCAATGATTGTAAGTATGAATTCACCGTGAAAACCGATACGGTAATGCACAATAGCAAGTTGCCCCTTTCCAAGTGGGTGCTGGCCTTCTACCTGTTCAGCACCAGTATTAAGGGTGTAAGTTCTATGAAGCTGCACCGGGATTTGAACATTACGCAGAAGAACGCCTGGCACATGGCCCACCGGATCCGGGAAACCTGGGATACGGGGACGGTGGTGTTTGCCGGTCCGGTTGAAGCTGATGAAGTTTACATCGGTGGGCTGGAGAAGAACAAGCACGCCAATAAGAAGATGAAGGCTGGTCGAGGTGTCGCGGGTAAAAAGCCGGTGGTAGGGGTTATTGACCGGCCCACTAACCAGATCGTCACTCAGGTGGTGGATTCCACGGACAAGGAAACCTTGCAGGGGTTTGTGGAAGGGCATACGCAGGAAGGCGCTCAGGTGTACACCGATGATCACCGTGGGTATCAGGGTATAGCCCGGGCGCACGAGGTGGTGAAGCATAGTTCTGGGGAGTACGTGAAGGAGCAGGCGCACACGGCGGGTATGGATAGCCACTGGGCTATGTTCCGGCGCGGTCTTACTGGTACTTATCATCACGTCTCGGAAAAACACCTGCAACGGTACACCACTGAATTTGCAGGCCGGCACAATTCCCGGCCGCTGGATACCATCGATCAGATGACCGCGATGGCCCAGGGTTCGGTGGGCAAGCGGCTTCCCTACAAGGAGTTGATAGCGGAGTAACCGCTAACCGAAAATCAACCGGTTGACAAGTCTGGCCGTCGGCGTTAGGATTTCAATGGAGGGGCCGATGGGAGTTGAACCCACTTAACTACGTCTCGCAAACGTGTGCATAATCGTCATGCTCCGGCCCCAGGTTCCTGGTGCCCCTGATGGGAATTGAACCCATACCTCCCGGTGCGATCCAAGGTATTATATCCGTTGAACTACAGGGGCATCGTTTCAACCCCGGTGTTACAGCACCGGGGTTTCTTTATGCCCGCATTATATTTTCTGCGGAGATATTATGTCAAGTAAATGCTTGTAATCCTTCCTTCCGGGCGGTAGGATGGGGAGGTCACCGTACTCAACATGGTTGTTAAGTCTGGCATGGGTCAGGGCAACGGACTGGAGGCTTCGTGCCTCCTTCCTTGGACCTCTGCTGGCCTTGAGTGCGGTGACAGGTACTCCAAGTCTGTAGCCTGGGAAGGAGGTTCCTGTTGAGAAAGCGCTCTACTGCACTTATATTGGCTTGGGTGTGTTCCCCTCTTTGTGATTTCTATCTAGGTAAAGTCGGTTACGGGATTATGAAGGTTGTCACTCTGGGAGGATTCGGTGTTTGGGCTTTGATAGATGCTATTCGTTTGACAACCATGACAGAGGACAATTTCAATCAGCTATACAATACCCCAGAGGTGATAGCCCAGCGAGAGGATGCTGAAAGGGAAGCGGATAGGCGAGCTACCCCTGAGGGTGCGTTGTGTTTTGCTCGGGGTATGAATGGTCAAGTTGCTTTGCTGGAAGACCGGGTTAGACTGGAGCGTAAAGGGCGATGGGCATTTGTCACTCACGGGGTTAGAGGGGCAAGAGAGATTTTAATAAGTGAAATATCTTCAGTGGAATATCGCGATGCCGGATCTTTAGTGAACGGTTACATTCTGTTCATATTTCGCGGTGGGAGGGATTCCAGGTCCAGTATATTGGGGGATGATGCCATTGGTCACAATGAAAATGCTGTGGTGTTCGAGAGAAAGTCACAGCCAGCTTTCGATACCCTCCGAGAAATGCTTAACCACAGATTGGATGAATATCGTCAGCCACAGCAGGTAGTTGTGTCTGCTCCTCAGTCTTCTTTCGATGAATTGAAGAAGTTAGGGGATTTGCGAGAAGCGGGGCTCATTAGCGAGGACGAGTTTGAGCGGGAGAAGGGGCGTCTGTTAGGTTAATGTCTAAGGTGTTGTGTAACAGCGTCCATATATCCTTATGCTGGCAGGAGTCCCACTATGAGGAACGTCATTGCTTCCTTCAAACCGGTCCACTGGGTTATTATTGCTGTAGCCTTCATGGGTAGTTGTACGGTCTGTGGAGTAACGGCGATGGTTTTGAGTGAGTCTACGGAAATGGTTGAGCCTTCGGTAATTGTTACTCCAGAACCGGTGCCGGTGGAAGGTGAAACGGTGGCGGAACCGACTAATACTCCGAGGCCTACGGCTACCCGGTCACCGACCAATACCCCTGCTCCCGATGGTTTCAAGGATGTGAAGGAGTGGCAGGAGGAACGGTGTGGGGACCGCAATTATGTTGAAGACAGCGTGGATGAATTCCTTGAATCTTTGGGCTTCTATTCTCGGAGTTTGGGTAGAGTTCTTACGGGCTGGATAGGGGAGGACACGGCATTGGAAGATGGGCGCATAACGAATGCAGATTTTCCTTTAGCATATGTTATTACGGCGCAGTCCTATAATGATAATGCTTACGGTGAAAAGGATCGGGTTAGGTTTGTGGTTCGTTACGATTATGCCTGTAATGTCGTTGATTCAACCGCTACGGAAGTGACTAATTTCTGAAATTGGATTGTTGGTCTATCGCCTTACATTTTGTGCCGGTTCAACCACAATATGTTGACGGGTAGGGCGGGATTCGAACCCGCGGGGGCTTCGCAACCCCACTCGATCCGCGGTCGAGCACCTTAAGCCACTCGGTCACCTACCCGTCAATATAGTCGTCAGTTCAAGCCCGGATGTTAAGCAAGGAAGTGAATAAAAAGATGTCAACAAAAAATAAGAAGCGTGGACGTCCCGTGAATCTGGAAATGCCGGAGCAGATAGATGCGTCGCCAGAGGAAATAGCGGAGCGGGTTTTGCAGGCCAAACCGCCCAAGGTCTGGAAATACATGGAAGAGGCGGAGCAGCGAAAGCTGGAGCGAGAGCGAAAACGGAATGAGGCTACCTAGGTAGCCTCATTCACTTTGATGGGCACATAAATATAATTCCCTATCTTTACATCCGTTAGTATAATCCCGGTGTTCGTATCGCAAATTTCAGAGGCGAGGTGAAGTGATGCTTCAACGGATGTTGGGGGCCGCGTTCTTCAATGCCCATACCTACGAGGAGGTTGAAGCCGACTCCGGTGCATTGGGGCAGGCCATCGGAGTGGTATTGCTGGTGACCGTCTGCGGCGTCATCGGCGGAATAGTAGAGGGAATCCTGAATGACGAGGCTGCCAAGGGCATCATCATCGGACTGGTGGCCGGCCTTGCCTTCGGCATTGTGCGCTGGGCCCTTTGGGTAACCATCATCCTGATGGTCGGTGGGGGGCTGCTTCGTTCCAGCGGCACCCAGACCAGCTGGTCGGAAATGGGGAGAGTTTTGGGGTTTGCCTACACCCCCGGGGTCATAACGATTTTCTCGTGGGTGCCAATACTGGGCAACCTGATCTCCCTGGCTGCATTCGTCTGGACCGTAGCCGCGGCGGTGATGGGCGTGCGCCAGGCCATGGATTTTGAAGGTACGGGACGGGCCATTGCGGTGGTAGTTGTCTCGGGCATAATCGGCTTCATCCCGTGGATAATTATCGTGATAATCCAGTGGCTCCTGCTCAATCCTCCACAATAGGTGCCCATGGTCAGGGGGGGGGGGGGGGTTAGAGCCCCCCCCGCCCCCCCCGGGGGGGGGGGGGGGGGGGGGGGGGTGGGGGGGGGGGGGGGGGGGGGGGGGG
>VXOH01000068.1 GCA_009840135.1 Chloroflexota bacterium | reverse complement strand
CCAAAAAACTAAATGGCAGGTTACGCAAAGGTCTCCGCAGGCGGGAACCTCGAACTTGGGCAGGTTGTTGGGAAGATCGTTGGGAAGGTAGGGGCGCTTGGCCAAGCGCCCTTACTATGTCGGGTGGGGGATATTTTCCCTCATTTCTGAACAGTTACAGCCTTCAGCAACTGTTCAGACTGGATGAATTCCCAAGCCGAAAAACCCGTCGTTCTCGCGAAGGCGGGAACCTCGAACCCGGGGATCACCGTCACTTCCAGATTGGATACCCTCCGATTCTGAACAGTTACAACTGTCACCTCGTCATTGTTCCCCATTTGAGCCCTGTGCTAGAATCGCTGCCATGACTTTTGAGCAGACCAAATACTGGGTAGCGTTGGGACGGGCCAGGCGAATGGGCACCACCCGCTTCAGGAAGCTGGAGGCCTATTTTGGCGACCTGGGCAATGCCTGGGAGGCCGGCGCCGCCCAGCTGAAAGCGGCCGGGCTTGATGCCCCTTCCACCCAGGCCGTAATCGAAATACGGGCTAAGGTCTCGCCGGAAGAGGAAATGGCCAGGCTGGAGACGGCGGGAGTACAGCCCCTTACCTGGCACCATCCCGAGTATCCTCCCCGCCTGAAACACATTGACGACCCGCCGCCCGTACTATACGTTAAAGGTAAGCTGATTCCCGAGGACGAGCGGGCGGTGGCCGTGGTAGGCACCCGAAGCCCCACGGCTTACGGGCGAGAGGTAGCCGCCTCACTGTCGGGCGAGTTGGCTGGAAGCGGAATTACCGTTGTGAGCGGACTGGCCCTGGGCATAGACACTATAGCCCACCGTTCCGCATTGTCCCAGGGTGGCAGGACTGTTGCGGTAGTGGCTTACGGCCTGGACATTACCTATCCCAGGGACAACTCCGGATTGAGCCGACAGATTGAAGAACTGGGGGCCGTGGTCAGCGAGTACCCCCTTGGCACCCGGCCCGACGCCCGGGGATTTCCCCGCCGCAACCGGTTGATCAGCGGAATGAGCCTCGGAACCGTGGTGGTTGAGGCCAGCGAAAAGAGCGGGGCCCGCTGGACGGTTTACCACGCACTGGAGCAAAATAGGGAAGTGTTCTGCGTGCCGGGTAGCATATTCTCTCCGGCCAGTCGGCTGACCAACCGGCTAATACAGGAGGGAGCCAAGCTCGTATCCGGTTACACCGACATACTGGAAGAGCTGAATCTGCGGGTGGTATCCAGGCAGATAGAGATGAGGCTGACGGACGGTTTGGCGGATAACCTTCCTCCCAGCCCTGATGAGGAGGAAGAGGTCAAGCTCCTCCGCTGGCTGAACCACGAACCAATGCACATTGACGACATTCGACGCAATGCCTGCCTGCCGGTCGCCCTGGTAGGCAGCCTGCTGACCATGCTGGAACTCAAGGGAATGGTCAAACAGGTGGGCGGCATGCATTACGTCCGAACAGGGGAGGCAACCCCAATATATGGCAACTAAGCGAACCCAGGGATCCAGGGGCGGATCCGGCAAGGGCAGGAAACCGGACAACATGACCAGTCGCACTGTCAAGGCCAAGTCAACCCGTGCGAGGCCGGCTGTCAGGTCGGCTGCCAGGGCAGTGGGTTCCTCCAGCGCATCGGCCAGGGGCCGGTCCGACGGGGGAATGCTGACCAGGGCCGACCTGAAGGGAAATGGCTGGACCGATGGCATGATCAAGCGCCTGCTGGGAGACCCCGACAAGATCGGCGAAAAGGGAAGCAACGGATTCAGCGGACCGCATCTCTACAGCCCTGACCGTGTACGAGAAATAGAGGAAGGCTCCGAGTTTCAGAACGAGTTGAGCAAGTCCCGCGAGCGCAGCCGCGCCCAACAGGAAAATATGCGGGAGCGCGAATACCCCGATGTAATCTCCCGTTCAGTCCTCAAGAAGTGGGGCTGGACCGATGCTCTCATTGACCGTCACCTGGGCGAACCCGACGAACTCGGCAAGAACCCGATTTCAAGCTCCGGTCCCGATGTGAAGCTCTACCGGAAGGAGCGGGTCAGGAAGATTGAACAGACTCCGGACGTTCGCGAGGCGCTGGAAAATGTGCAGCTAAGGCGAAAAGGTGCGACGGCGACCTCCGGAAAGAAAGCTGCTTCACCGGCGAAGCGTTCGGGGCGGGCCAAAACAGCCTCCAGGAGTACCGGCAGGTCAGATTCAAACCGTGTCAACGCCAGCGGCGGCAAGAGCCTGGTCATAGTCGAGTCGCCGGCCAAGGCTCGAACCGTGGGGCAGATACTGGGCCGCAAGTACGTGGTAACCGCTTCCCAGGGCCACGTGCGTGACCTGCCCAAGGGGAAAATGGGGGTTGACCTGGACAACGATTTTGAACCCTCCTACGTCACCATGCGGGACAAGATGCCCCTGGTAAAGGAGATAAAGAGGGCCGGCGACGAAGCGGCTAACATCTACCTGGCCACCGACCCGGACCGGGAAGGGGAAGCCATATCCTGGCACCTTCAGACTGCAGCCGGATGGGGCGACCTGGAAAACAACTCCCCCAAGCGCGTGGTCTTCCACGAAATCACCAAGGACGCGGTGGAGGAGGCTTTCAAGCACCCCCGGGAAATTGACATGAAGCTGGTCAACGCCCAGCAGGCGCGCCGCATTCTCGACCGCCTGGTGGGCTACCAGATCAGCCCGCTGTTGGGCAAACGCGTACAGCGGGGGCTCTCCGCCGGCCGGGTGCAGTCCGTGGCCCTCCGCCTGGTTACTGACCGTGAGAAAGATATCCAGGCCTTCATTCCCGAAGAGTCCTGGACCCTGGATGCCCAGTTGCACAAGGAATCCGACCAGCCCACCAGGGCAAGTCTTTTTCCCGCGGCGCTGCATTCCCTTAAGGGCAGCCGCCGCCGGCTGACCATTCCGGTTGAGGCTGAAGCCCGCCAGTATGAGGCCGAGTTGAAGGAAGCCGCCTACACGGTGGCGGACGTTCGAAAGCGGGAGGTACGCCAGCGTCCCGCGGCGCCCTTCACCACCAGCACCCTGCAGCAGGAAGCGGGGAGGAAGCTGCGGTTTACCGCCCAGCGCACCATGTCCGTCGCTCAGCAACTTTACGAGGGCCTGTCCGTGGGCAGCGAGGGGTCGGTGGGCCTGATTACTTATATGCGTACCGACTCCACCCAGGTGGCCGACACCGCCATACAGGAGGCCCGCCAGTACATCCGGGAAAAGTATGGACGGGACTACCTGCCAGATAAACCCCGCGCCTATCGCACCCGCACCAAGGCGGCGCAGGAGGCCCACGAAGCCATTCGTCCAACCGCCATCGGCCGCAGCCCGGATTCGCTGAAGCCTTATCTGTCCAGCGACCAGTTCCGGCTCTACGGCCTGATATGGGCCCGAATGCTGGCCAGCCAGATGGCCGACGCGCGTTCCGACGCTACCACCGTGAACATTGACGCCGCCTGCAAACCCGGTTCTCAAATCGGTTCCCAAATCGGTTCTCAGCCAGGCGCCAGCGGTGATGCCGGAAGGGTTTTCAACTTCCGCGCCACCGGTTCCGTCCTGAAGTTTCCCGGCTTCCGCACCCTCTACATGGAAGGGAAGGACGAAGGGGATGAGGAAGACAATCCCAACTCCCTGCCCGAACTAACCGCCGGGGACAAGCTGAACTGCCAGCAACTGGAGGCCAACCAACACTTCACCCAGCCTCCCCCGCGCTTTACCGAGGCCACCCTGGTCAAGGCCATGGAGGAGCGGGGCATCGGCCGCCCCAGCACCTACGCTCCCACCATCGGGGTACTGCTGGCCCGAAACTATGTCGCCAAGGAGCAGATCAGCCTGCATCCCACCGACCTGGGGAAGACGGTCTCGGACCTGCTGACCGAGTACTTTACCGACATTATGGACCCGGATTTCACGGCCCAGATGGAGGAAAAGCTGGACGAAGTTTCCCAGGGGGACCAGGACTGGGTTCCCATGCTCCACGAGTTTTACGGTTCCTTCGCCAGGCACCTTGACAACGCCAATGAGAACATGCCCCGGGTTAAGCCCGAGGACGAGGCAACTGACGAAACCTGCGAGAATTGCGGCAAGTCCATGGTTATAAAGACCGGCCGATTCGGACGCTTCATGGCCTGCACCGGCTATCCCCAGTGCAAGACCACGCGGCAGATTAAGGCGGATAACTCGGACGCCGGGGCCGATGCCGATGCGGAAACCGACGAGATTTGTGAGCAGTGCGGCAAGTCTATGCTCCTCAAGACCGGCAGGTTCGGCAAGTTCATCGCCTGCAGCGACTACCCCAGGTGCAAGAATACTCACCCCATGAAGACCGGCGCTTCGTGCCCGCTGTGCGACGGCGACCTGGTGGAGCGCGGCAGTCGGCGCGGTGTCTTTTACGGTTGCTCCAGGTACCCCGAATGCAAGTACACCAACAATCGCCGCCCGCTGCCCGAGCCATGCCCGGAGTGCGAGGGGCTGATGGTGGCAAACCGGGACGGCAGTATCGCCTGCACCGTGTGCGCCTGGAAGGGCGCGCCCCCGCCTGCGGAACGAGAACAGGAATTGGCCACCGTCTAAAGCTAAGAGCCGTCATCAATTTGAAGGAGGGAGTCTCCCTGCCTCTCTTTTCGTCGTTCCCGCCTTCGCGGGAACCTCGCCAGCTGAAGTCAATCCGGCTCGGCGGACTGCTTGCACCGGAATGACGGAGCAATTTGAAGACACGACCGGGGACCTGTTTCAGTTCTGAAACCCCCACCTGGGGTCAGCAAAGTTGCCAGGCGTAGGGGCCATTCGCGAATGGCCCTACCTCTTGAGCAAATAGGTGCCACGGTGTCGCTGAACGCCCATCCCACCGTGGCTTCGGCTTACTAGATTTCTCAAAACTCCCTCCTTCCCTGCCGGGGAAGGACAGGATTGGAGGTAATCCAGATAACCATGCAATTTGGCGTTTCTCTCACCGGCATGGGGCAGCAACCCGTCGGCACCGACATGCGGCAGAGTTTCCAGGAAATCGTGGAATACGTCCGCACCGCCCGCGACCTGGGTTTTGATTTCTTCTACCAGGGGCAGCATTACCTCACCTCACCCTACCAGCAACTCCAGACCGTTCCCCTGCTGGCCCGCCTGTCCGCCGAGGCCGAGGGCATGGGCATCGTGGCTACCCTGCTGGTGCCCCTGCACCATCCCGTGGACCTGGCGGAGCGCGTCACCACCATGGACATCATCACCAATGGCCGGTTCGTCCTCAGCGGCGCCCTGGGTTACCGCGACGAGGAGTACGACGCCTTTGGCGTAGCCCGCAACCGGCGCGTTTCCCGCTACCTGGAATGCCTGGAGGTGATGCGTCAGCTCTGGACCCGGGAACAGGTAACTTTCCACGGCGAGCACTTTCACCTGGAAGGAGCGCAAATGACCATTCGCCCCATCCAGCAGCCCCACCCGCCGATCTGGGTGGCCGCCAACGGCGACGCCGCCATCAAGCGCGCTGCCCGGCGCGGCTACACCTGGTACGTCAACCCTCACGCCACCTACACCGCTATCAAGCGCCAGATTGAGCTCTACCACGAGACGGCGGAGCAGGCGGGATCGGGCGCGCCTGAAGACCTGCCCATCGCCAGGGAGATGTACGTGGGCGAGACCCGGGAACAGGCCTGGCAGGATTCAGCTCCTTACCTTGGCGGGAAATACGCCGCTTACGCCCAGTGGGGACAGGACAAGGCCATGGACGAGGAATTCAGTTCAGCCTTTGCCGAACTGGCCCACGACCGCTTCATCATCGGAGACCCCGAGGACTGTATCGGGGAAATCGAAAAGCTTCGTGAGCTGGGCATGTCCCACGGCAGCTTCCGCATGATGTGGCCTGGCATGGACCTGCGCCGGGGCCTGCAAAACCTGGAGCTGTTTGCGGACAGGGTGATGCCCCATTTCAAGTGATGAACCAGCCCAACCTGGGGCAATCGCGCTCTAGGTGACTGTCATGCTGAGCGCAGCCGAAGCATCCAAAGTCAACCCCTGGAACCAACTTCACCACCCGCAACCGGCCTGAGGAGAAGGATGCAAAGCCCCTCACCAGGCCCTGGGTAAGCGGAAACATTACCGGTCAATTCGATAAAGCTTAACCGCTATTAGCTCGACAGCATTGTCTTGATGGGTTGGGGCTTAACCGTCGTTCCTGCGAAGGCAGGAACCTCGCACCAAATGAACATAGATTCCTGCCTTCGCAGGAATGACGAAATTGCCAACGAGCCATCATTCCAGTTGCGATTACCCACTATCCGACTCCGCCAAAGCGCGGCATCACCTTCGTGCCAAAGTTCTCCAGGTTCCGCAGCGTCTCCCGCAATGGAATGCCCGCATGGGCGAATTCCACCAGCAGGTATTCCAGGTTGCAGACCTCCTGCAACTCCTGGACTCTCTCGACGACATTCTCCGGGGAGCCCACCAGCAGGGTTCGGGGCTCCAGGAAGTCCCAGTCCAGCTTCACCTCCGGGCCCAGTTCCTCGCCCGGATTGGTAAAAACCTGCCTGCCCCGAAAGGGGTCATTGAAAATGAAGGCAGACATGATTCCCGCCTCAGCTTCCTTGCGGGCTTTCTCCATGGAAGTTGATACGTAGGTGGAACGCATCACGGCCTGGTCCTCTCCCAGGGTGAAGGCACGCCCCTCGCTGCGGGACCGGCTCTCGGCGTACAGCTCCATGCGCTCCCTGATCCGCAGGGGCGGGGGCTGCCAGTAGCACGCCTTCAGTCCCATTTCGGCGGCGGTGGAGACGGAACGGTCGGTGGAGACGGTCATCCACAACGGCGGATGAGGCGTTTGGAACGGTCTCGGCGTTACCCGCAGCCTCGTCACCCGTCCGTCCTCGCACCAGGCCGGGTCCGGCGGTATGGAGGGGTGGGAAAACACGGTATTCTCGGCGGGGAAGGTATAGTTGGTTCCCCGATGGGAGAAATACTCCTCAGCCCAGATTTTCCTTATAACCTCCACCGTCTCCCCGAACAATTCCCGGTTTTCCTGGTCCTTGCGGGGGTCTGCGTTGAGGTGGAACTGGGGCCCCTCGTAGGGCCAGATACCCCTGCCGAATCCCACTTCCACCCGGCCCCTGGTCATGTTGTCGAGAATGGCTAGGTCTTCGGCCAGCCTGATGGGATGCCACCAGGTGGCGATATTGGCCATCTGGCCGATGCGAATCCTGGAAGTCCGTGCCGCCAGGTCGGCGCCCAGCAGAATGGGATTGGGCAGGTCACCGGCGCCGTATAGCCCGAAGTGGTGCTCACCCAGCCAGATGGCTTCGAAACCAAGCTCTTCGGCCATGATCGTTTGCTGGCGGAGGTTGTCCAGAATGTCGGCGGCGTTGGTGGCTTCACCGGCCGACGCCGCTACCGTGGTAAACGCAGCAAATTTCATGCCGGCTCCTCCATTTCTGACGCAGAATGGTTAAGTTCCCATCCGTTGGGAAGATTAGTCGGATGCAGCGGCCCACATCCAGGTCGCTGCTGCCCTCCCGGGGCCCGAACGAGTCGGAAAACTTATTTGCGCGTCGCCCGTCCCCGCAGCGCCGCCAGCGCCAGACCCAGGCTGACAACCCCGACTCCCAGCGTAGCTACTACCCCGTTCCTGATGGTCGTCAGCTGCCAGCCCTCCGTTATCAGCGACCGCTCGGCGGCCAGGATGTAGGTAACCGGGTTGTAATCGGCCGCCATGGACATCCAGGGAGTCATCTGTTCCTGGGGTATGAAGAGGGTGGTCAGGAACAGGAAGGGGAAGAACAGGAGGAAAGACAGGTTGACCGCCGCCACGTTCCCCGTTTTGAAAGCGATGGCATAGGGAAAGCCGTTGAATATCAGCCCCCACAGTCCGGCGATGAGCATAAAGGCCAGGATGCCCAATACGCCGGTCACAAAATAGACGCCTACAATGAAACCCATGATTACCACCGGTATGGTCAGGGCGATAATCAGCACGAAATCGGCCATCATCAGGCCCAGCAGCAGGGCCACCCGGTTCACGGGGGTTATCACCAGGCGGTCAAAATAGCCCGACTGAATATCGGTCACCACCGTTATGGCCCGGGAAACACCGGTAACGGCAAACAGGACCGCCACCGGAAGCTGGAATGCCCGGTAATCCAGCCCGGGGATGTTCTCGGCAAAGTCCTGCAGGGCCCCCACCGTTACTACGAACATGAACACGGGTATGAACAGGGCCGGAATCACGGTCTCCAGGTCCCGCAGCATGGAGCGGACCGCGCGCCGGGCCACGGCAAAAATATCCCGGAAAAACCCCGCCTTCCGGGCCCGTATCGTTATTTCTCTAGTGCTGGAAGCCAGTGCCATGAGTTTCACACCCGCTAATAATCCCCAAAGACTATCTCAAGAGTCCCCTCTCCCTCTGGGAGAGGGTTAGGGTGAGGGCGAACATACAGGACGCATAACCCACCAAAACAGCCGTCTCCGCTCTTGAGATAGTTTCCACGATAGCTGGAACCTTGAAGCGTCTTTCTTGTGCCAGTCAGCCCTGTCCCTGGTCTTCAGGATCCCCCTCCGATTCCTCGCGCCGCAGCCTGGATCCGGTTACCTGCAGGAAAACATCGTCCAGCGTGGGAGTCCGCAGCGTCAACTCCCGCACGCCAACACCCAGTTCATTCAGCTTCAAAGCTACCCCGCTGACCAGGGCGGCCCCATTCCCCGTACTCACCGTCAGCTCCGAGTCATGGGCATCCACGAAATCCACGGATGACAGGGCCTCCAGTGCGGCCGCGACTTCCGGGGTAACCGGGGCATCCAGGTGGACAATGATCAGGTCGGACCCCCTGGAGTGCTTCAATTCCTCGGGCGTCCCCTGGGCCACCAGGCGGCCCCGGTCAATAATGCCCACCCGGTGGGCCAGGGCATCGGCCTCCTCCAGGTACTGGGTGGTGAGGAAGATAGTCATCTCCAGCTCTGAGTTAATCTTCGCCACCTCTTCAAAGATGCGGCTGCGGCTGATTGGGTCGAGGCCGGTGGTGGGCTCGTCGAGAAAAAGGATCTCCGGTTGGTGGATGAGAGCCGCTGCCAGGTCCAGGCGCCGCTTCATGCCGCCCGAATAGGTGCCAATAAGCCTTCCCATGGCATCGCCAATGTCAATCAGGTCGGTCAGGTCAGCCACTCTGGCCGCTATCTCCCTGCCCTTCAGGCCATACAGCCTGCCCTGGAGATTCAACAGTTCCCTGCCCGTCTGCTTATCGTCCAGGGCCGCTGCCTGCAACGCGGCGCCAATACGCAACCGCACCTGGTCGGGCTGCGTCACTGCATTGAAGCCCGCCACCGTGATGCTGCCCGCGGTGGGGGCCAGCAGGGTAACGAGCATCCTGATAACGGTGGTCTTCCCGGCCCCGTTGGGCCCGAGAAAGCCGTATATTTCCCCGCGCCGAACCGACAGGTCAATGCCGTCAACGGCCCTGACCGCGCCAAATTCCCGTACCAGACCCCTGGCTGCTATGGCTTCGCTCTCCATCGTATTGGCAGACATATTGGAAATGATCTCCGACCTTCAAACGGTAAAAGTCTTCTTTTCGAAATCCTCATAAATTTAGAGCCAATAATGTGGCCTGGCATAATACGATAGTCGTGAATGGTTTAAACGCTGCCCGACATTCGTAATAATCTTCGAGGACATTGATAATTAAACACCCTCAGGCCAACACAAGCAATTCCCTTGGATTACAAGGTATAGCCTTAGAGTCGAGAATCCTGGCAACAGCCGCCGTTGTCCGGCAGGTAAGGCTCTCAATACCTTCCACCGGACGAGGTATGCCATCGCTATTGGATTGATGGATAACCCGTGAGTCCGTTCGTGGTGAGCCTGTCGAACCATGAGTGGGCGGCCCCTCGGCAAGCTCAGGCATCCACGTCCGTCCCTGGCGGGGCGAATGATTCTTGCCGACGGGATTTATGGCCACCTATAGCTTGAATCTACAGCGCGATTGCCGGTAGCGTTCCGTTTCAGGTGGTTTGGGAGCCGGAGCGGTAGGGGCAGCCCTTGTGGCTGCCCTGTCTTACCCTCAAGCCCACCTGAATTGCACCTTTGCCCGATTGCCCTGGCAATCGCGTTTTAGCTGTAATGTCCTGCTGAGCACCCAGAACTGTCATCCTGAGTGAAGCGAAGGATCTAAACTCCATCCTGCAAACCTGCCGCAATCCAGCTTGCGGACTCAAAACCGGGCTGAGGGGAAAGATTCCAGGTCCTTCGGCAAGCTCAGGACGACATGACTACTCATTGACGTGAATGGCAAAGATTAAAATGCGATTGCCCTTGCCCGATTGCCCTATCCGTTGACGTGTATTCATTGCTGTGCTAGTATCCTTTGCGGCAAAATAAGGGTTACAATGTTAAGACTTTTATAGATTTTTATAGTTTTAATGACCAACCTCGAAATCACCGAAAAAACCCAGTGGCTCTCATTGCGGGAGGCCTGTGACCTGATGCAGGTCAGCCAGGTCACCTTGCGGCAGTGGGCCGATGCCGGGCACGTCAAGGTTTACCGCACCCCGGGGGGCCACCGGCGTTTCTCCCGCGACGACCTGCTGGCCATCACCCAGCGTCCGACCTCAGGCCAGGTTTCGGAGAGCGCGGAAAGGCTGGAGGATGCCGCCCTTCGGCGCATCCGCCGTCGCCTCAGTCACGAGGAGGTGGCCCGCCAGTCCTGGTACCAGAGCGTGGAAGAAGAGGGCCGGGACCGCATGCGCCTGTTCGGACGCCGCCTCCTCTCCCTCCTGGTCCAGGGACTGCCCCAGCGGCGCGCTTCGGGCCGTCGCCAGGAGATCCTCGCCGAGGCCCTGATGCTGGGCCACGAGTACGGGGCGGAAATGTCGGAGCGGGGCGTTCCCCTCAAGGATACGGTGGAGGCCTTTATCTTCTTTCGCACCCTGGTGCTGGACTCCACTAACTCCGCTTCCTGGGCTCCCATACTCCAGCTGGCGGACCAGGTGCTGGTGGGTGTGGTGGAATCCTACCAGCGGCGCATGGAAGCATCGTCCGGTCCGCAACAAAATTCAGAGGCAAACCCAGTCAACCATATCGGAGGCTGATCAACAGCTATGGACCTGATCGACCGAAAACTTCTAAACCTCATCCAGAGCAAGTTTCCCATGGTGGAACGCCCCTACCTGGAGCTGGCCGGTGAACTGGAAACCGAAGAAGCCGAGGTGATTTCCCGGCTGGACGACCTGAAGCGGCAGAACGTGGTGCGCCAGATAAGCGCCATCTTCGACACCCGCCGCCTGGGCTACAAGACAACCCTGGTGGCCTTTGCCTACGAGCCCGAGCAGCTCAATGCCGGCGCCCTGTTCATCAACCGCCACCCGGGAGTCAGCCACAACTACGCCCGGGAAGGTTCCTACTATAACCTGTGGTTCACCCTGGCAGTCCCGCCCGACGGCGATCTTCAGGCCACGGTGGAATGGATGGCCCAGGAAACCGGCGCCCTGAACTATCGGGTTATGCCTACCATCCGCTTCTTCAAGATTGGCGTCAACTTCGACATGGTCAAGCAGCAGAGCGCCGCTCACAACTACAGCCCCGACTACAATAGCGGGGCCGGCGGCGAACGCACTCCCGCCCCGGACTGGAACCAGGCCCAGCCCGTCTCGGAGTTTGACAAGAACGTAATCCGGGAGTTGCAGGAAGACCTGGCCCTGATTCCCCGTCCCTTCGACGCCATGTCTGAAAGGCTGGGCCTCGACAACGCCCGGCTGTTCGCCCTGGCCGACGAATACCAGGAGCGCAAGATCATGCGGCGGTTCAGCGCGGTGCTGCACCACCGGCGGTCCGGCTTCCGCTCCAACGCCATGGTGGTATGGCAGGTCCCTCCGGAAAGGGCCGAAGAGGTTGGCATGACCATGGCCCAGCACTCGGCGGTGACCCACTGCTACGAGCGTCCCACCTTCCCCGACTGGCCCTACTCCCACTTCTCCATGATTCACGCCACTACCCAGGAAGAGTGCGAGCAGATCGCCCGGGAAATCAGCGACGCCACCCGGATAACCGATAACCTGCTCCTCTACAGCACCCGGGAATACAAGAAGACGCGGGTACGCTACTTCGTGGAAGACTACGAGGAGTTCTGGGAGAACGAACCCGAACTGGAAGAAGCCCTCCACGAATAAACACCGACGTTTATCCACGAAGGAGCGCGAAGGGACACAAAGGGTTTAGAACTTGAAAACAACTTCGTGTCCCTTCGTGTCCCTTCGTGGATAACAAAGGAAAAGGAGAAAATGCCCGACTACTACCCCGTATATTTGAACCTGGCTGGCAAGAACTGCGTCATCATCGGCGGAGGGACCATCGCCCAGGGTAAGGTCTCCGGCCTGTTGCAGGCCGGTTGCCGGATTACCGTAATCAGCCCGGACGCCACCCCCGGTATCCGCCAGGCACACCAGCGCGGAGACATTAGCTGGGTGCAGCGCCCCTACCAGCCAGGGGACTTGGAAGGCGCCTTCATTGGCGTGGCCGCCACCAACGTGTGGCACGTAAACCGCGAAATTTATGAGGAGGCCGAACGGCTTGGCGTCCTGCTTAACGTAGTGGACGACCCCGACCTTTGCAGCTTCATCGCTCCCTCCATTGTCAAGCGCGAACCGGTTACCCTGGCCATATCCACCGGCGGGGCCAGCCCGGCCCTGGCTCGCAAGCTCCGAGAGACCCTGGCCAACGCCGAAGCCCTGGAGTGGGCAGACCTGGCCGATGTACTGGCCCAGGCCCGCCGCATCGTCAAGGAACGCCGCATCGCTATAGACCCGGAACGCTGGCAGTGCTGTATTTCCCGAGACCTGCTCAACCTGGTCCAGGACGGTCGCAATGAAGAGGCGCTGGATACCCTGCTTACCCAGCTATTGGACCCGGAAACGCCAGGCATGTGCTCCGATTTGGCCAGGTGCCGGAAGCGGACTTGCCAGGCCCGGACTGCCCAACCCGGCGGGGCTGAACAGGAAGCCCGGTCCAGGGAAAAGGAGGCGGTGCGGTGAGCCTGCTGGTCCTCGGGCTGAACCATCGTACGGCCTCTGTCGAACTGCGAGAAAAGCTGACCATTGACGCCCAGGGCCTTTCTCCGGCCCTGGAAGCGCTGGCAAGTCAGGTTGCTCCTGGCGTCATCCTGTCAACCTGCAACCGGCTGGAAATCTATACCCTTTTCAACGAATCGTCCGAGTCCCGGGACTCGCTGGGTGAGTTAAAGCGATTCGTTTCCTCCTATTCAGGCGTTCCCCAGGCTGCTTTCGAACCCTACCTTTATCACTACGAGGAGGCGGACTGCGTCAGGCACCTCTTTCGTGTTGCCAGCGGTCTCGACTCCATGGTCGTCGGGGAGTGGGAAATCCTGGGACAGGTGCGGGCTGCCTTCAGCGCCGCCAGCAGTCCCGATGCCGGCAACGGGGTCACGGCACGCTACGTACGCGGCCCTCTGTCACGGCTCTTTCACCAGGCATTAAGGGTAGGGAGGCGGGTCCATCACCAGGCAAACCTGGGGTCCCATTCCGGCGATTACCGCCGGCGTTCCGTTAGCCATGTGGGGGTTCGACTGGTCCACCGTCTCCTGGGCGACCTGTCCCAAAAGCGGGTGCTCCTGGTTGGGGCGGGAAATGCCGGGCAGTTGGCCGGGCGGGCCATGGCCAGCGCCGGCGCCCGAAACCTGGTGATTGCCAACCGTACCTACAGCCGGGCCCAGGAACTCGCCGCGGAACTTCAGGGGGCGGCAGTTCCCTTCGAACAGATACACCATGCCCTGTCCGAATCCGACGTAGTCATCAGCACTACATCTTCTCCCGACTACCTCTTGACTCGCTCCCAGGTGGAGCAGGTTATGGCTGACCGTCCTGGTCGCCCCCTCCTGATGATAGACATCGCCGTGCCCAGGGACATAGATCCGGAAGCCGGTCTCCTGGAAGGGGTAAGCTTGTACGACATAGACGGATTGAGCACAACCTCCGACGCCGCCAGCGTGGGCATGGGGCCGGAAATCGCCATGGCCGAAGACTTGGTGGCTGAAGAAACCGCCTCCCTGATGGAATGGTGGAGTTCCCTGGATACCATCTCGGCTATTGCCACCATCCGGGAATATGCGGAGAACGTCCGACGAGCAGAGGTGGAGAAAACCCTTTCCCGCATGCGCAACAGGCTGGCTGCCGGCTCGGACCTGCCCGAGGACGAAATCCTGGAAGACATGACGGCCCACCTGGATGCCCTGACCTCGGCCCTGGTCAAGAAACTGATGCACCATCCCACCATGTACCTCAAGGAGGGCAACGACCCAGCCCGGCAGGACGTGATTCGGGAGATGTTCAACCTGGATGGAACAGGCGAAAGGCATGGGCGCCGCTAACCAGGACAGCTCGGATAGCTTGGACCCCATACCCCCTCGCCCTGCCAATGTCGAAGGAACGACGGCGGGACAGGACGGGGCGCAAGGCAGGAACGTAGTTCGCGTTGGTACCCGCGCCAGCGCCCTTGCCCGCCTCCAGACCGGCATCGTGCTCGATAAATTGCGCCCCCTGCACCCAGACCTGGAGTTCCAGGTGGTTACCGTTACCACCCACGGCGATGCCCATCAGTCCGCTCCGCTGGCCGGTATGGGGCTGGGCGTGTTCGTCAAGGAAATAGAGCAGCAACTCCTCGACGGCCGCCTGGACATGGCCGTCCACAGCCTCAAGGACATGCCCACTCTCCTCCCCGAAGGCCTGGCGCTGTCCTCCCTGCTGCCCCGGGAAGATCCCCGGGACGTCCTGGTAAACCGTTTCAGCAGTACCCTGGAAGGACTCCCAGAGGGAGCCAGAATTGGGACCAGCAGTCCCCGCCGCCAGTCTCAATTGCTGAGCCAACGCCCCGACCTGCAGGTAGTCCCCATTCGCGGCAACGTGGAGACCCGTCTGCGCAAAGCCGAGGGAGAGGAATGCGACGGCGCCATACTGGCCGCCGCCGGACTGCTGCGCCTGGGACTGGAAGGCCGGGTCGCTGAGTACCTGTCGCCGCAGCGCTTCGTGCCCCCGCCGGGCCAGGGAATCCTGGCCGTGGAGACGCGGGCCGACGATGAACGCATGGGCGGCATCCTGAGAGCCATCGACCACGCTCCCACCCGCTACGCCGCCACCGCCGAGCGGGCCTTCCTGGAACGCCTGGGCGGCGGCTGCCAGGTCCCGGTGGGCGCCTATGCCCAGTCTGTGGGCGACCTGATGAACCTTACCGTTTTCCTGGGTACAACCGACGGTAATCAAACATTCTCCGTTAAAGTGCGCGGCCTTACCCGTTCTCCTCATCAACTGGCCGCCGACGCCCACCTTGCCCTGGTAGAAAGGGGCGGTGGCCGGCTCCTGGACGAGGCGGAAATATAGCAAACAAAAAAGGTGAAATGACAACTCCAGAAAAAAGGATAATAATAATTGCAGGCCCCAACGGCGCGGGCAAAACCACGTTCTCCCGGGAGATTCTGGCCGGTGACCAGTCAGGCTTTCCCTTTGTTAATGCTGACATAATGCAGCGGCCCTGAACCCGGCCAATCCCGAAGCGGAATCCTTCCGCGCAGGACGATTGCTGCTCCGGCAAATAGAGGAACTGGTGAAGCGGGGCGAAAGCTTCGCATTTGAGATTACAATGAGTGGGCGGGCCTTTGCCCGCGCCATTCCCCGGTGGCGCAGCTTGGGCTACCGGGTGGAGCTTTATTTCTTGAGTCTGAATTCGCCGGAAAACGCCATAGCCCGGGTTGCCCTGCGGGTTAGGCAGGGCGGCCACAACATTCCTGAAGAGGTGATACGACGCCGGTTCTACGGTGGCTTGCAGAACTTTCATGAAGTGTACAAGCCGCTGGTGGATTCCTGGGTGTTGTATGACAATACTGGGCCCGAGCGTATACGTTTAGAAGAAGGGGTGAATCCATGGCCACTACTGAAAATGCCGAAACCGGCGGAAAAGTCTACCAGGGAATAGATATTGCCCGGGCCGACGCCGCCATGCGCCGCGCCGCCATTAAGGCCCGCCGCCGGGCCCTGGAAGAAGAGGGACAGGTGATGATCGTCCACAAAGGGGAAATGGTCTGGGAAACCGACCCAAAGCGCATCTTTCCGGCTGGTGTGGAAGTGGAAATTTGCCAATGCGGCCGCGTCATTGCAACGGATACCGTAGAAGACGTGGTTTACAAGTAGGTGAATAATTTGCCCGGCAAAGTTTTCCTCGTTGGCGCCGGCCCCGGCGACCCTGGCCTGATTACCGTCAAGGGCCTGCGCTGCTTGCAGCAGGCGGATGTCGTCGTTTATGACCGCCTCATGGACCCTGCCCTGCTCCAGTCCGCCTCTCCCCAGGCTGAACTGGTGTTCGTCGGCAAGGAGCGGGGGCGGCAGGCTCTTACCCAGGACGAAATTAATGACCTGCTTCTGAAGAAAGCATCAGCCGGCAATACCGTAGTTCGCCTGAAGGGGGGCGATCCTTTCGTCTTCGGTCGGGGGGGCGAGGAAGCCCAGGTCCTGGCCCGCAACGGGATGCCTTTCGAGGTAGTGCCAGGCATTACCTCCGCCATTGCCGCCGCCGCCTACGCCGGCATACCCGTCACCCAGCGCCGCATGGCAACCTGCTTTACGGTAGTCAGCGGCAGCGAGGACCCTTCCAAGCCCGAGTCGTCCATACCCTGGGACGTGCTGGCCCGCACGGGCGGCACCCTGGTAGTGCTCATGGGCTGGGCGGCCTTGCAGTCCATTCTTGAAACCCTGCAGCGTGAGGGTATGGCGCCTGACACCCCCGTAGCCCTGGTGCAGTGGGGCACCTGGAAGAAGCAACAGACGGTTGACGGCACCCTGGACGATGTGGTTGCCAGGGCCAAAGAGGCCGGCTTGGCCCCCCCGGTTGTAGCCATAATCGGCCCCGTGGCCGGGTTAAGGAATGAACTCCGCTGGTTTGACCGGCAACCGCTTTTTGGCAAGAAAGTTCTTATCACCCGCTCTCGTACCCAGTCTTCCCGACTGCGAACCCTGCTGGACGAACAGGGAGCGGAATCCCTGGAGTTGCCCTCTATTGAAATAGCTCCCCCGGACGACTTCTCAGAGCTGGACAGAATTCTGGCTCAATACGGCCTGTTGCCCCTGGAAACACCCTTTGGGACTATCAGCAAGTTCTGGATGATCTTCTCCAGCGCCAACTCCGTTGACGCGGTCTTCGCGAGGCTGGACAACTATGGGCAGGACTCCAGGGTTTTTGCCGATTCCACCATAGGCGCCATCGGTCCGGCCACGGCTGCCGCTCTTGCCCAGCGCGGCATCAGGGCCGATTTCGTTCCAACTACTTCCGTATCTGAGGCGGTGTTAAACGAACTCTCCGAGCGTGAGTGGTACGGCGTCCCCGTTCTGCTGCCCGGCGCAGACATTGGCCGCGACGTCCTCGCCAGGGGGCTTGCCGATCTGGGCGCCAGGATTGAACGGGTAACCGCCTACCGCACCGTCACTCCCGACGATGCGGCCACTAATGCCCGCCAACTGCTGACCCAGGGCGTTGATGTGATAACCTTCACCAGTTCATCTACCGTACGCAATCTGATGGACATTCTCGATGGCGACAAGTCACTTCTTGAGCCTTCGCTGATCGCCTGCATCGGACCGGTCACCGCCGGCACGGCCAAAGAGCTTGTTCTGCGGGTTGATCTGGAATCAGACGAACACAC
>VXOH01000035.1 GCA_009840135.1 Chloroflexota bacterium | reverse complement strand
GGCCAGGAACATCCTGCCGTCCCTGATGAATTTGCGCCGGTGGAAACGCCAATGGTTGCCTTTTTTGGCATCAATTCTTCTCCTGGCCCTGCTGGTGACCGCATTGGGACTTGGGATAGCCTGGAGCCATGCCGGCCCGTTTTATTACCTTGGGATTAGCGGGGTCAGTTGGCACATTTACCTTTCGCTGGCACTGGCGCCGCCGCTGCTTTGGCACCTGTTACGCCATCGCTGGAGCCTGAGGTCCCGGTTCTGGGCTGAGCGGCGCATGGTACTACGGCTGGGTGGACTGGGCCTCGCAGGGCTGGCCCTGTGGCAAGTAGGGGAATTGGCCAACCGACTGGCGAACCTTCCCGGGGCCGAACGCAGGTTTACCGGTTCCTACGAAAGCGGAAGCGACACCGGAAACGGATACCCGGCCACCTCCTGGCTGAATGATGCTCCGGACCCGGTGGACCCGGCCTCCTGGACTCTGAGGGTACAGGGCTTGGTTGAAAACCCGTTTTCCCTTGCCTATTCCGATATCCTGCTGGAACCCTCGTCCGATACGGAAGTTCGCGCCACCCTGGATTGCACCGGCGGTTGGCACTCCACCCAGGATTGGAAGGGAATACCCCTTAAGCACGTTTTGGAGTTGTCAGGCGTGAAGCCTCAAGCGGCCAGCATAACGGTCAGGTCAATAACCGGCTATTTTCGCCGGTTCTCCCTGGACGAGGCCGAGGAGTACCTGCTGGCCACATCCTCGGGGAATGAGTCCCTCTCCCACAGGCACGGATTTCCATTGCGGCTGGTGGCGCCGGGCAAGAGGGGGTTCGAGTGGGTGAAGTGGGTTGACGAGATAGAAGTCAACGACACCAGCAAGTGGTGGCAGCCGCCCCTGCCCTTAACTTGACCGCTGCGCTTTGTTTTACTTGAAACCGCCGCGAGTCAGGCATACTACTTGCCCCGGTGCTTGAAATGATTGTTCCGTCAGGCAATGAGCTACTGTACCAGCATGGCCCGTTGAGGATGGTCTGGCGCTGGTGTTATTTGGCCTGCTCGAAGTCCCAGTTTGACCTCGCCCAAGGGCAACATATGGGAAACAATTCGAGGATGGGCAGCCGATACTGGTTGTGGACCAGGAACGCCATCAAGGCAGGCGGAGGGCAGGCTGGGGGAAACCGGCGGAGGCAGGCCTATGGTTGATCCCTGGCCCGATTCCAAAGCAACCTGACTGGGAACGTGCCAAGCGCCGATTTGCCTCAATCGAGCGGGACGGCCTATGGGCCTGCCTCGGTCCCTCGCAAACTGAAAGCGTCAGGACGCCGTCGCGGTTTGGGGAGATCGGGCTTCGCTGACGCCGATCATGCTGTCCCGGGTAATCAGTTCAGCCAGTTGTTCCTCTGACATTCCCTCGGTACCGTCAGGGCGCCGAGGCAGGACCAGGTAACGAAGGTCTGCGGTGCTGTCCAGAACGCGGACCTCTGTTGAGTCCGGCACCTGGAAGCCAAACTCCCGCATCACACCCCGGGGATCTACTACGGCGCGAGAGCGATACGCCAGGCTCTTGTACCAGTCCGGTGGCCGCCCCAGCAAATTGCGGGGATAGCATGAGCACAAGGTACAGACCACCAGGTAGTGAATCGATTCGGTATTCTCTACCACATCCAGCTTGGGACTGTTTTCGGGCATGCGGTAGCCCAGGTCGGCCAGCGCGCCGTCCGGGTCGTTCAGCAGTCGCGACTTGTATGCAGGATCGCTCCAGGCGCGGGCAACCACCTTCGCCCCGTCGGCAGGGGACCGCGCTTCAATGCGGTCCACCATAGTCTGAATTTCGTTGGGAGAGCAGATTCCCTTTTCCACCAGCAAGGACTCCATTGCCCTGGCCCGAACTGCGTAGTATCCGGCTTCCTCGTCATGGGCCATACCAGGATGCTCCGCGTGGTCGTGCCCGGAGTGGCCGGCCTGGCTGGGATCGTTTCCATTTCCGATGTTGCTCGTCATGGTCGTCTCCTGACCTGCTTAATTGGTCACGTTGAAAGTGGCTCCAGCCAGTGCTGGTAAACGTCAACGTAAATCTTATCTTTGGCGGGGCCGCCATAATCGGACCATACTTGGGACTGCGGAAACTCAACGCGGTAAAGGGGCTGCGCCGGCAAGCCCGTTCCCCCGTATGCCAGGGACTCCGGGTTGGGAAAGATTCCGCACAGTTTTTCAATACGGCCGGACTGCCCCTGGATATAGGTGGGAGTCCGAAAATGCCCTCCCGGATTATCTACTCGGACGGTCACCAAATCACCGGGTCGGAAACGGGGAGAATCCTCTTCATTATTCTTTTCTTGAAGGGTCATGGCTCAACCTAGCCTTGCAGTTCTGCATGCTTGAGGTCCAGTTCCTCTTTGGACACCACGCCTTTTTCAATCAGTAGAATCTCCAGGGCCGCGGTCCAACGTTCATAGTAAGAGCAGGCCTCGTAGGTTTCAGGCGACAGGCTCTCGATTGCTCTTCTCATTTCATCGGTGCGGCGCAGTCCCTTGTAGCTAAGCACGTTATGCATGGCATCAACCCGCAGTTCCCAGTCGGAAAGCACATGCTCTTCCCGGTCGATGGGCTCATCGGTGGGCCACCCGCCCCGGTCGTGTACTTGCGGCATGAATACCTCCAGCTAAGGGAATGGGTTCAACTTACTATGTAAAGCCATTGGTGGCAAGGATAGTTGGGGGGCGGACCGGTTGCAAGCCTGTGCCAGTGCTACCGTGGGTCAGCGTTGCGCCCACATCTCCGCCACGTCTATCACCCGCATAAACTCCACGTTGGGGAATGTCCGGATGTGCTCGATCAGCCTTTCCAGCATCAGCAATCGTCCGGGGCGGCCAATGTATTGGGGGTGCATGGTCAGGTTAAATGAGCGTCCGTACCTGTAAAGACCCTCGAATTCCGCCGCCCAGGCAGCATATACTTCGTCCGGATTCCGCATGGGGCCCAACCGGTTGGCGGCCGGGGCGTAAACGAAATTAGGGGCATCGTCCAGCACCCAATGGATGGGGACTTCCACCAGCCTCTTCGACGGGTCATCACTGTTCAGGATGTAAGGGGCATCATCACCCATAAGGCTGCTGTCATAGGTAAAGCCGTGGGTTGCCATCAGTTCCACAGAGATTTCGCTCAATTCCCAACTGGGCGAGCGGTAGCCCCTGGGCGGTTCTCCGGTAATACCATCGAGGATCTCAATGCCCTTCTCCAGAATCTCCTTTTCCTGCTCCGGTTCCAGGTAACCCGGCGGCTCGTGCATATAGCCATGATGTCCCACCTCATGCCCCCTCCTGGCAATCTCTTCCACAAGGGACACATGGGTCTCTGCCACATAGCCAGGCACATAGAAACTGGCCTTGATGCCGTGCCGGTCAAGAAGGTCGAGAATTCTTGGCGTAGCCACTGACGGCCCATATTCCGCCATGGACATCAGGCTGGGGAAGCGGGCAAAGTTGGGGTCCCGCCACAGCCAGGACGATACGCCATCCACGTCAAAAGTAAGCATGGCCACACACTGGGTGTCTCCGGGCCAAATACCGGACATAGAGCACCTCCGGGAAATGAACTGCAACTCTGGATTTTAACCGGCTTAATTGTCCGGAGCGGGAATAACGTCAAAGCCGGTGTAGGGTCGGAGCGCCTCGGGAATAAGCACCGAACCATCAGGCTGCTGGTAGTTTTCCAGTATGGCGATTATCACCCTGGGCAGAGCAAGCCCGGAGCCGTTCAGCGTATGCACAAATTCCGGACGGGAACCGGCTTCCGGGCGGTATCTGATGTTGGCGCGGCGCGCCTGGAAATCAGTGCAGTTGGAGCAGGAACTGGCTTCCAGCCACTCCTCGCACCCGGCGGACCAGATTTCAATGTCAAAGGTCTTTGCCGAGGGAAACGATATGTCCCCGGTGCATAGCTGCAACACCCGGTAGACCAGCCCCAGCCGCTGACAAACGTCCTCGGCATCGGCCACCAGCCTGTCCAGTTCCGCGTCCGAAGAGTCCGGCGACACGAACTTGTACATTTCAACCTTGTTGAACTGATGCACCCGCTTGATTCCCCGGGTATCTCGCCCCGCCGCCGCCTTTTCCCGGCGAAAGCAAGGAGTCTGGGCAACGTAATACTTGGGAAGTGAGTCCGGGGGCAATATTTCGTCCCGGTAGAGGTTAGTAATAGGAACTTCAGCCGTTGGAATCAGCCACAGGTCGTCTTCTTCATCCCAGTACAGGTTATCGGCAAACTTGGGGAGATTCCCGGAGCCCTCCATAATTTCCCGGCGGACCAGGATGGGCAGCATCAACTCAGTGTAACCGTGTTCGCGGCTGTGCAAATCCAGCATCCAGCTGATTGTTGCCCGCTCCAGTTTGGCCCCATACCCGGACATGGTGTAGAACCGGCTGCCGGACAGCTTCACTCCCCGCTGAAAGTCTATTATTCCCAACTCCTCCGCCAAATCCCAATGAGGCTTGCCGGGAAAGCCCAACGCACGAGGTTCACCCCACTGGCGGACTACCACGTTTTCTTCCTCACTCAATCCCCTGGGAACATCGGGTCGGGGCAAATTGGGAAGCTCCAGGAGAATTGAATGTATGCGCTCGTCCAGAGCCCTGGTCTGCTGCTCCAGGACATCAATCTCCTGACCCACTTCACGCATTTCCCTGACTACGTCCTCCGGGGCGTCCTGCCCCTGGGAGCGTAACTGACCGATGGCCCGACTGGCCTGGTTGCGACGAGCCCGAAGCTCATCGCCCTGGCTGATGGCCTGGCGCCGCTGGGAATCCAGCTCCAAAATCTCGTCCAGGGACCCATCCTCTCCCCGGGAGGCCAGGGCCTGACGGACAAACTCAGGGTCGCGGCGTATTTGTTCTATTGAGAGCATACTGTTACCAGTTAAGAGTTAGGAGCTGCTGATTTAGGTCAGGAAATAGCGTATCGAATAGGTCAGCGATGTTCTTTTCTTCAAAGCGGGTTTTATGAATTACATGGGTGTTTCGCCTTTCGGGCTTGTAACCCTGAGCATTTGCAGTTGTGCGTCTTGCCAGAGGGCATTCGCGTATTGACCATCCTTCTCTCGTCGCTTCAAGAAAAAGGTACCGGAGTACAATTCTATTGTCTGTAGTATCGTCGAACCATAGCCAGATAACACAACCACCAAGTTTCTCAGCCAATTTAGCGTTCACTTGAGTTTGCTTGGTAGATGAACCTTGAGCAGAACTCTTTAGCTGAACATATCGGCGTGTGCCTTGGCACTCTAAGACCAAGTCGTATCCGGCGTTATCAACCTCGGGTTTAAGCACTTCAACCGTTTTCCTACCTCGCCCCAACCAGGCGACCTGCAGAAGCTCAGACAGAAATACGTGCTCCAACAGTTTTTCTCGGAAACTCGATTCCAAGTAGTCTGCTTCGGTAATCATTATTCCAAAAGGGTACTCCTACTGTGAATCTTGATGGGCCTTGAGCCGTGTTCACAGAAACGACGGCATTGACCCAAGTTGACCTTACCGAATTTCCTCAGGCTTGCTCCCTACTCCTGCCCCCGCAAATCCCTGGCCCGGTTGATAATGTGCTCCACCGCCGCCCTGGTCAGTTCCGCGTAATCGGGGTAGCTGCTTAGTTCCGGTTGCCTACGGCGGCTATAAACCAGGTCGCCCGCATATTCGCTGTAAACGTCCGGCGGTATGGCCAGCGCAAAGTCCCCCATTTCCTGATCGGCGCGGCGCACGTTGCCAAGCAGTTCACCGATATTATGGACACGGCGGTAAGGTACGCCGTGAGCTTCCAGCAGGGCCTTTAGCCCATGCTCCAGGGCTGCCTGAGCATCTCGGCCAAGGAACAGGTCAGGGCTATTTTGTTCCACCTCTTTCAGGAAATGCTCCAGGTACATCTCGGCGTGGCGCAGCCGTTGCGAATAGATTGACCAGTCATAGTCGTAGCCGGTGTTTTCGTCTTCGTAATTGGACGGACTGTGCTCACTCGGGTCTCGGGGCATTACCACTCCCTGCTTTATTGCCTGGGTTTCAATGCTGTTGATGTAGCGCCGGTTGTGGCGAAATTCCTTGAGGGTACGCCATACCAGTTCTACCGGCACGTCCCGCCCATATATGTCAGTCGTATCTCTCTCCGCGGCCCGTGTGGCCGCGGCGGCGCCACCGGCAGTTGGTTCCTCCGCCTGAACCAGCATCACGTCAATGTCGGACTTGAGCTCGTCGTAGTCGCCACGCGCCCGGGAGCCGAACAATATCGTTAGTTCAGGCCGCTCCCGCTCCCGAACCCGCCGGGCTACCTGCAACGCTCGGGCATCATACCGGTTCATCATCACTCATCCCGCCGCGTCCGCATCTGGGGAAACAGCAATACATCACGAATGCTGGCCTGCCCGGTCAGAAGCATGACCAGCCGGTCAATGCCCACACCCAAGCCGCCGGTGGGGGGCATTCCGTACTCCAGTGCCGTCAGGAAGTCCTCGTCCAGCCGGTCAACTTCATCGTCTTCGTAATGTTCCCTGATTGATTCCTGTGTTTCAAACCTTTCCCTTTGAATCGCCGGGTCATTTAATTCGGTGTATGAGTTGGCTATTTCCATGCCCGCCGCGAAAGCCTCAAATCTCTCCACGTAGCCGGGCGAATCGGGCTTTCCCTTGGCCAGCGGCGACATGTCCTCCGGGTAGTCCAGCAGGAAGGTTGGCTGAATCAGCGTGGGCTCCACGAAGGTTGATACCAGCTTGTCAATCAGCCTACCGCGACTTTCCCGGATGCCCACGTCAATCCCCAGGCTCGCAACTTTTTTCACCAGGGACTCGTCATCCGGGAACGCATCAATGTCAACGCCACTGCGCCTTTGCAGTTCATCCCTAAGCTGGAGCCTGGGCCAGGGCGGCTTAAAGTCAATCAGGTGCTCTCCATAGGGAATGGCCATGGTCCCTCGGGCATCCAGGGCAGCCGTCGAGATCATCGCCTCCACCATTTCCATGACGGAGTTGTAGTCCGCGTAAGCCTCGTAGCTTTCAAGCAACGTAAATTCCGGATTGTGGTCCTGGTCTATTCCTTCGTTCCGGAAGACCCGGCCAATCTCATAAACCTTGTCGAATCCCCCAACAATCAGCCGCTTCAAATACAACTCGGTGGCGATGCGCAGGTACAGACGTTGGTCCAGGGCATTGTGGTGGGTGTCGAAGGGCCGAGCATGGGCGCCGGCCGCCACCGGCACGAGGATAGGTGTATCCACCTCCAGGAAGCCCCGCCCATCCAGAAAGCGCCGGATGCTGTTGATCACCCGGCTGCGCTGGGTGAAGGCGGTCATAACGTCCGGGTCGGCAATAAGGTCGAGGTAACGTTGCCGGTAACGGATCTCCACGTCCCGCAAGCCGTGAAATTTCTCCGGCAGGGGCCTCATTCCCTTGGACAGAACTGTGACCTCCTGCGCCTCTATAGTTATTTCTCCCGTCCGGGTGCGAAGCATACTGCCGGAGACGCCGATAAAGTCGCCCAGGTCCAGGTCCTTAAGCAGGTCAAATACTTCGCCCAGCACGTTCTGCCGGAACATGGCCTGGACCCTTCCCGAGCCATCCCTCAGGTCCAGGAAAGCGGCCCGGCCCATTACCCTCATGGAAACTATTCGACCGGCCAGGGAGTGTTTGGGAGCCGGAGAAGAGCCTTCCCCGGATTCAGGGCCAACGGCTGCTTCCCATGCCTCGAACTCCGTGACGGCCTCAAGGGTGTTTGCCGTCCTGCTGTACCTGGGAGGATATGGCTCTATCCCCCTCTCCCGCAGGCGGTTTAGCTTGGCGGTCCGGCTGCCGATTAGTCCTTCTTCTCTATCCAGCATGTTCAACAGTTTACAACTGGAGATAGAGGAATTGAAGAGTGAAGCGTTGCCAGGTGGGGCGGTTTCCCTATGTTAGATGTTAAATATTGATTACAAATAAATGGAAATCAACGGAATAGTTAACACGCAGGAAAAATGATGTTTACATTACGGCAATAATCCGTTCGTATTTGAGGAATAGAATGCCTTTAGCAAACTTAAGGAGGCATAGTGAGCCAAAATGCTTGCTAAAGATTGGAATCTCGGAATAAAGGAAACGAACCTTCGCCGGTTTCTACCCTATGTCCTGGCTGGACTGCTGGCAGCCGCAATAATGGTGGGCTGGAACGTCGCTTTCGCGCAGGGAGACCCACCCCTGCAGGAAGTAGATGACCCGGCAACTCACCTGGGCAACCTGACCACCATGGTCGCGGCCTTCCTGGTGTTCTTTATGCAGGCCGGTTTCGCCTTCCTGGGCGCCGGCCTGATTCGCTCCAAAAGCACGGTCAACTACATGACCAAGAGCTTCATGGACTTTGCCATAGCGTCTTTGTCCTTCTGGGCCTTTGGTTTCGCCCTGATGATGGGCACGTCTGCCGCAGGCATAGCCGGTACCGACAACTTCTTCCTGTTGTCCGGCGGCAGCGACTGGCAGGTCTATGTTGACTGGATGTTCCAGATGGTGTTCGCCGGTACCGCCGCGACCATCGTCGCCGGCACGGTAGCCGAGCGGACCAAGACCCAGGCCTACTTCGCCTACAGCTTCCTCATCGGCGCCATCATCTACCCCCTGTACGGCCACTGGGTCTGGGGCGGCGGCTGGCTTGGCTCGTTGGACGCCATCGGCCTGCCGGCGGCAGCGGACTATGCCGGATCGGGCGTAGTTCACGCTGTGGGTGGTTTTGTGGCCCTGGCCGGCGCGGCGGTCGTCGGGCCCCGCATGGGCAAGTTCAATGCCGACGGCTCGGCCAACGATCTGCGGGGACACAACGTGCCCTTCGTCATCATTGGAACTTTCATCCTGTTCTTTGGCTGGTTCGGTTTCAACATCAACAGTGGCAGTTCCATCGGCTTGAACGCTATCAACACGTTGCTGGCCGGCGCCACCGGCGCGGTCGTCGCCCTGTATGCCCAGTTGATTCGGACGGGCAAGGCCGACATATTAATGTCCTGCAATGGCGCGCTGGCGGGCCTGGTGGGCATCACCGCCCCGGTAGCCCACGTTGACCCCTGGGCAGCCGTAGTCATCGGCGCCATCGCCGCCCCAATAATGATGATATCGGTGTCGGTGATCGAGAAGGTCTTCAAGATTGACGACCCGGTGGGCGCCGTTTCGGTTCACGGCACCTGCGGACTGTGGGGCCTGCTGGCAGTGGGCATCTTCGCCAACGGCAACAACGACGTTAACGGTCTGGTAGGAGGGGACGGCCTGCAGATAGTGTCCCAGCTGATAAGCATGGGCGTGGTACTGGCCTGGGCGCTCGCAACCGGTTTCCTGATGTTCCTGGTGCTGAAGGTGAGCATGGGCGTACGGTTAAGCCCTGAGGAAGAGGAAATGGGCGTGGACGCTTCGGAGCACGGCATTGTGGCATACCCGGAGGGGTGACACGCGCCAGAGTAATTCGAGACAGCGTTAATCGGAGGGCCGGGGACATGTTCCCCGGCCCCTTGGCATTTTCCGGAGGCCGCAGGAAAGAGGTATCCCGGGTAACCAGGCGTGCAGCGGCTCTTGTACTGCGGATTGGTCGCCGCCGATATCTCCTCAGGATTTCCCAGTTAACACAAAATTAACTTCAATGATATTTTCGCGAAACAGGTTGGCCGCAGAATGCTTTCATACAATAATTCGAGGGAGCATAAAACAATGGAAGCCATTATCGCCGGCGCTGCTTTTATCGGCCTTTTCAGCCTCTGGGTTGTCGTCCCCAAATTGCTTCTCAAGAAGTAAGCACCGCAGAGTTGCTCCGTGTGATCAGCAGCACGGTGCAATCTCTAAAGCGCGAAGTGAAGTCGTCAAACAAACCAGAGTTTGACGACGAAGTTCCAAGAGCGCTTCATCCGGGATGTAACACAAAGTTAACAAGTTGTTAAATTGTTCGTAACATTGCGCCGCCAGACTCTCTTTTATCAAGTAATGGCGAGGAGCGAAGGGTAAATGGAAATCATAGGAGCCGGAGCCGCATTCATCGCACTTTTCGGAATGTGGGTGTTGCTCCCCAAGCTTTTCCTGAAGAAGTAGTTATCAGTTTTTCCGGAATTATTCCCAAACAGAAGAACCTGCCCTGCCAATGGAAGAGTCCATGCTTCGAGCCCCCGCCTGAGGTATGGGCTATTTCTATGAAAGGGATTGACGTGAAGGCTGTCTGGGGCGGAAGGCCGGAGACTCATACCTGATACGACGCTCAAAGGGAATGTTTACTCACCCTGAACGCACACCTGGCCACAAAGGGGATGGCAAAGTATGAATAGTGGAGACACCGCTTGGATTCTGGCTTCTTCAGCCCTGGTCTTGCTTATGACCCCCGGGTTGGCCTTCTTCTATGGCGGTCTCGTGCGCCGAAAGAACGTAACGGCCACCATAATGCACAGCCTCATGTGCATGGGGCTGGTTGGCGTTGTCTGGGTGCTTTGGGGTTACAGCCTGGCCTTCAGCGGCGACCTGGGCGGCCTTGGCATAGTCGGCGACCTGAGCTGGTTCGGGCTGGCGGGCGTTAGCGCCGATGAACCTGGACCTTACGCCGACAACATTACCCACCAGACCTTCATGATTTTCCAGGGAATGTTTGCAATTATCACGCCGGCTCTCATAACCGGAGGCTTCGCGGAACGCATGAAGTTCAGCGCCTTCGTTATTTTCACTGTACTTTGGGTAACGATAGTTTACGCCCCCGTTACTCACTGGGTATGGGGAGGCGGATGGCTCGGAAATCTGGGCGCCTTGGACTTCGCCGGTGGCACCGTCGTACACATCAACTCCGGTATAGCTGCCCTGGCCGCGGCCCTGATTATCGGCAAGCGCATAGGCTTTGGCGAACAGCCCATGCCCCCGCACAATGTCCCCATGATAGTCCTGGGCGCTGGCCTGCTGTGGTTCGGCTGGTTCGGCTTCAACGCGGGCAGCGCGCTGGCCGCAGACGGGGTGGCAGTAAACGCCTTTGTAGTAACCAACACTGCCGCAGCGGCAGGCGTGGTGTCATGGGTTGCCATGTCCTGGATTTTTGGCAAGCGTCCTAGCATCATCGGCGCTGCCTCCGGCGCGGTTGCCGGGCTAGTGGCAATTACCCCCGCTGCAGGGTTCGTGGGCGCTATGCCTGCCGTCATTATCGGACTGGTCGCGGGCGCCATTTGTTACGGAGCCATTGAGCTGCTGCTGAAGCTGAAAGTTGACGATGCCCTGGCTGTCTGGGGCGTTCACGGCATGGGCGGAACTTGGGGCGCCCTGGCCACCGGCCTCTTTGTGGGCATCGGATACAGCGCACTGCCCGATGGTGTGGGACGTGGCGAGCAGATTCTAATCCAGTTGGCGGGCATAGCCGGCACTGCCATCTGGTCATTCATTGCTACCAGCGTCATTTTGCTTGCCATCAAGTACACTATCGGCCTGCGAGTTGAGGAGAACGACGAGCAATTGGGCTTGGACCTGACCCAGCACGGTGAGCAGTCCTATACTGCCTGAGGGCCCCGGCGCCTTTGTCAAGCCAGACAATCGGCTCTGGCAACCACTGCACATTAGAAGCTAAAATAGAAGGGCATTTCCGGTTGAGATAATATGAAAGCGAGGTTGAAGTCATGAGTTACAAGGCGGAATATATCTGGATTGACGGGCAGGAACCCACGGCAAAGCTCCGTTCCAAGGGCAAGATTGTGGACGATGGCGAAGACCCTCCCGTTTGGGGTTTCGATGGTTCCAGCACCAGTCAGGCCCCTGGCGAAGCATCCGACTGCGTGTTGAACCCTGTCCTGGTAGTGCCCGACCCGGTTCGTGGCGGCGACAACAAGCTGGTCATGTGCGAAGTGTTGCTGACCGACATGACACCCCATCCGTCCAACACCCGGGCGGCCTGCGCAGCGGCCGCGGAGAAGTACGCCTCCCTTGATTTCTGGTTCGGCATCGAGCAGGAATACACCTTCTTCGACGGCATCAAGCCCCTGGGCTGGCCGGACAACGGTTTTCCCGCTCCCCAGGGCGGTTACTACTGCGGGGTAGGCTCCGATGAGGTCTTCGGTCGCCCGGTGGTGGAACAGCACATGGACGCCTGCATGCATGCCGGCCTGGCCATCTCAGGCATCAACGGCGAGGTAATGCCGGCCCAGTGGGAGTTCCAGATTGGGCCCATAGGCGCTCCCGCCGTAGGCGACCACCTCTGGTTGGCCCGCTGGCTGCTCTACCGCATTGGCGAAGACGTGGAGACCGTTGACGGTCGCCGCGGCATCAGCGCTACCCTGGACCCGAAGCCGGTAAAGGGCGACTGGAACGGCGCCGGCGCCCACACTAACTTTTCCACCAACCAGATGCGCGAGAGCTACCAGCCTTGCGTTGACGCCGCCGAGGCTCTCAGGACCCGCCACGACCTGCACATCGCCAACTATGGGCATCGGATTGAAGAACGCTTGACTGGTCTGCACGAGACTTGCTCCTACCGGGAGTTTCGCTATGGTGTGTCCGACCGTGGCGCCTCGGTCCGCATTCCCTGGCAGGTTGCCCGCGACGGCAAGGGTTATATTGAAGACCGCCGGCCCAACGCCAACGCCGAACCCTACACCGTCACCCGGTTGATTATTGAGACGGTGGGCGGCGCGGCTGCCGGCAACTAGCCCGACTTCCGGTTGTTTATGGAAACGCCGTCTCCCGAGGGGACGGCGTTTTCTTTAAGGTTCATGGTTACTGTCCGCCGGTTTAGAATGGCGATCCGGCCGGAAAGCCAGGAAGCCATTGCCACCGGCCAAGAGGACGGGAAGCCGCTCAGTCTTGCCTGGAGAAATTGACATGATGGACGCCCAATCAGCCGAGCAGGAATACGTTCTGCGGACCGCAAGGGACAATGACGTCAAGTTCGTGCGCCTCTGGTTTACCGATATTCTTGGCAATCTGAAAGGCTTTGCCATCAACGTTGACGACCTGGAAGAAGCCATCGAGAGGGGAGTGGGCTTCGACGGCTCCGCCATCGAGGGTTTTGCCCGTGCCGCCGATGGGTCGTATCGAATTGATGAAAGCGACATGCGGGCCTACCCGGACCCCACAACCTTTGCGGTCCTGCCCTGGAGACCCCGCCAGAATGCGGTGGCGCGGATGTTCTGCGACATTTATTCCCCCACCGGGGACCCCTTCATGGGAGACCCCCGGCTTGCCCTGAAGCGCAACCTGGAGCGCCTCGCGAAAATGGGGTACACCTATTACGTGGGTCCGGAGTTGGAGTTCTTCTACCTGGAGAAGCCTGAAAAGGACAGCTCGGAAAAGCTGAAGCCCCCCAGGCCCCTGGACCAGGACGGCTACTTTGACCAGCTATCCAGCAATCCAACCGCCGACCTGCGAAGAGACACTGTGCTGAATCTTTCCGACATGGGGATTCCGGTCAAGTATTCCCACCATGAGGGAGCGCAGAGCCAGCACGAAATAGACCTGCAATATACCGACGCCTTGACCATGGCAGACAGCGTGATTACGGCAAAGCTTGCCATCAAGGAATTGGCCCAGCTGCGGGGATATCACGCCTCGTTCATGCCCAAACCCTTTACCGGGTCTAATGGGTCGGGCATGCATACACACCAGTCCTTGTTCAAGGGCGATGCTAACGCCTTCTACGACCCGGAGGACGAGTACAAGCTCTCAGTTATTGCCAAGCGGTTTATTGCCGGGCTCATAAATCATGCCCGAGAAATCACCCTGGTAACCAACCAGTGGATCAATTCCTACAAGCGGCTGGTGCCAGGTTACGAGGCTCCCGTGTACATATCCTGGGCCCACAGCCGTTCCGACCTGGTGAGGGTGCCATCGTACAAGCCCGGATACGAGACTTCGGTGCGTATCGAATACCGGGCTCCCGATCCCGCCTGCAACCCCTACCTGGCTTTCAGCGTGATGCTGGCCGCCGGCATGAAGGGAATCGAGGAAGAATACCCGGAAGTACCGCCCATGGAAGGCAATGTGTTTGCCTTGACGCCGCAGGAAAGCATGGCCCAGGGCATAAACCTCCTTCCCGGCAGCCTGGGAGAAGCCATTTCCCTGGCTGAAAAGAGCCAATTGCTGCGGGAAGCCCTGGGCGACCACATCCTTGAAAGCTTCATACGAAACAAACAGCTGGAATGGCAAAAGTATCGGGCCACCGTGACCGATTACGAAATTGACCGTTACCTGCCCACGCTCTAGGGCATGTCGTTAAATTGAAGGTGGAAGTCTTCCGGCCTCTCTTTTCGTCGTTCCCGCGCAGGCGGGAACCTCGCTGACTGAAGTCAAGATTCATGCTTGCACCGGAATGACGGAGCAATCTGACGACACCCCCTGGCACACGCCTGTGCATTGTGTGAGGTGTCTTCAATAAACTTTGAGGAGGGTTAATGACCCTCCCCAAAAATTTTGCCCAGCTGCGCCGGTTTCCTGGGACGCTTATCGTTCTTGTCCCTACGGGTCGTCCAGCCTGATTTCCTTACCAGTCTGGGCCGAATCGTAGGCGGCGAGAACCAGCTTCAGGTCATTTAACCCCTCTTCTCCGCTGGTCTCGGGGGCGCGGCCGCCCGATATGCTTGCCTCGAATTCTCTTACCATCGCCGGAATACCCCCGAAATCCGGTTCCAGGTTCCAGCTCCTCGTCTTCTGACCTGTATCGAGAAAAACTCGCCCGTCCCCGATTTCAAGGCTAATTCTTCCCCTTGTGCCGGCAATGGTAAGAGAGGGACGTAATGGGGTAGCCGCAGTCCAGGAGTGGTTTATGATTCCGGCAGCCCCTCCTGCCCATCTCAATTGCAGTACCATGCTGTCCTCTCCCTCACGGCCTTCCATGACCTTGGGCGGCTCTATAGCAGACACGCTGACCGGCTCTCCGGCCAGGTAGCGCATGGCGTGAATTTTGTGAATCCCTCCGTCTATTAGCACTCCCCCTCCGCTTTGAGCGAGACTGCTGCGCCAACTACCTGGCGCAAAGGGATATTCTTCCTGGAACTGGATTAACCTCACGCTGCCGATAGTTCCCTCATCCAGCAACCTCTTGCACAGCCTGACCTGTGCCAGGAATCTGACGTTCTCAGCAACCATGAGCGTTACCCCGGCATTTTTCGCCGAGCTCAGCAGGTTTTTTGCGCTGTCTATATCCTGCGTGATTGGTTTCTCCACAAGGATGTGCTTGCCGTTACCAATGCCCAATTCACTGTGTTCCCGATGCAGGTGGTGGGGAGTGCAGACGTAGAGAGCGTCTATTTCTTCCGCTTCAGCCGCTTGCTGGTAGCTGCCAAAAAATCCGGACCCGCCAAATCTATGGCAATAATCCCGGGCTTTCGACAGGTCCCTGCTGGCAAAAAACAGTTTGGCAGGTGACTGTGCGCGCTTCAGGTTCTCACAGAAATGCGCGGCGTATGCACCGCAACCAATCACGCACAGGGTTAAGCTCGGTCTGATCGAGTTCAGGCCCACCTTAAACCCGCCTTCACGGACGATCCTTCAATTCACTCACCCACGTTTTCCACCAGGAGCCGGTAAGAGGCTTTAACCCTGGTGACGGGAGCTGTAGCGGTGATCGCGATCATGGCGCGTTCCAGGGCCTCATAGGGTTCTATATGGAGCTCTCCCTTCCAGGTTCCCGGCTCCACATAGGTGGCTGACATACGTTCCACGCGATTCTCTGAACCCTTTTGTATGACCTGGACTATAAACTCCTGCGGCAGCTCGTTATCAACAAGAATGAATCCATGGGGAGTCCAGTTTGGTGGGTTCGGCATACCGTCCACCGTAATTGAAGCGCCGGCAACGCACATGCCGATGCCATTGAGCGCATCGTCCGTTACATATTGGAAGCGCACCATAATTTGCTTTCCCAGGTAGGGCGCAAGATCCACATTCTCGGCTAGCCAGCCACCGCTTTCGCCCGTATAACCTGGTCCAAAGGCCACCTGCAGGGGATCCTCGTCCGAGGTGTGAGGAGTTTCCAGGATCACCCAATGTTCTCCACCATCCTCCGAAACCTGCAGGTAAGTATAATCCCAGTCTTCTTCTATGCTGAACCAGGCATCGTAACTGAGGGTTGCTTCGGTTGCGGAGGTCAGGTCCACCTCGGTGGTTAGCGTTGATACCATGGCGTCTCCGGCGTTGCTCCACCAGCATCCGGCTTCACCCACCTCAGTCGGCAATAGGCGAACGCTGCCTTGCCCCTCGAAGGTCAATTTCACCCGCGAATTGCGCAGGTCGGAACCAAGTTCAATGTAGTGGGTCCCGTACTGGGCGATCCTGCGTTCAATGACGTCCGGCCGAGAGAGCACCCTGCCTTCCTCTACTTCTACCTCCAGGGAATCGTAGCCGTATAAACCCTGGCTATCGTCCAGGAAATTCGCGGCTACCCAATCCTTGAGCAGGTCGTGAAATTCCCGTTCGTATCCCTGGTCTCTCAGGTAAACATTCACTCCTTCGATATTGTCCTCCGGTTCCTGCATTAGCGTGACAAGACCGTTGCCATCCCTGGGGGGATAATGTTCGTTCAGGTAATACATGAACAGGGATGCGCCACCGTAATGAGCGCTGATCAAGCTATCGTCCAGCGGCCAATGAACCAGGGGCACGTGGGGTGAGCGGAGAAAGTGTCTCACGGAAAAGTCCTGTCCATACCCCGCGATGGTTGTGGACAATTCGGCCAGACCTTCACTAACCCAGGTATCTTCCGAGGAATCAGAGTTCCACAGGATAGCGTGGTTCAACTCGTGAGCCAGAACTCTGAGGTGGCTTTGCGAACCGAACTGCAAGTAGGAAATGTTAATGTAAATCATCTCCCGTTCATTGCTGTGGGGCCGTATGGCTTTGGGGTATTCATCTGAAGAGCTGTAGTATCCCCCCGCTCCACGAATATCCCCATGCAGGATTGTCAAATGGGGATCATTGTCCACCCCGGGCTTCCACTCGCTGCCGAAGTAATCCGTCACCCTTGGATAGATTATCCTTTCAAATTCAGCCGCCGTTTTCTCGATCTCCCCCTGGTCAACCCGAATCCCCTCTTCTATGTACCAATAAGCGTTGGGCGAAACGAACCGAAGCTCGTACCGGGACCGGTAGCGCTCCAGCTTGTCCAGGTCAACCAGCGAGAATTCATCAGTTCGTCCGGCCTCATAACTGACGGGCTCTCTATTGACCACCGGCTCAACCTCGGGACTTTCCGCAGGCAGCAAGAGCTCATAGGCGAGTTGAAATAGGTCCCTGTCGGGACCCTGCGGAAGCCTATCCCTGGCAAACGGCCCAACTCTGTCAGGAGGAGTCAACGTAGGCAAGGGGGAAGAAGCAATCGTTGGGGAAGCGGCAACCGCTGGACCTGAAACGGAAGATTCCACGACGGTGGCCGTGGGAATGGGGTCACCTTCGTTCTCGTTAAGCGAGATTGGGCCATTGGACGAGTCCGACGATGGAATTGACCGGACCGTGTTGGTGGAACCTGGTTCGCCGGACCCAGGCGAAAAACAGGCAACCAAAAGCAATGCAAGCAGACTTGCACCGGCGGCGCGAATCAGGAGAGAAGGGTTGGGGAATCCAACAAACGAATGGGTGTGACTCAACAATGCGTGGACCTGCGTAGGCCGTTACCGAAGTTATGGGGGAAATCGGGAATGTCTATGGAGCCGGTGAAGGGAGTCGAACCCTCGACCTGCTGTTAACGAAACCGCTGCTCTGCCACTGAGCTACACACGCTAAAT
>VXOH01000152.1:16041-20039 GCA_009840135.1 Chloroflexota bacterium | reverse complement strand
GTCTATAGCAAATACATACCCTTGTCAGCCCCTCAGGGGGGAAGGAACTTGTTCAGAGGTTCTTTCGGATAAATCGTTCCCCACTGGACCAGGACATGGAATCACTGGAACAACTCCACCAACGGATCATTCAATGCCGGACCTGTCCCCGGCTGGTCTCCCACCGCGAGCAAATTGCGCAGGTTAAGGTAGCCAGGTACCGGGATCAGGAGTATTGGGGAAAACCCGTTCCGCCCTTTGGCGACCCCCATGCCAGGGTGTTGATTATGGGCCTGGCTCCGGCGGCCCACGGCGGAAACCGGACGGGACGGTCCTTCACGGGTGATCCCAGCGGAGACTGGCTCTATTCAGCCCTCTACCGGGCAGGATTTGCCAATCAGCCCGAGTCTGTGGCAATGAATGACGGCCTGGTCCTCAAGGATGTGTATGTGACCAATGCCGTGCGTTGCGCCCCGCCGGACAACAAGCCCACGCCTGCGGAGAAGTTGGCTTGCCGGCCTTTCCTGGTGAGCGAGCTGGGGCTGTTGAAAAACGTTACCGTGGTGGTGGCGCTGGGCCAATTCGCCTTCGACGCATACCTGCAAACCAGGGTCGAAGCGGGGTTGCCGGTTCCCAGGCCACGCCCCGTCTTTGGCCACGGTCGAACAAGTGACCTCGGCGATGGAGTCACCCTGGTATCCTCCTATCACCCCAGCCGCCAGAATACCAACACCAGGAAACTAACTACCGACATGTTCGATGCCATATTCCGGCAGGCGCGAGACATTGCCGATGGCAATCCCTCGGCCTGATCCCACTTAGTGAACCTCTGGACAAATCCCTTCCCCCTTGACGGGCTGACTGGGATATGTAGTGTGGGATTCCACATAAGCATCACCCGCTATATGTCATCCTGAGCGGAGCGAAGGATCTAAGGTCGCAAGCAGAGATGACCTCGCTATTCTGAAAGTAGTCGAAGGACTGTCATTTTAGATTCTTCACTTCGTTCAGAATGACAAACTAACGGTGCGATGATTGTTCTAAATACATACCCTTGCCAGCCCTTGACGGGGGAAGGTTAGGCGTCCACGTCCGCCCTTGGCGGGATGGGGGTGATAGCTTGCCAAAGACCATTTCCACCTCACCCTAACCCTCTCCCAGAGGGAGAGGGGACTTTAGAGATAGTTTCTTACTCCCGCTCCAGGAATTTTTTGACGGCCTCCATCATCGGAGACCGGTCGTAGGTGGCGTACAAAATCTGGGCGTTGCGCACCAGGTCGCCGGCAAAGAACCGTTCGTAGTGCAGGCTGCGGGAGCCGAAGGCGCTGCAGGAAATGTCCCAGGCCAGGTGGAAAAGCCTGGTCCGGTCCAGGGCGGACGCCGTGTCCGTTGCCATGTAGTGTTCCAGGTCGGGCGCAATCTCCGAATCGAAGTCGGCTTGGCTGGGCAGGGCCATCATGCTGCTGGAGCCCAGCAACTGCATGATCTCAATCATGCGCGGGTAGAAGCTGCGGGCGTACATGTTCTCCGCAACCGTCAAGGGAAACCGGGCGGGCGTCATCAGGCCCCACTCGTCCGGGGCGGCATCCACCTCTGCGGTACGCAGGAGCGCCTTGATGATTTCCAGGTTCATTATCATTTCGGCGATGCGCTCCTGAACGTGGGCCTGCTCCCCGGAGCCCAGCGTTTCCACCATCAGGGATGCGGTACCCAGCAGGAACTCGGTCTTGGCCACTATGCGGGTGACAACCTGGTGAAAGCTGTGGAGTATCCAGCCCGTGCGGGTGGTCATGTTGTTGCAGCTTTCCACGTTTCCCAGGAGAAAGACCCGCTCCCAGGGGACCAGCACGTTGTCGAAAATTGCCACCGCGTCCATCTCTTCAAACCGCGCGCCCAGGGGGTGGTCGAAGGGACTGCGACCGTAATCAAAGCTCTCGCGGCAGATGTACCGGAGGCCGGGTGTGTCGCTGGGAATCGAGAAAGATACGGCGTACTGGTGGGCGTTGTCGGCAGTGTGGTGGGAACGCGAGGGATATACGGCTATTTCGTCCGATAGTGGCCCCAGGGTAGCCAGTACCCGGGCGCCGCGCACCACAATGCCGGCGTCAGTCTCCTTCACTACCTTCAACGCCACGTCCTCGGCCAGGGTGTCGGTTATGTAACGCTGCGGTGAGCGGGACCGCTGGGGATTTACCAGCGTGTGGGTCAGGCACAGGTCATTTTCCCGTATATGCCCATAGTAGCTCCGCACATTGTCGCCGAATCCGTCCCGGTCCTGGTCAAAGTAGGGAGCTGCCGAGGCCATGGCGACGAAGGCGGCGTTCATGTAGTCGGGGGTACGGCCCATCATTCCGCCGTGCCATGTCGCCCAGCGGTAGAACATCCTGCGCCGGTTTTCCAGGTCTTCCAGGTTTCTAGGCGACAGGAAGGACAGCCCGACCCGGTCGCCCGTAGTTGGCGAGGCAAAAGTCATTTCCTCCACCAGGGCCGGCTCGTTCTGCATGTCATAAAGGGCGGCCACCGACCGGGCGCCATTGGCGAAACCCTGGTGAGTTGTCACGTCCTTCACCCGCTGTCCGCCTACCCACACCTCCGGATGACGCTCTCTCAAGCCCTGCAAATATTGCTCCCCGGTACGCGCCGGCATATCTTCGGACCTCCCCTGGCTTTTTGCCAGTATATCAGGGGAACCGGTAATTGCTGAAAGCTGGAGATTGCGGGAACGATGAGCGGCGTCTAGTATAGTTTCAAAATGATTCGGACCAACAGAAGACTGAAGGGAGAGTCGCTAGCTGAATGACATCAATGGACCAGGAACCGGCCAGGACTCTGGGAAATCTGGAGGGACGCATGGCCGAGCAATCAAATGCTATAGGCAATTTGCAGGATCAAATGCTGGAGTTTGGTCGCCGGCTGGATTCCGGACTAGCGGAAGTAAGGGCTGGACAACGGCAAATTCTGGTCACCAATTGGCTTATTGGCGGTGGAGTGATTACTGCTTTAATCGGCGCACTCATAGCGCTGATAGTCAGGGGCGGGTAGTTGATATGGCGGCGACACGCCTGGGCCTGTTCGCCGGCAGGAAAAGTTACAAAGGCGGAAGCAGATATGCCCGCCTATTCAATCTCCGTAGGCAATGTTGAGCTGGTCTCCCTCAGCGATGGCGAAGTTATTCGCTCCCCTTTGATGCCCTTCCCTGAGACTACCATTGAACAGTGCCGGGAGTTCCCGGAACTGCTGGACAGCGAAGAGCAGATGCGCAGCTGTTGCGGCACCACAGCCGTCCGTTCCGGTGGGTAGTTGACAATAGTGGACACCGGACTGCAGGTTCCCGACTGCACATGGCTGGAGGACATGAAACGCAAAGGAGTTGACCCCAACGCCGTGGACCTGGTGGTGTTTACTTACTTGCACCCCGACCAGGTGAGGTGGGACCTGGTAGAGGGCCAGCACACCTTCCCCAATGCCCGGTACCTGCTCCCCCGCCTGGACTGGGACCACTGGACCCAGGAGACAGATGTCGCAAACGCTCCCCGCATTTTCAGCCAGGTGCTGCCTCTGAAAGAGCTGAATGTCATGGACCTGATTGACGACGGTTTCCACATAACCGGCGAGCTGACCACCGTTTCGACGCCAGCGCATCCCCCCCGGCCACGTTTCCATCGTCATTGCATCCAAGGGTGAACGGGGTTATATTCTTGGTGACGTCGCCAACACGCCTGCCCAGGCCCATTTCAATGGTATGAATCCCATCGTTGCCATTCAGCCTGACCCGTCCCGCCATACCAGGCACGGTGTAGTGGATGTTCGCGAGGGGAGTTCATTCTCCTCTCGGCCGGGCATCTCTCTTATCAGGGGTTCGGGCATCCCGAAGAGGTGAGCGGACGGAGGCACTGGCCGGCCATCAAGCTGAATTCGCCAGCAATCGTCAGGTTGCGAAGGGTTGCAGGAAAGCGAGGCTTAATGTGAGAAGCCCGCTGTTAAATCAAATCTGCGCAAGGAGCAAGCATGATCTACGA
>VXOH01000152.1:0-16031 GCA_009840135.1 Chloroflexota bacterium | reverse complement strand
GATCTACGAAGTCAGGACATACACTTTAGAACCCGGCACGGTTCCCCAGTTTGAAGCAAGTTTTGCCGAGGCGCTGCCCCACCGCGAGAAGTACTCTCCTCTCGCCGCCTTCTGGCACTCCGACATTGGCGTCCTCAACCAGGTCGTCCATGTCTGGCCTTATGAAAACCTGCTGGAGCGGGAAAAGATACGGGCCGAGGCCGTCAATGATCCCAACTGGCCGCCCCGCGACACCAGCATGATAATGAACATGGAATCGGAAATCTGGAACCCGGCGTCCTTCATGCGCCCCATGGGCGGCGGCCAGGAACTGGGCAACGTCTACGAGATGCGGATTTACACCTACAAGCCCGGCTCCATCCCCGAACTGCTGAACCGGTGGGAAAAGGCCCTTCCCTGGCGCGAGCAATTTTCCCCCTGCGTAGCGGCCATGCACTCCGAGTTGGGCGGGCTGAACCGCTGGATGCATGTCTGGCCCTACAAGGACCTGAACCACCGGGACGAGATTCGAAAGGCCGCCAGCGGCACTCCTAACTGGCCGTCCGGCGCTCCCGGACGCATCCGTCAGGAAAACAAGATTCTGATTCCGGCCTCTTTCTCCCCCATGCGCTAAATTTGCCCTGTCTCGTCAAAAAGCGGCCCGGCATATTTCTGTGCCGGGCCGGCGACGACAATCGCGTTTCTGTTCATGCAAATCGAAGCCCCATTCAATTTGGTGGAAACTCCCGCCTTTGTTTACGATGAAACCGAGGTTGACCGGGTGCTGGCTATAACCAGACGCCTTAGCGCCGAAACCGGCTGCAAATCTTGCTATTCGGTCAAGCCCCTGACTCTTCCCCCGCTGCTGCGGCACATGGCTTCAAGCCTGGACGGATTCGCCGTCAGTTCCCCATTCGAGGCCCGCCTAGCCCGGGAGTGCCTTTCCGGCGAAGGGGCAATTCACTTTACCAGCCCCGGAATCAGGGAACGGGAAGTTGGCGATTTAACGTCGCTTTGTGATTACGTATCGTTCAACAGCCTGGGCCAATGGCGGCGGTTCTCCGGTCATTTCAGCCGGCATGTATCCCTCGGGTTGAGGGTCAACCCGGGGCTGTCGTTCCTGGACGACGAACGCTACGACCCCTGCCGGCTTCATTCCAAGCTGGGAGTTCCCTTGAAAGACCTCGCAGGCTGGCAGAACTCCCGGCACAGCAACTTGCCACGCCTCGATGGCATCCTGTTGCACAGCAACTGCGAGTCCACCGACTTCAGCGAATTGGACAAGACCGTGCGCCAGGTCAAGGAGTATGCTCCCAACGTACTTGAAGAAATCAGGTGGATAAACCTGGGAGGCGGTTACCTTTTCCCCCGCGGCGCGAATCTCGAACCCCTGGTTGCCGTCATCAGGGGCCTGCGCAGCGTGTACGGGCTGGAAGTGTTCCTGGAGCCTGGCGCCGCCTTCGTGCGCAGCGCCGGCTACATGGTCTCTTCCGTGCTGGACGTTTTCTTCAGTGAAGGCAAATCGGTGGCTGTTCTCGACACCACCGTCAATCACATGCCGGAGTTGTTGGAGTTTGACTTTGAGCCCGACGTGAACGGCCACCAAGAGGACGGGCAATTTGAGTATATACTGGCTGGCTGCACCTGCCTGGCCGGCGATGTGTTCGGCGAGTATAAGTTTCCGCAGCCGTTGGAAGTAGGCGACCGGGTCCTGTTCTGCAATGTGGGTTCCTACACCCTGACCAAGGCCCACATGTTCAATGGCATAAACCTGCCCGGTATCTATGCCTTGAAGGAGGCGGACCGGCTGGAACTCTTGAGGGAATTCGGGTACCCGGACTACGAATCACGGTGGACCACTTATGCCTCCAGTCCTGTTTGAAAGAGAGTTGTTGGTTCCCCGAGATCCGGGAAGAGCCAGCCCGCTGGTTGATCTGGAAAGGGGGCTGGCTACCCAGCTTGAACCTGGCGATGTTCCCATCAGGTTGGCCATAACATCAACCTCCCGTGAATGTTTCCGTTGCGAGGTGGGCCTGCTCTCCGGGTGGGATGGTCTGCCGCCGCCTTCCCTCTTCAGGTTTGGTCACCGGCCGGTCGAGAATGCCGACTCCTTCAATTGCGTCCTCCTCGTCCCCACCGGGATAGGCTCGGAAATAGGTGGCCACGCCGGCGATGCCACACCGGTGGCGGCCCTGCTCGCCGCCGCTTGCGACACCCTGGTAACCCATCCAAACGTGGTTAACGCCTCCGACATCATAGACCTGCCATCCAACGCGCTCTACGTGGAGGGCAGTATCGTAACCCGATTGTTGATGGGCAGCGTGGGACTGCAAAGGGTGAGGAATAATCGGGTCCTAGTCCTCTTGGGCCACCACGAGGACGAACTTTTCACCCATGCCGCCATCAACTCTGTCAACGCCGCCAGGGCCAGCTACGGCCTTGCTGTTCCGGCTATAGCCAGGCTGGGCCCTGAATTTGAGATGGAGGCAACCTACGTGGGCTCGGGCCGCGCCGCCGGGAAGGTAAGGGGGCTGGGCAAATTGATGGCAGAGCTTGAGGATTTCTCCTCAGCCTTCGATGCTGTGGCGATTTCTTCCCAGATTAGCGTCCCGCCCGGTTATCATGCCGAGTATTTCGAGAGTCATGGCGAGATGGTGAATCCGTGGGGAGGGGTCGAGGCGATGTTGACCCATGCCGTTTCCACTCTGCTGAATATACCTTCGGCCCACGCGCCTATGTTGGAAACCCAGGAAATTGCCAACGCCGACCCCGGGATCATTGACCCCCGTATGGCGGCGGAGGGAGTTTCCCTCGCCCTCATTCAGTCCGTGTTGAAGGGTTTGCAGCGCAGCCCCCGTATCGTAACCGAACCCACTGCCATGAATCACCACGGCGTATTTACGGCCGCCGACATATCCTGCCTGGTTATCCCCGACGGCAGCCTGGGCCTTCCGGTCCTGGCCGCCCTGGAGCAGGGCATCAAAGTAATTGCCGTGCGAGAAAACCGAAACCTGATGGACAACAACCTGCGGGAACTGCCCTGGCAGGATGGACAGCTCTTCGCAGTAGAAAACTACTGGGAAGCTGCGGGTGTTATGGCTGCTCTCAAGGCAGGTATTGATCCGGCCTCGGTACGACGGCCCATCCTTCCGGCGCCCGTTAAGGAAACACGAGAATAGCGGGACAACTCAGGGCTGCGGAGATATTTCAGGGAGCGGGCAAAACGAAGGGGGATGCAATAGCATCCCCCTGATAATCGTCCAGACCGGTTGTAGCTGCGGCGTTTAGCCCGGCAACAGCCCGTCGCCAATAAAGACGTGCTCCGCTTCCTCCAAGGTCAGGTCCGTTTCCGGCAGAATCAGGTCCGACTCGACCAGCTCGTCCAGCGGCAGGGGCGAGCCCTTTTCCATCACCAGCTTTACCATTTCTTGGAGCAGGGACTGCAGTCTCTTTTCGTCCTCGGCTTCCACTGCATCAACCATCCGGTTGTCTATGTCATTCAGGTCGTCAATTGCCGCTCCCGGCAGATTGAACTGGCCTTCTCCCAGAATTCGCACAATCATTCTCTTGCCGTCCGATTCCTTAGTTTTGGCTGTTGCCCTGGTTCCTCAATGCTTCCAGCTCTGCGTCCACCGAAGACTGGGAACCCCCTTCCAACGCCCGGGGTTGAGAGCTACCCGCTGAAGACCCACCCTTCAGCGCCGCCAGTTCGTCCTCCACTCCCTGCGAAATCGTAAGCTGGGACAGTTCCCTGTCAATGTCGTCCTGAGGGCCCGAAAAATCGTCCAGCACCCCGGTGGCCACCAGTTCATCAATGGCGCCGGCCTTGGCCCGCATCTGGTCGGTCTTGTTCTCGGCCCGCTGCATCGCCAGGGAAATATCGCTCATTTCCTCGGAAATGCCACCCAGGGCCGAGCCGATCCTTACCTGGGCCTGGGCTGCGGTGTACTGGGCCTTGATTATCTCCTTCTTGTTCCGGAAGGCGTCAACCTTGGCTTGCAGCCTTTGCTCGGCAACGGTAAGTTTCTGCTGCTCCTGCTCCATGCCTTCTATCTGCTCGTCCAGTCCCTGCAGCTCGATCATCGCGTTCTGCTTGCGCTGCAGGGCCAGCCGGGCCAGGTCCTCCCGGTCGGCGTCCAGGGCCTGCTTGGCCTGGCGCTCCAGCCGGGTGATATTGTCGCGGACCTTGGTGGCCTGTTGCTGAATACGCCGCTTGGCGGTAACCATTTCAACGACGCCGCGCTTCACGTTCTGCAGCATTTCCAGCTGCTTCTCGTATGAATAGTCCAGGGTCTCCCGCGGGTCCTCGGCATTGTCGAGCATCCGGTTCATTTTGGACTTTACGATTGTGGACATCCTGGAAAACATTCCCATGGTCAAACCTCCCGGGAAGTTGATTAGTCAGGGGGGAGAATCTATCCGGTACCGCCTTGCGCCTATCGGCTATACACCGGTCGGCAGGCTAGTACCTGTTCTTCTTGCCAAAGATTGCCATGGCCCCTACCACGATCCCGACAATGAGGCAGACAACCCCAAGAATGCGGAGCACAAAATCAAGGATTCCGGTTATCAGCAGGATTCCAAGGATTAGCAGAAAAATTGCGACCAGTATGCCGAAGGGTCCAAACATTTCGTCCCCACTCCAATTGACAGGTTAACGTCCGGCTGGAATCGTTCCATCGTTGCCCTGCCGGACAATGCTATCCGCTCAAGGTGGACCTACAGCCCGACGTCTGTGCATTCCAACGCTTCAGTACAAGCGCAATTACGATAACAACCTGTGCAAAAGCGTCGGGCCTAAGTCAACAATACCTTTCCTGCCGGAAAATCGTCAAGGGTATGCCGTTCAGGGAAATCACATCATTGTTATGGTCATTCTGAGCGAAGCCGAAGAATCTAAACTCCTTCCCACAATGCAGCGTTTGAGCCCGCAATGGGTTTGAAGGATAGGATTTCAGGCCCTTCGGCGAGCTCAGGCGTCCGCGTCCGCCCTTGGCGGGGCGACATTTTTTCCACCTTCGAATGGTTGCCAGCTATGGCCTAAGTACAAAATGTGATTGCCCTGGCCCGTAGAGATGGGTCAAGCCTGCATTTGTAACCCATGCTATGATGAAAGCCCGGCTGCTAAAGTATGGGGTACTATCCCACAGTACCGTATTATCGCCAAGCGGCAGGGCCAGGGAAACCAGAATTGGCCGCAAAATCTCTCCAAACTTAAGGGCTGGACTATGCTTAGATCTCTGTTCGGCAGGGGCAGGAACAAGCCGCAACCGGCACGGAATCCTATTGAAGCATCAATCAGGGATGCCCAGGTCGGAGACGTCCTGGTTATCCACGGGTTGGCCCTGGAATATGACGATTCCTACTTCATCGTGGAGAATGTCCACCGGTACGGCGGCAACGGTGTAATCTGGTTTGAGCTTGTTGTGGCCGACGCCGACAACCGGATCTGGCTTGAATGGTCGGATGATGGCGCCGGCCTCTTCATAACCGCCACGGATGACCGCCGGCCGGTGGGGCTGGAATCCATAGGCCTGTCCGAATCAGACCTCATGCAAATGGACGAACAGCGCTCCATTGACAGATCCATTGACGTGGAAGGTCTGAGGTTCATATATCGGAACAGTTTTGAAGCCTTCTACTTCCGGGACAATCGCCCCACCCAGGGAGAGGGCTTTTACATGTGGGAGTTTCTGTCCGAGGACGAGCAGCGCACCCTGGCTATTACCAAGTTCGAAGGCGTGCCCTTCGAGGCCCATTTCAGCGAAATAATCTCCCAGGAAAACGTTCATCTTTACCCTGGCGAACGCCCGGACCAAAGGAGTCGGTGAGAGTGATGTTGGATGCCTTACTGGATGCCCTGACTTTTTTCCCGCGCGGACTGGTTTACATAGCCCTGGGCGTCATTGTTCTGCTGGTGGCCAAGTTAGCCCGTGACCTGACGACCTCTCATCGGGAGGACGAAGAGGTTGTAGACAAGAAGAACCTGGCGGAAGCGTTGCGTTTGGCGGGCTACCTGTTCGGCGTGGTGCTGGTCTTCGTCGGGTCGGTGTACCAGCCAACGCACCTGGCCCTGGCTGATGAAGGTTTCGGGTTCGATGCCGAGTTTGGGCTTGATGTTCTCAGAGTGTTCCTCTATGCCGTGGGGGGAATCGTCGCCCTCAACATTGTGCGTATCGTCATGGACCGGCTGGTCCTCTACAAGTTCGACGTCAGCCGGGAAATCCTGCAGGACCAGAACGCCGGCACCGGTGCGGCGGAATTTGGCATAAACGTCGCCACGGGCCTGATGATCGCCGGTGCCATATCCGGCTCCGGCGGGGCCGGCGAACTGGCGGAAGCTCTAACCTCCCTGGCCTTCTTTGCCCTCGGCCTCGTGGTCCTGGTTGCCTTCGCCCTGTTCTACGAAATAACCACTTCCTTTGACATCCACGATGAGATAGAGAAGGATAATGTGGCCGTTGGCGTAGCCTTCGGCGGCAACCTGATTGCCATTGGACTGGTGATGCTCAAGGCATTGTCAGGCGATTTCCTGGGCTGGGCATCGGGCATTACGGAGTTCGTCGTATTCGCCTTGGTCGGGTTCGTCCTGCTTTACGTCCTGAGGCTCCTTGTGGACCTGTTGCTTCTTCCCAAGGTTCGGGTGTCCCAGGAAATATCCGAAGGCAGGAACATTGGCGTAGCCTTCCTGGAGAGCGCGGTGGTTATCAGCTCATCGCTCATCCTGTTCTTTGCCATCTAGTCCCCGGGCCCCGGTACGGCGCCGCGCTCGAATAGAACACGTTTGGGTAGGCCAGAATAAGTCCCCTCTCCCCTGGTGGGAGAGGGTTAGGGTGAGGTGGAAATGGCCGTTCGCAAGGCCATCCACCCCCAAATTTTTGCCTTCCCTTTTCAAGGGGAAAGGGATTTCTTCAGGGCATTCCCCATGGATTGAGTTTAAGTCCCTGACTCAATCAACAAATCCCGTAGTGTAAATATGGGGAGTACCTGGGCCCGCCGACTATGCGGTCAAACATTCGCGACTCCCTGGCCTCTTCAGCGGCTTCTTCCAGCTTCGCGAAACCTTCTTCCATGGCAATGTCCAAAAGTTCCTCGCCTACCACACAACGGTTAACGATGGGTTCCAGGATGTAATCGTAGAAAGAGACTTCACCGATCCTTTCCTGCCATTCGTTCACGAACTCGTCCAGGGTCCCGTCATATAGACGCAGCAAAAACACGGTTCTCAGGGGGTCCAGTCCCTGGTAAATGAAGACCTCCACCCTCAGGTCTTCACCGTGTCCGGTATCAAATTCCATAGACCCGTTATCAGGTTCCCACAGAACGTCGTTGAAAAGGTCATATCGGTCAATATAGCCTTCAGTCTCCCCAAGCAGCTTCCCGATGAACCCCCTGCCTTCCTCCGTGATTTCCGTCCCATTGTCCGGTTCCGAGAAGCGGATAAGTCCCTTCTCTTGCAGCCCGGCTACAACGCTACCAATAGAGCCTTCAGCCTCCCCCGGAGTCAAGACTGGAATGGTCACCTCGTGCTTGTCAATGAAGTAAAGGGCTACGCACTCCTGAAGCCACTTGACTACGTCCGGCTCTCCGCCGTCCCAGCCCATTCGTGCGGCGTAGTCCAGGGCCCGGTATTGGGGAAGCAAGTTGACCCTGGATACTGCTTCCTCTTCGGCGTTACCATCCTCAACAGCTTTATATATCGCGGAAATTGGTGCACCCATTTCCACGAATGCACCGTCGGTACCGGAGACGGCCAGATGACACAGTCCCAGGCGAAACTGGCCCATAACCTCCAGGAAGCACTGGTAAATCTCAGGCAGGTCCGGGTTTTCCGACAGGTCAAAGGTCTCTTCGAGTGCGGCTTGAGCCGGCTCATCAGCAGGGAACACCATGTCCAGCATTTGGCCGATGTTCATGGAGGCGGCAGTTTGCGGGAAACCAACGTCCAGGCAGGCATGGTCGGGCAGGTCTGACAGCGTTAACCGCAACACAAAACCGTCGGGGTCGGAGGGGCGGGAGAATTGGAGAGTAGAAGAAACAGTCATGCTGAATGGAACTGTGCAAGAGTTCCCAGGTTAACGAAATTGCTAAGTAAATTATCGTCGAAGTAACCGTCCAGGGTTACGGAGAGCACGCAGGGCGGTTGCGTCATGCTTGGGGGAATCCCGTCGTTCCCGCAACGGCGGGAACCTCGCCGGCCGGCAGATTGCCTTCCTTTGCTGGAATGACGGTCAATTTGAAGCCACCCCCCAGTGCCGACTATTTCCGGGAAACGCCCAGGTTGGCGTAGCCCCCGCCGCCGCTGAAACTGCCGCTGCGAGACCTGAAGCTGGAGGAGCCGAAGGTTCCTCCACGTGAGCTTGACCGGGAAATCGAACTGCTGGACCTGAACGCTCCCGAACTCCGTTGCGTCTGCTGGTAGCTCTGCCGGTTGGAGCTGAGATTTCTGCCCGAGTCCTGGTACCGGGACCCGGCAAATCCCTGCTGGGTCGTCGCATACCTGCTGTTGCGAGCCACCTGCGAACCGTAGCGACTGGAGCCCCGGTAGGTTGACCGGGTCCGCCTGATGTCGGAACCTCTGCCGATGGGTGTGGCGTAGAAATAAGGGCCGGGATAGAAGGCAGTTGCAAGCATATACCCGAAGAGGAAATCGCCCGCCCCGAACCGGCTGTGATAATAGCTGTTGGCATGGTATCCCTGCATCTCATGCTGGTCGTCCTGCTTGACTATGGTGAAAAGCAGGTCGTCCCGGCCGTCCTCAATCTCGTTGCTGGAGTTCAGGTCCTCCCATCCTTCCAGGGTAAGCCTGTCGCCGTCCTGTTGGGCACGAATGAGTATGATCCCGTCTCCCTCGTAAATCTCATTGACCCTGGTCTCAAAATCGGTGGCGCTTTTCGCGCTCTTGAAAGCGCTCTGCACATCGTCCAGGTTGATCCGCCCCGCGGCGCCGTCGGTCGCCGCCCACGTATCGTATGAAGGCCCGCTGCTGCAGGCGGCCATCAACGGGGCCGCCGCCACCATGGATCCGGCAAATGCTGCGGTGCTGATTCTTCTCATTCGTCGTGCCATGTTATCTCCCATGTCCACCGGATTCAGGCCAAGCTTGGACAAGGCCAAAGTAACGCTGCCACAGCGTTGTTACGCTGCAGCGACTCCCGTGGGATTGTGTCCCTGCCCTACGTTACTGATTGCTGTTTTCAATTAAGCGATGAGCCTCAATAATTCTTCCTCAACCGGTTCACGGCAGGATTCCCTTGTTTCTTCCAACCGCCACTGGTCGGAGAGGTTCAGAAGGCGGACAAGAAAAGCCTTCCTGCAGGAGGCCCGAAACTCTTCCCAAAGGTCGCCGGCCAGCAAAATGTAATCTGCCACGGCGGCCTTGTGTCCATAGAAACTTGTCTGTGAAGCCTGGATCGTTTCGTGCAGGTGAGCCTGATGAAATCTCCACGCCTCGTCGCCGCATTCAAGTAAAAGGCGACGGGCCACTTCGCTGAAGTCCTCGCTACCCATGCGACCCTGAATAACTTGCAATCGCTGGCCGATTCTGTCTGCCATCAAGTCGGGCAGCCGGAACAGTGAAGCTCCGTAGAAGTCCGATACGTCAATAGCCAACTGTCTCGTGGCCGCCTCCCAGAGGGCGGCAAACCTGGCCGGGTAGTTGGACGTATCCATCCCGGGAAAGTGGGCGGCTACCAGCTCCTCTGCTGCTTCAAAGGCCATCGCGGGCAACTCGTCTGGGTGACTCTCGGCTCCCAGGCCTTCCCGCCTTAGCTTGTAGTAGGCCGCTGTGTGCAGGTCGGATACGGCGGCAAAATCGTTGGCCAAGCCCCGGCCTGCTTCAGCCTCGATTTCCGCCCGGTATTCCTGCTCTCGCAGGTATTTCTCCACGGCCGGTCCCTGCCAGCATGGATAATTGGCCGGGTCGCGAGTCGCGCAATCCTTCAAGCGGCGGATATCCGTCCCGGGAGCAAGGAGTTGCTGGTCTTCGAGGGAAAGCAGCATTCTGCTGGAACCGAACCCACCCTGGCGACCGCTCCTCCCCCTCTGCTGCATCGCCACCCTTGGATGCCGGTTGAACTGGGTGCTGATTACTTGGAGACCCAGGCCCACCGTCAGGCAGTCGGAAAAGTCTCCTGCCAACGAAGAACCTGTTCCCGGATCGGCTTGCGCTACATCGAAAGTAATCGTTCCATGATCGTCAATCCGATTCGTGGTGAGGTCACCGCAGTTGGCCAGGGCGCCTTCCAGCAGGTCAGCCTCCCCGCCAGTATGGACTCTTACTGCCACCCGGGACTTGCCCGCCATCAGTCGTTCCCGGATAACTTGAACGCAGCGCCCGGTTATTTGGGAAGACAGTTCCGGGGATAGAATTATGTCCGTTCCGCGACCGGCCATGTTGGTTGCCACGGTCACCGCCCCTGCGTTGCCGGCGGCCCGGACAATATCCTCTTCCCACTCGCTCCGTAGTGCATTCAAGACCCGGTGGACAACGCCCTCTTCCGCTAGCCGTTGACTGATGACTTCGGACTGTTCAACCGACCTCACCCCAATCAGGACCGGTTGGCCGAGGTCCTGGCAACGAGCCACCTCGGCCACAACTGCATCCAGCAGGACATCATTGCTCTCGTAAATACGGCCAGGTAGATCAACCCGTTGCATCGGCTGGGAAGTCGGAACGACAACCGTCTTGAGGCCAAAACGCCGTTCAAATTCCTGGGCGGCGGGCTCTGCGGTTCCGGTTATCCCCGAAAGGAATCGGTACCTTCGGGCAAGACCCTGGGCCGAAATCTGGGCCAGGCTCTCCCGGTCAGGTTGAACCGGCACGTCCTCCTTTGCTTCCAGGGCCGACTGCAAACCGTAGCGGTAGGTACTCTCCGGTCGAATCCTTCCTGTGTACCGGTCCAGGAGAATGATCGAATCCCCGTCAACGACGTAGTCCAGTCCATTTTCCAGCAAAAGGTGCGCCCGCAGACTCTGGTAAATTTGATTGGCCAGCGCCAGCTTGCGCATGTCGCTTCTCGAAAGTCGGCCGGAACTGCTGTTTTGGGCATCCAGCCCCGCGCAATTGCCGCCCAGGCTTCCGAACCTTGCCTCAAGGAAATCCAGACCCCTTTGCGTGAGGGTTACAAATCGCTTTTCCAGGTCAACAAAGAAGTAGAGGTCCTCAACCCATTCCTCTCCAGGGAAGTTCGGGCTGTCAAGAAATATTTCGTCCGTCCCCCGCCTGTACGCCCGGGGATGCTTGAGAGAAAGGTTAAGCAATACCCTGCTGGACGGCATGGCCATCATGGCCTGGCAGAGCCTGGTCCCGTATTCCCGGTCATTGGGGCTCAGAGCCGTGAGTGTGTTTACCCAGCTCTGGCCCTCAGCTTCCTGCAGGGCAATCATTTCCCTGACCGACCGGTCAACTCTTGCCACGGGAATGAAGCCAACCGATGGTTCCCCCGAAATTATCAAGGGAATAGAAGCCTCATCTACCAGAGCCTGGTCCGCCTCGTCCAATATGGCAACATCCAGGGACGGCTGCACCTGCTCGTCCAGCGCAGAAGCCACGTTGTCTCGCAGAAAGTCGAAGCCGAACTCTCGCAGGGTGCCGTAAACGATGTCGCACTGGTAGGCGGCCCGTCGCTCGTCGAGTTCCAGGGATTCCAGAATGACGCCCGCGGACAGGCCCAGGGACCGGAACACCGGCGCCATGAGCCGGCAGTCGCGTTCGGCCAGGTAATCATTGCCCGTCAGGATGTGGACCGAGCGGCCCGATACGGCATGGGCGGCTGCGGCGAAGGCGATGGCTGTAGTCTTCCCTTCCCCCGCCTGCATTTCCACAATCCTCCCCTTGACCAGGTGGAGACCCGCCAGCAACTGTTCGTCCGTGGGAAGGAATGTGTACCGGTTGGAAGTCTCCGCTTTTCGGAGGCTCTGGTAAAACTCCGAGGGAAGAAGCGCGTCCGAACCGAAGCGGCCCCTTCCCGCACTCCTGACCAACTTTACCCCTTCCACTACCGCAGAAGGTAGCTCCCTTGCCCATCTGGAATCCGGTCCTGCCACAACTCCCGCTTCCAGGTCGGAAAAAACCTGCCAGGCTCCCAACCTTCGGCGCACGGCTTCAGCCACGATGGCAAAGACAGGAATCAGTTCCTCCTCGCGGAATGCCGGCCTGGTGTCGGGGATAGCAATCCGGCGCATGGACTGGAATGAATCGCGCAACTCCCGGTCCGACCACTCAGACAGGCCCATTTCATGGTGGGCCCTTCTGATATGCCGGACCTGGGTTGCTTCCTTGCTCTGGCGAGGCCGCATCGGCCTTGAACGCCACGCAGCGGCAAAGTCGAACAGGCGCGTCAATACCGATTTACTCCGGCGGCTTCTCGCCCTCCCTTCCGGCGAGCCAATATCGGCTGCAATTTTCGATATGGAAGCTGCCATGCTGTTAACAAGCCCCTGCTTTGGGAAAATTACGCGGACAAACGCATCAGGGCCAGTCCTGCATCGTGCCCCGGCACGTCCCACTCATTATACCTGAGCAGCAAGTGGTCCCTGGAAGCAAGAATACCCTCCGCCGCCTGCGGTTTCTGGCTGGCAAACTGCCGACCCAGCCCGGAACACAAGGTCCATTCCCTGCTGACTTGGCAATCAAAGCCGGCTCTTCTGGCAATGGTCCGGTATTGGCTGGCTGCCCTTTCAAATTCCGTCTCGCTGCGGTAAGGGACCGGCATGACATAGAAATCGCTGGAAAGAAACAGCCCCAGTTCATTCTCAAACACCTGGACCAGGTCGGCGTCGGTTATCCATCCCTCCATGGCGAAAAAAAGGTTCTGTGGAATGTCTTGCGGCACCCGATGGTAGAAATATTCCTCTTCCACCTCGACCATACTCACTCTGACGTGCTCCTTTTCCTTGTCCCTCAGCAGCGCCTCGGCCTCCCTGCCCTGCAGGAAAAGGAATGGGATATTGCCGTTGGTGGCATCCACCAGCAGCGTTTGGCCATCCAAAAAGTAAATGAGCGCCGCGTGTTGCCAATAGCGCATGTAACGCCGGGCAAACCGGAAGTCGAAGGTTTGTAGCATTTCCCGCAGTCGGGAAAGCGGGACCGGGGGGCGGGCGCCGTCACCGCCGATGAGGTATTCCGACTCGAAGCCGTAGTGGTCGGTGAGAAACTTCAGCGCCTGGACCTTCTCGGTGCAGATGCCTCCCGCGCCATTAACTATATTTCGGACGGTCTCATCACCCGTCTTGAACATGAGCTTCCGGCCCGAAAATCGGGAGTAATTCTCGAACGGAGCATCCCAGATTCGCTTGGCCAGAGCCTTCAGAAATAACGCCCGGTCGTGAAACGAACCCAGCGCAAGCGCCCGTCCGGAATCCTCCGGCCCCAGGGCCGCTTCCAGGGTTTCTTCGACGAAACGGGAGTAAAACCCAAGGTCATTATTCCATCTGCGCCGGTGAAACCCCTTCCAGTTGCGGTCGTACCCGGCGTTGGTTCGGTCCACGGTAAGCTCCGACAGGTTGACAATCCTTTCTCCCACTCTGCTTTCCTGAAACGGCAGCGGCTCACCCCTGTCCAGCAGGTTATCTGGCCGCCTGAATTCAATGCCCGCGTAAATCCCGGTCAGCGCCCCCTCGTCATCGCAGGAATAGACCAGGTCCCTCAATTCGGCAAGGGAGCGAAGGGATTCGCTCGTTATTGACCCTGACTCCAGAAGCCGTCCTTCAGAGGAGTTGCGTAGGTACTTCTCAAGAGTGTCATCCAGGGTAGCGTGCTGGTCCGATGCCTCCAGCCTTATCGTAGCTGTACGCCTGGTGTAAGAATCGGAAATTCGCAGAATCAGGGGAATGTCATCCAAAGCTCACCTGCGATACGCCACCGACCGGAAAATCGGCTGTTCCGGAGAGAATTATGCGCGACGTGAACAGTCTATAGTTTATCCCGCCACACTGCAGCAGGAAATTTTACCAAGGGAGGGGACAAGGGCCAGGAATGCCATTCCCGACCTGGAGGGAAAGACGCGGGTTCATAAGACGGAAAAGAGGACAGAAAGAGAATGACTGGTTGGCGAGTTGGTCGGGGTGAGAGGATTCGAACCTCCGACCTCTTCGTCCCGAACGAAGCGCGCTAGCCACTGCGCTACACCCCGAAATTTCGCCCGTTGCTGCTCCAAACCGGTCCCCGATGGACCGGGCGTACTTGCCGCGTCCACACCGCAAGGTGAGGGAGAACGGCAACCATTATACTACACTCGCTCCGACGCAAACAGAAAAAAACCGGTAAGACCAAGGCAAACGCATTCTAACTTTGGGCAATACCGTCGTTCCTGCGAAGGCAGGAACCTCGAACTTGGGCAGATTGTTGGGCGGGTAGGGGCGAATGGCCATTCGCCCCTACGATGTCGGAGGCATAACGGGTGTAGAGGCAGGAAATTGCCCGCAATTCTGAATTGTTACAGCTGCAAAACCGGTCTCGGGTTTACGCTCGCAGCAAGGCCAGCATCAGCCCGCCTGTTCGGCCAGCATTTCGTCGGCAATCTCCGTGAGCTTCTCAAGGTTGAGGACGCCATCCCACTTCTTGTATAGATGGCCGTCGGCGGTTACGAAAATTGTCGTGGGCAGACCCAATACCCGGTGGGCCTCAACGACATGGGGGTCATCGGTGAACCCGGCGGCATAAGTGACGCCCAGTTCGGCCAGTAGTTTGCGGGCATCCTCCCGGGATCCCAGCAGGAGAAACTGGCCCATGTCAACGCCCACCAGGGTCACCCTCCCCTCGAAATCATCCCGAAACTCCTGGAACTCGGGCATCTCCGCCCGGCACGGCGGACATAGGCCCGCCCAGTAGTTGAGCACAACCGGCTTGCCTCGCAGGTCTGAAAGAGCGAGATTCTCGACGCCAAACTCCTCCTGCCCCTGGTAAAGGCTGATCTGGAAATCCGCCACTTCTTCCCTGGGCTCTTCTGCGCCTTCTCCCACGGGCTCCGCGGCCTGACCCACGCACCCGGCCGCCAGCATAACCAAAGCGCCCGCAACCACCACGAAAAACCGGGCAAATCTCGGCAAGCCACGCTGTCCTGCAGGGACCTCGGGAGTTTCCTTCCTAGCACAGTCAATCTGGGAGCGGTAAGTCTCTATACTGGCCATCGTTCTCCACGACTGGATATATGCTTAACGTCAAATGTTCTTACGAAACACATGGAGGCGTGGTTTGCCCGGTAAGGCTGGAAGTGAAGAGCGGACCCCACGGGTTCATGTCGGGTCCCCCACCAGCGTCTTGATTCGTTCCTGGAATATGGTCAACCGTTCCAGGGTTTGAGTCAGTCGCCTGAGCCACTGGTCACCCAGGGACCGGCTGGACAGCCGAATTTGCCGGTTGCCTACCGCTGCCCCCGAGCCCAGCGCCCTTTGCAGGGGTACCTTCGCGCTGCCCACATCCTGTTTCAACTCCAGGGTGATGCCCCCTGAAGACCGCAGTACCGCTTCCACCCCGGCAGCCATGGCCAGCGCCCGAAGCTCCACCAGCATCAGCAGGTTCTCCACCGGTTCCGGCAGGGGGCCAAACCGGTCCCTCATCTCCTCACGGAACGCCGGCGCCTCACTTCTATTGCGAGCCCTGGCCAGTCGCTGGTAAAGGGCCAGGCGAGTGGGTGTATGGGGGACATAGGATTCCGGAATATTGGCGGCAACCGGCAGTTCTATGCGGGGAAGCTCAACCGGACCCGGACCGGTCGTCGCTTCGGCGCCCGATTCTTCACCCGCTTTCAGTTCTGCCACCGCCTCCTCGAGCAATTGGCCGTAAAGCTCAAGCCCCACGGCGTGGATTTGGCCGCTCTGGGCCGCTCCCAGCAGGTTGCCTGCTCCTCGGATTTCCAGGTCTCGCATGGCAATACGAAACCCGGATCCCAGGTCGGAGGCTTCCAGGATAGCCTGGATTCGTTGCTCCGCCGCCTCGGTTACGCGTTGGCCTCGCGGCAGCAGCAAGTACGCGTAGGCCCGGTGCTCTCCCCGACCCACCCTTCCCCGCAGCTGGTTCAGCTGGGCCAGGCCAAACCGGTCAGCCCGGT
>VXOH01000041.1:8491-20199 GCA_009840135.1 Chloroflexota bacterium | reverse complement strand
TTTTCGGACATTTTGTTTGCGGGCCCTAACCTTCGGGGACAGGGCGCATGGCCATGCGCCCCTACCAGGGCAGACACATAGGTCTGCCCCTACGGGTAGGGGGTGGTTTGTTATTGGCGAGGTTCCTGCCTTCGCAGGAACGACGGGTTTTTCCCTACGCAGTGGGAGTGGGGATTTCGCCGTAGAGGATGTCGTCGTAGCGGCGATTCCGGGCCCAGGGCAGGAGGGCCAGGACCATTTGCTGGGGAATGAGGCATTTGCCCTGGTCAAGGCAACGCCGGACGTACAGGTTCAGGTTCATGTAAGTCTTGAGGATATGTCCCTGGGCGGCGACGCGCTGGACGACCTGGTGGGGCTGGGGCAGTTCTTCCTTTTCGGCCATTGAGGTTTCCCAGTCGTCGGCGATTTCCTCGGCCAACTGGCGGAGGCGAAAGACGGCGAGATCCTTGGCGAACTGGCGCTGGAGGGAGTGGACCTGGTTGCGAATCTGGGAGAGGGTCAAAGGGGTTAACTCCTTTTTCGTTTATCCACGAAGGGGCACGAAGGGCCACGAAGTTGTTTAGTAATAGTTATGGTAGGGATGGGTTATGCGGAGTGTAAAGGGGGTGGTGTCAGGGGGGTGGTAGTTGGTAGTTATTAGTTGGTAGTTAAAAGTTATGAAATGGGTTGTGGCTCTTGTCTCGACATGGTGTCCGGAGAGGCGATGCCGTAATGGACGGGGTGTACCGTTGTCAAACGACAGTCTCATGGTTTAACTTGGCGCGGAGATCCTGGGCGACCTGCTCCAGTACTGCCTTCACCTCGGATTCGTCTGCACCTTCAAACCATTCGACAAAGTCATAGATGGTGGCTCCCCCGGCCAGGTTCTCGAAAAGGGCGTAGACCGGCAAACGACTGCCGGTGAACACCCAGTTGCCGCTCACCTTGCCAGGTACACTTTCCACCGCCGGGCTGTCTTGCCAGTTCACCTCTTTGGATTCGGTCTCGGGGGCCGGAACCATGGGTAATCGGCTGGCCCTAAACTAAAGGCAAGGTAGGACTTGCATTGTTGCGCGAATCAGTCGGTATAGGTACGCGGAGGTCCCTCTGCCAATGCAGCAAAGACAAGCCGGGAACGCCCTCACCCTAACCCTCTCCCTCAAGGAGAGGGGATTGAGCATTCCACTTTGGCTTCGGTTTAGACTCCTGCCAGGAACTCGCCTACCGCCGCCAGGAACTCGACCGGTTTTTCCAGGGCGGGGGAGTGGCCGCAGTTGTCTATGACATGCAGCTGGGCGTTGGGCATGGCCTTTTCAAATAACTCGCCGCATTCCACGGGGATTATGGCGTCCTGGCGGCCCCAGACCACGAGAGTCGGGGTGTCAACCCGCCCCAGGTAGTGGGGGAGGCTGGGGTTGTGCAGGTAGGGCCGCCAGCAGAGGCGGGAGGCCATTTCCTGGTTGGAATGGGCCACCAGTTGCTCTTCCGGCGTGGGGTCCCGCTGGTAGTCTTCGGCGTTGGGCACCTGGGAAATGTCGTGAAACCGCTGGTTCATGCGGGTCTGGGCGGAGACCATGAATATCTCGGCGATTTGGCTGTTTTCCGGTTTGATTCCGGCGGCTCCCACCAGAATGAGGGCCTTGATGTCGGCGCGGGACATGGCGGCCATCTCCGCGGCAACCCAGCCGCCCATGGACGAACCCATGAGCACGTAGTCCTTCAGGCCAAGGGCCTCTACCATTGAGTAGTTGAAATGGCACAGGTCGGTGATGGTGTACACCCAATCGGGGCGTTCGGTGCCGTTGAAACCGGCCTGGGACGGAACGTAAACGGTGTAGGACCTGGCCAGCTCCTCGTGGTAAGGCTGCCAGCCGGCGTTGCCGCCGGCGCCGTGGAGGAATAGAAGGGGTGGGCCGCTGCCGCCGGAGAACATTTCGACCTGGGATCCCAGAACGCTGATGCTTGTGCGATTGGAACTTTCTGCGGTGGTCATGAGCAAACTCCCTCTTCGCTTACTGGACTGGCAAACCGGATGGCGGATGCAACTTTCGAACAGCAGGTTACCAGGCTTGCTTTGCAGGATGGGTAATCAGGCTGTCGGTTACGGCAAGAGTTACCGTAGTTTCGGGGCGGGAAATTGCGTGCATTCTGTTACAAAAGGCCGGGAGTGTCAAGGAAGGGACTGTTTGGAGCAGGGCACTCGCGTGGTGGAGTCAGGCTATAGGGGGCACAAATTCGATTGGCAAGGGTAATGACGCCACGCTCAGGGCGGACGCGGTCGCCAGAGCATGCCGAAGGGCCCAGGGTTCTTCTCTTCAGGCCGGTCCTCAGCCCGGTTGCGGGGGGGTAAAGTTGGTTCCAGGGACAGATTTTAGATGCTTCGGCTTCGCTCAGCATGACGATCAGCTAAAACGCGATTGCTTTGCCGTTTGGGGCGGATTCCCGTCATTTCAATCCCAGCTATCCACAGGGCAACTTTTTTCCTGCCTGGGGTTATACCCTGGGGGCTCACGGGTTTGACTGCGGGCGCCGCCGGATTGGCGCCGGATTGACGATTGTCCGACGGCCCAGACGGCCAGGCGAGGCCCCGGTTAATCGGCTTTCACGGCACTGGCGGGAAGGGCGACGGGGGCATTCCAGCTTGACGCATATTGAAGGCCAATGCTAAAATCCCGCTACGAATTTCGAACCATTTTGTATCTGAAAAGTTCGTCCGAGTAGCTGGGAGTTCCTGGCGATGGAGGGGCTCAGCACTCGGGAGGAGGACGGTTAATGGCCCCGGAGATAATGAAAGGTCTTAAGGACGTTTACCTGGACACCACCAAGTCGAGCTTCATTGACGGCGAGGTGGGAAAGCTCCTTTACCGGGGCTATAACATCCATGATCTGGCAGAAAAATCAACCTTTGAAGAAGTAATTTTCCTCCTTCTCTACGGGGAGATGCCCAACCAGCAGCAGTTGGCCGAGTTTGACGGCACACTGCGGGCCAACCGCCGAATTCCGGACGAGGTGATTCAGGTCCTTGACCTGGTAAAGAACAGCCATCCGATGGACGCCCTGCGCACGGGGTTGTCCGCCCTTTCCGCCTTTGACCCCGACGTAAACGACAATTCCGTAGAAGCCACCATCCGCAAGGGAATCCGGCTGACCGCGATGGGCCCCACCATCGTGGCGGCTCACCACCGACTGAGGCAGGGACTGGAGCCGGTGGCTCCCAATCCGGACCTCAACCACGCCGGAAATTTCCTCTACATGCTGTTTGACCAGCTTCCCGACGAGGAAACTACCCGGCTGCTGGACGTTGACTTCATTCTCCATGCCGAACACGGCGCCAATGCGTCGGCTTTTGCCGCCCGGGTAACGGCCTCGACCATTTCCGACCTTCACTCCGCGGTGGTGACCGGTGTGGGCACCCTGAAGGGTCCCGCCCACGGCGGCGCGGCGGAAGAAGTGATGAAAATGTCCCTGGAAATCGGGCAGCCGGAAAACGCCGAGGAGTATTGCCGGAACAGGCTGGAGAGTGGCGGCCGGATAATGGGATTCGGTCATCGCGTTTACCGGGCGGAGGACCCGCGAGCCCGCCACCTGAGGGACCGGGCCAGGGAACTGAGTGAGAAGATGGGCCAGCCCCATTGGTTCCAGATCCTGACCTACGTTGAAGAGGAAGCCATGGTGCCGTACCGGTCCCGGGGGATTCACGTAAATGTGGACTTCTTCGCCGGGTGCATCTACTACCTGCTGGGCATCACCGATGACCTGTTCATCTCCATTTTTGCCCTGGGGCGCATCCCCGGCTGGACCCTCCAGTGCGTCGAGCAGTTCGACGACAACATCCTGATTCGACCTCTGCTGGAGTACACGGGGGACATGGACCTGGAGTACGTGCCCATAGAACAGCGAGGTTAGGGCCAGGGAAGCCGATTCCGAGAAACGCCGAGGGGCAGGCCATTGGCCTGCCCCTTGTTTATTGAAGTTTCGGCCCGGTTTCAGGTTCTGTGGCGCTGGTTCTGGGTCAGGAGTGGCTTTCGGAATCCAGGAGCTCAAGGCAGTCCTGCTGTACCAACTCCCAATGCCGGGCCCATTCTTCGCGAGTCTCTCGTTCAGTTTTCCCGGGTACATAGCCGGGCGACACCAGCGGCAGGGCGCGGTCAACCTTGACCAGGACATAAGCGCGGGCTGGCAGCCTTACCTGGTGGACGCCGCGAGAGCCACTCTCGAAAGCGTCCATGATTTCCTCGAAGAGTCCGCTTTCCTGCTCTTGCTCAATAATGCGGGCGGTACCCTTGAACCTGTAGCCTTTCCGGGAAAATACGTCCACGATGTTGACTTCCAGCGCTGGGTTACTCCGCAGGTTTGCCATGGTGACCGGTGAGGCCAGGTCGGCGAACACCAGGTGGTTGTCGTCCCAAACGGCTGCCGTCCCCTTGGGTGACAGGTTAGGTGTGCCGTCGGGGCAGACTGTAGCCACGAATCCCAAACGCTGCTGCCGTACCACTCGCTTCATGTCTGCGCTCAATATTCCCATTTGTGGCCCCCTTCCATTTGCACGAGTTGCCCAGGTTCGAGGTTCCCGACTGTGCGGGAACGACGGCTAAACCCCGATCCACCATTACGACGGTGACAAACTACCAGGCTCCCGTCCCCAAGGCCTTACCCGCTAAGGTTCTACCCCCTGAAGAATCTCCTGCGCCCGGGTTCGGGCTTCGCTCATCGCTTGTTCCAGGTTTTCCAGGGGTTCCTCCAGGTTAGACTTGAGATAGAGGAACACCATTTCCTTTACCGGTTTGCCGGTGACTTCTGAGACGGCGTGGGCATAAGCGCCGCCCTGCAAGCGATAGCGTTCGATGGCGCTATCCAACTCATCGGCTCGAAGAGAGTCAGTCTTGTAGTCCACTACAACCAAACCGTCTCCCTCGTCGAAAAGAAGGTCAATGAAGCCGTGCAGAAAGCCATTTTCCATGGGGACGGCGACGGGAACTTCGCGCCACAACCGGTCCGAGGCCACCGCTCGGCTTACGGTACGGCTGTTTAGCGCTGCCTCGACCAGAGTGACAATCTCACCCTCACGACCAGAGATTCCTTCCGCAGTGGCCTGGGAGCGGGAGCGGTCCGCCAGGCCGGCTCCGGTTGCCAGGTCTATTGTTTGCAGAACGGCATGGACGGCGCGACCCACAGAGGTGCCGGCCCGGCCCCGGCGCCAGGGTTCGGTGGTGGTGATTGTGTCCTGCTCCTGCTTGTCCTCCTGGTCGGCCCCAGCGTGACCAAGGGCAGTGGCGGATACGAAGGCCGGTCTGGACAGTTGCTGGAGAAGAAGCTCCCGCTCTCGCTCCCAGGCTTTCCTGGCTTCCGGCGAATGGTCGGACAGCGCCAAGTCCTGAAGCTGGCGCTCCACCGGGCCGGCAGGCCGCGCCGCACTCGCCGCCGGGGGTTCCAATTGGATTGGTCGCCAAAGGCCCGGATAGCTGGCCAGGTGCCTGGATATGGCCGACGCGGGAGATTCGGCGCCCCTGGAGCGGGCCGGGCGGCGCAGGCTCAGCACGAGGTGGTCTCTGGCCCGGGTGGTGGAAACATACAACAGGCGGACGAGTTCCGCGGCGGCCATCAGTCTCTCCCGCTCGCCCAACCGGGCATAAGCCCCGGTCTCAAAGCGGTTGTCCCCGGACCCCAGGCGAACAGCCAGCGTACCAGCCTGGCGGTCGAAAAGTACCGGATCGGGGCTGTAGCTGGGGGACGAGTTTATGCCGGTAAGGATGACTACGGGGAATTCAAGGCCCTTGGAGGAATGCATGGTCATAATCCTGACCGCATCCTCGTCGGTTTCGGGGACGGGAGCCTCCGTAACCTGGGCCCGTTCACTGATCTGGTCATCAATCCAGTCAATGAAGGCTCTCAGGGAACTTCCGCTTCCGGAGGCGGCGGCAAACTGCCAGGCCCGTTCCACCATGAATCTGTAGCGTCTCCACTGCTCCCTCATCCTGGGGTGTCCGGCAGCCCCCTCCAGCAGTTGCCGGTCCCGGATGAACCTTTCAACCAGCGTACCGGGAGTTTCCCACAGCCTGGCATGGTGAAAGTTTCTCAGGACCGACAGCGCTTCCTCTACCGGTTCAGACTCCGGTTCCTGCACCGATTCCTCTACCGGTTGCTGGCCGGAAACCGTGGAGGCTCCGTGGGAAGGGGCGAGGTAGTCAAACCTTCCCCCTCCTTCGTAATAGAGGAGTAGGTCAACGTCGCTGCAACCGAAGGCCGGGGACCGGAGAGCGGCAACAATGGCCACGCTGTCTGCCGGATTGTCGATGGCCTTCAGGCAATTAAGGAGGTCGCGGATCTCCTGCGTCTCAAAGACCAGCGAGGCGCTTTCCAGCCGGAAGGGGATATCCGTTGCTTCCAGGGCGCGTTCCAGGGTGGGCAACCCGGTGCGGTTGCGAATGAGGATGCAAATGTCGGAATAGCTGACTGGCTTTAGCCCCTCCCTTGTCCCTGAATCGTCACCTTCCGGATCCAGCTTCAGCCAGCGTTGCGTCACGATTTGCTGAAGCAGCGTGGCGATGTCAGCCGCTTCCCGCAGCCGAATATCCCCGATGGGGGTGTCGTTCTCCTCGTCGGCGAGGGACCATACGCTGGGGCCAAGAACCTCTTTGGTTTCTGCGGGGCTATCGGTCCACCAGGGTTGCATGGTTTCATACGGAGTCTGGACACTCTCGCCGTCGTCGCCGCCCTCCTCCATCCAGGGGAGAAACAGCCGGTTTACCCAGTCAATGATGGGTTGCTGGGACCGAAAGTTCTGGACCAACTGGACGGTCTGGCCTTCGGCCCTTTCCATTTGATTTCGGAGCTGCTCCATCTGCTCCACGTCGGCTCGGCGGAAACGATAAATGGACTGTTTGGGGTCTCCGACGACAAAGAGCTTCCCTTTCTCGGGTATAACATCCCGCCAGTCGTCGGCCCGCTGCTCGCCCGACCCGCCAGGGGGAACGGCTTCGGCCAGGAACATGGCAATCTCCGCCTGGATGGGGTCCGTGTCCTGGGACTCGTCGATCAGCAGGTGGGTGAATTTCTCTCGAAAGTAGTCCCTGACGTCCAGCCGTTTGCGAAGCAAGTCCCGGGCCCAGACCAGCAGGTCGTGAAATTCGGCCCGCCCTTCTCCCTTTCTGCGCTGGGCGTAATCCAGGACAAACTCCTGGAGCGACACCAGGATTCTGGAAACCGCGTAGCTTTTTGCTTCCCCCAGTTCCGCGGTAAAGGACTCTCCCAAATCTTTGAGCAAGCCCTTTAATGCGGTGCATGCATTTGAACCGGATTGGGGATCCGTCTCCCAGTTCTTAACATTGCCCCGGTTGGTGGTAATGCGAGGGAGCCGATTCAGCTTTCGGAAGTACTCGAAGGAACCCGGCCGCTCCGAAGCCAGGGAGTTCAAGGGGTCTCCCAGGGTGAGAACGTGGTCGTAGAGCGGATCTCCCGGGCCTTCCCTGGAAAACCGGGAGAGACGTTCCATTTCGGCCCAACCCTCGGCCAGGGATTGCATGTCCCTGGCGGGGGGCGCCTCAGCTATTTCAAAGGTTGCTCCCATATGGCCCGCATAAATGAGGTCCGCATAGTTGTGGTGGAAACTCAGGGCCAGTTGTCGAAGCTGGTCCAACCGGACACCCAGGGCCAAAGCCAGGGAAAGATACGGGTCAAGGGGCGAGTCCCCTGACGTAGCCTGGTCAAGCCAGACTTCCCACTCCTCGGCAAACTTGAGGCCGGCAACGATCTCGTCGGATGTGTCGAATCCGGGAGGGAGGCCAGCTTCCAACGGGCGTTCGTGGAGGAGGTGCGCCGCGAAGGCGTGCAGGGTACAGACGGTGGCCTGGTCCAGGTCGGCAACGCCCTGGCGGCAGAGATTCCTGGCCTGGGCCGAAATAGCCGGGTCGGCGGCGGCTTCTTCCAGGCGCTGCCGTACCCGGTCCCGCAGTTCGGCGGCAGCAGCCTCGGTGAAGGTTATGGCGGCAATGCGGTCCAGGGTGGTCCTTCCGGTGGCGACCAGATTTACCATCCGTTCCACGAGGCTGGTCGTCTTTCCGGTGCCGGCGCTGGCTTCCACGAACAGGGTATCGTCCAACCGGTCCCGAATTGTTGTACGGGCTTCGTGGTCAACCGGCAGTTTCCGGGATACGGCGGGTTGAGCGGCCTGCGGATTTTGCTGCATGGCGCTATTCCGCCTGCCCCGGGTCGGATGATGGGGCTGCTGCCAGGCTCAGGTAACCCGCTACCACGGGGTCCAGGCTCTTGGTTTCCCAGGACTCCACCCGCCGGGACGGGCACAGGGTGTTGAATTCACAATAGGTGCAGTTGGCCGGGCCGAAGCGCTCAACCGGCCCAGGATTGGCAGGAAAAACACCGGCCTGAATTCCCCTGACAATGGTTGAAACGCCTTCGCGGAATCGTTGGCCCGTGGCATCCACGTCAATTTCAAAGAAGTTTTCCGGCAACAGTTCGAACTTTCCTCTTTCGGTTACAAACCAGTACGCCGCCTTTACATGGGATGTTTGGGGAGCCAGGTGCCGGGCAGCCACAGAATAAACCCCCAATTGCAGATGCTTGCCCCCGTCTATGGGGTCGTCTCCCAGCCCGCGGTAAGGGAAGGACGAGCCTGTCTTGTAGTCAATTACCAGCGCCCCGGCCGGCGCCCGGGTTACATCCAGCCGGTCAATGCTGCCGCGGAACCGGAGCTCAGTCTCCTGGTCCAGCACTTCCGGCGTGGCCCCTCCGTAGCCAAACCTGGCCTCTACTTCCGTGCGCAGGATGCCCTCGCGCCGGCGCAGGTTCCGGTCCTCCCGCAGGAAGCCCAGCAAGTCCTCCCGGATGTTCAGCTTTTCCATCTTCCAGAGCAATGGCTTGCCGGTAACGCCCGCGACTTCGGCCCTTCTGAATTCTTCCTCGGCTATTTGTAGAAGGCTTTGCCGCTCCGCAGCCTCCCGGTCCAAGGTTTCCTGGGAAGCCGCAATGCTGTCGGAAGCTACGACGCCGCCGGACGATTCCGAAATAAACCTCTCAAGAATCCTGTGAATCAGGCTGCCTCTTTCCAGCGGGCTGATGGTGGCGGTATCTTCGGGATTCTCCAGCGCTCCCAGCCTCAGCACGTAACCGAGGAAATACCTGAAGGGGCAGGCGGCCCAGCTTTCCAGCCGGGTAGGTGAAATTGGCGCGGCGGTCAGGGTGCGTCCGAACCGGGCGTTGGCGGCTATGCTCGACAGGTTTCCGTCGTATTCGGTCAGGAGAGCGGAGTTTCGCTGGCGGCGCATTCGATTGGCTTGCAACAGGCTACCCGCCGCTGCCAGGGGATGTTCGGCAGCCCTATCGCCCTGGGCGGTCCAGGAAAGCAAGCGGCTCAAGTTGTAGTCCAGGGTGTCGGCCAGGGAATCGTCCGTGGCGGTTGCCAGGGCGTGTCTGCCGGACTCGCTGACGGTCAGCCAGGGCTGGCTGGCGAAAGTGGGCAGGGTCCTGCTGTGGACGGGTTGTCCGGCGAGGGCCGAAGCCTGTTCCAGCAGCCAGCGGGAAGGATGGGCCTCGCGCCGGGAAGAGGAATCGGCCACAGGATAGGAGAGGACGCGACGGGGAGCGGAGGAAATGGCCGAAAGATAGGCATAGCGTTCGTCGGCCGCCTGCCTCTCAGCTCGGTCAGAGACCGGCGTTGAACGGTCGTACCCCTCGGGTAGCAGGGGGTCGGGGCGGATGGCCGGAGGAGTGCCGCCTTCAATCATTCCCAACAGCCAGACCGCCTCAAACTCCATTCCGATGGCGGTGCGGAAGCTTGATACAAAGACGCCCTTACCGGTTGCTCCCAAGTGTCCCGCGGGGGCCTGAAGGGCGTCCGTCAGCGCATGGAGGAACTCGTCCGCTGATGTGGGCGGCCGGATGCTGTCGGCGGACTTGAGCTCCTCAAGGGCACGCTCAACGCTCTCCATCTGGCGTTCCAGCCGTTCCGTGACCTCCGGCCTGTCACCGGGAGCCAGCGTGGAAACATAGGAAATGAGCGCGCTCCTTGCCCAGGCGCAGTAATCACTCCAGTTGCTTCCGGAAGGGGGCGGGGTCACGGCCTGGGCCAGCCTTTCCATGAAGGCCAGCAGCCGGGTGGCGGCTTCGGCTTCCGCCAGCATATACGTGGCCCTTACCTCGGTAATTTCCCCTTTTCGCTCTCCTTCGCTGGCCTCATCCTCCATTCTCGTCGAGTAAGCGGCCAGGCGCGTCCTCCACTGCTCCAGGCCGCCTACGACGCCGGCCCTACGGCTGAGGGCGTCCCACTGGCTGGGGCTGTCCACCGGCTCTTCCCCTTGCCTTTCCCCGACGGCAAGATGGATAGGACAAGCGGTCAGCCAGGCCATAACTTCATCCCGGCGGAAATCGTTAGCCGGCAGGTTCAGCGCGCCGAGCAGGGCGCTCCCCACGGGGGACTCTGCCAACGTGGACCGGGAGGGGCCGGCCAGGGGAATGCCGGCCATGGCCAGTTCGTCCTTGACCAGGGAGCCATAGGGGTTCTCCATGCGGTAAAGAACGGCCATCCGGTGAAATGGTGTGCCCTTTTCCCTGGATTCCTGCAGGATTTGCCGTATGACGCTTCTCAATTCCTCATGGGTGTTGGCGTCCACGTGCAGGGCGGCTTCGCCGGACAGGACTTCCGAGTCAGATTCCCGTGACTGCAAAAGCATTGGAGGCCCCGTATGGGGTTCCAGCGCATTGGCCAACGCCTTGACGGGGCCGTCAGCGAGGGGATCGCCGGTGGCGCCAAGAATAACCGAGCATACCTTTTGTCGGGCCAGGGCCCGCATGAGTTCAATTTCGGCGGGGCTGGCCCGCCCGGGAAGGTAGAAAACGATGTGCCCCAGGTCTGCCAGCGCAAGGGCTTCCCCGGCTTCCACAGCGCTGGCTGCGGCTGCGGTCAGGTCTTCCGCGTCAAACCAGTCACCGGAAATACTGTCCCGATACGTACGGTACAGGCGCACCGTTTCCCCAGTGACCCCGCCCCGTCCTTCCAGAGCCGCCAGGGCAGCATCGTCCAACCGGCGAAGTTCCCGAAAGGATGACCTCACGCTGGCCTGGGTCCTGGGCAGTCGGCTTACCTCTGACAATGCGTCGGTGGCCCGGCTCAGCGCCTGCCGGAGGAAGATGCTATCGAGCGCCGCGGTCAAAGGCCTGCGTCCGGCGGCGGAAAGGGAGGCGGCGCCAAGCAGTTCCGACAGCACGGGAAGCTGGATAAAGCGGACATTAACGAAACCCGTTTGACCCAGGTCCTGGCGCAGATTCAGGCCGGAGTAGCGGTTGGGGGCCACAACCGTGACCGGAGCCAGCACATCGGCGCGCTGCGTTTCACGGATAATGCCCCAAAGGGCTTGCCTGAGGCTGCGGGACTGGCGGCCCATGACGAGGCCGCCGGGACCGGAGCCTTGGGAAGTATTGCTACCCGCGTTCATGAGGGTATCTTAACTCTCCATCTGCGGGGTTGCCAAACCTGGGCAAACCACGGTAGCGTTTCGGTTTGGGTGGTCTCGAGGCGGAAGTCGTAGGGACAGCCCTTGTGGCTGCCCTGTTCCGCCCCCAAGCCCGCCCGATTGGGAACCCGGCCGTTTGACTGTAATTGTTCAGAATTGGTGAGTCAGCGTACCCGCAATCGTGGCATGCCCCAAAACACCGTAGGGGCGCATGGCCATGCGCCCCTACCCACACCACGACATGACCGTGTCGAGGTTTCCGCC
>VXOH01000041.1:0-8481 GCA_009840135.1 Chloroflexota bacterium | reverse complement strand
TTTTTCTCCAACCAGCTACCGGCATCTCTGAACAGAAACGTTTGACAAATTTGTTTGACTAACGGGTTTTTGCGTGTTAAATTTAGCCGACAAACTAAATAGGATTTGTTCTGGCGGGAGCTTGGGAAAGCCAGGCTGAGAGGGTAGCCGGGAGTCGCTACCGACCGTCTGTACCTGATCCGGGTAATGCCGGCGCAGGGATAAGACGCTGGAAAAGAGCAACCGCCGATAAGCCTTACGGCGGTTTTGTTTTATTTTGCGATATGGAAGGAGTATCAGTGATGTCGGATGACCTGGTAATCGGAGGCAAGCATTTCAGTTCCCGGCTGATCGTTGGCACGGGCCGCTACCGCACCAACGAGGAGATGGTGGATGCCATCGCGGCGTCCGGTACCGAGATGGTCACCGTCGCTATCCGCCGGCTTAACCTGGACGACCCCACCGAAAAGACGATTCTGGACTACATTGACTGGTCCAAGTACAACATTCTGCCCAACACGGCCGGCTGCGCCACCGTCGAAGAGGCCATGTTCGTGGCCCGCCTGGGGCGGGAAGTTGCCAAGACCGACTTCGTAAAGCTGGAAGTCATTCCCGATCCCAAGTACCTGTTCCCGGACCCGGTGGGTACGCTGGAAGCGGCCCGGCAGCTGGTTAAAGAGGGATTTATCGTCCTGCCCTACATACACGCCGACCCGGTGCTGGCCCACCGCCTGGAAGAGGCGGGCTGCGCCACGGTTATGCCGCTGGGCTCGGCCATCGGCTCGGGACAGGGAATTCACACGGTGGAAGAGGTCCGCATTATCATCGAGCAGGCCAAGGTCCCCGTGGTGGTGGACGCCGGTCTGGCCGTACCTTCGGACGCGTCCAAGGCCCTGGAGATGGGCGCTTCGGCGGTGCTGGTAAACACGGCCATCGCCCAGGCGGCCAATCCCTCGCAGATGGCCGAGGGATTCAAGCTGGGTGTGGAGGCGGGCCGTAAGGCTTACCTGGCCGGCAGGATACCCACCCGGAGCTACGCCTCTGCCAGCAGCCCCACCGATGAAGTGCCCCAGCCGGTAGCTGCCGGCAGCCAGGCCTAGTGAAACCAAGCCTGCCCAATCCCTGCCTGTGCCTGGTTACCGACCGTAGCGTGGGCGACGAGAAGACCATGGTTGCCCGTGTGGCCGAAGCGGTGCAAGGGGGCGTGGACCTGGTGCAGCTGCGGGAGAAGGACCTGCACGGCGCTCAATTGCTGGAAATGGCAAAGCGGCTGCGGGAGGCAACAGGTGGGCGGGCGTTGCTTCTGGTCAACGAAAGGGTGGACGTGGCCGCCTCCCTGCCCGCCGACGGAGTTCAACTTGGGGAGGACGCCATTCCGGCGCCGGCGGCCCGGCAAATCCTGGGGCCGGAAATGATTATCGGGCGTTCCGTCCACTCCGTGGACGGTGCCAACCAGGCGGCCTCCGAGGGCGCTGATTTCCTGGTAGCCGGGACCATGTTTGCCAGCCGGTCACACCCGGGAGAGGAGCCCGCGGGGCCGACTCTTATCAGTAACATGGCCAGGGATTGCTCCCTGCCGATAATCGGAATCGGGGGCATCACGCCGTCGAATAGCGGGGCGGTTATCGCGGCCGGGGCGGTGGGCGTCGCGGTGATTACCGGCATCTTGGCCGACCCGAAGCCGGGCGAGGCGGCCAGGCGGCTGAAGGAAGCGATGATGGTGGCGCGGAGTTTCCTGAACTCCGGCTAAACGGCGGAGGTTAAGACGCCACCCCGGTGGCTGGAAAGACAACGAGATTAAGGGCGCGGAAACACCTACCCAACCCATCGCCTCTGGGAAGGCCGGAACCCCGTCTACTTGGTGCGAGGTTCCCGCCTCCGCAGGAACGACGGTTGAAACCCAACCCATCAAGGCAAACTTGTTGGACCACTGAGTCCGTTCTCGGTTACCCTTGGGAGTCTGAGCGAAGAAATGGCAGAAATGATAAACCTGATGGTAAATGGCAAGACCAGGGAGGTGGAGGAATCCACTAACCTGGAGGCTTACCTCATTGCCTTCGGACTAGACCTGAAGTTTGTCGCCGTCGGGTACAACGGGGAGGTCATCAAGAAAGAGGCCTTTGCCCAGGTTGTGCTGAAGAACGGTGACAGTCTCGAAATTGTCCGTCCGGTGGGCGGTGGATGAGCGCCTTCCAGAACATACTGGACCACCTGCTGCTGACTGTAATTCGCGACAATGAGGACCGGGTGTTAGCGTGGATGAAGGACGAGCCCGGAAGCTGGGGTTTCCTGGCCGGCAAGGCGATCAGGGCCTGCCGGGAGGAAAAGGGAGAGTCGTTGACCAACGAGGAGCGACGCCTGGTGTGGCACCGCATGTGGCTGCTGCTCACGGAATTGAAGGAGCAGGCGAATTCATTGACCGAGGACTAAGAAACTATCCCAATGCCGGCGCTGGCCGTCCCAACGGGTTTCCATGCAACCGGTTCTCCCTCACCCTGACCCTCTTCCAGAGGGAGAGGGGACTCTTGAGATAGTTTCCAACAACCCGTTAGCCCGCCGGAGAGAGGAACGCTAGATTAAACCGGGGCAGCCATTACGGGTGCCCCGGCGTCTCTTAAGCCCGTCTGCACAAGCTGCGCTTAACCCCGATGCTGTGTCACCCTGAAGCATGTCGAAGGGTCTAGAACCTTGGTATAAGCGCCGTTCATGCCCTTTGGAATTTTAGATTCTTCACTCCGTTCAGAATGACGTGGTATCCGTTCAGAATGACCTGTCAAGTAAATTGGATGCAACTTTGTGTCAACATGGGTTAGAGCACAGGCCACGGGCGGAGTCCATTGATGTCAGACTGTCACCGCCACTTCCACTGAATTGATGGGCGGGAGATTCTCCACCATCAGTTCCCAGTTGTCTCCCTCATCGCGACTGTAGAAGATCTGGCCGTTGACCGTTCCGACGTAAACTCCCACAGGCTCGAGGGAATCCGTTGCCATTCCCTCGCGCAGGACGTGAAGGTAGGCGTTTTCCTGGGGGAGGCCCCGGGTCAGCGGCTCCCATTCCTGGCCGCCGTCACGGCTGCGAAACACACGGAATCTGGCCCCCGACACGTAGCGAATGCCGCCACCTACGTCGGTGCCTTGGACCTCGTCCTCGGGAAGAACATAGATGGTTCCGGGTTCCCGCGGGTGGATGCCGGCCACGAACCCGAAACGGGAGGGCAGGCCCTCGGTGATGTCGTGCCATGACTGCCCGAAATTGTCGGTGCGGAACACTCCACAATGGTTCTGCTGGTACAGCAGACCGGCGCGGGCGGGGTGGCTCAGGAGCTTGTGGGGACACTGCCCCCACTCGGGCAACGGGTCGCCCGGGTTGAAATCCGCCCGCACTCCCCGGTTGGCGGGATGTCAGTTCTCGCCCCCGTCCTCGGTGCAAAATACCCCGGCGGCGGAAATGCCAACCCACATCCGCTCGGGAGTCTGCCGGTCCAGGGCGATGCTGTGGAGGCATAGCCCCCCGAATCCCGGCATCCATTGGTTTCGGGAGGGAAGTTTTCCCAGTCCTTCAACTTCTCTCCAGGTCTTTCCATAATCCGTGGATTTGAAGAGGGCAGCCGGCTGAACGCCGGCATAAAGGGTTGAGGGTTGGCTTTCCGGCCCCGGCTCAACGTGCCAGATGCGGCCGACCGTTGCGCCGTCATGTTCCGCATACTCGGGCTTGTCGGTAAAGCGGGGCTGCCCCCCGGCCTGTTCCCAGGTCTTTCCCAGGTCCCTGCTGTACTCGACCTGGGGCCCAAACCACATGCTGTTGGAGGCCGAGAAGATGGTTCCCCCGCTGCGAGCATCGTAAACCAGGTGAAAGACGTCGGTACCCGGGTTGAACGGGCCGGACAGGCGCCAGTTCCGCCGAGAACCGTCACCATTAAGCAAGAAGGCTCCCTTACGAGTGCCAACCAGCACCAGAACATCGCCCGGCCGAGAGATGCTTCCCTGGCTCATGCTTCCTGCTCCTTCTTTGAGATCATTGAGATAGGAATCCTCTGAATAAGTCCCTTGCCCCTTGAGGGGCGAACAGGGGTATGTACAGGCCAGAGACCTTGTCCCGCTTGTATGTTATTCCGAACGGAGTGAAGAACCTAAAGAAGGTCTGAATAAGTGCCCTCTCCCCCGCCATAGGCGGACGTTCCGCCTGGTGGGAGAGGGTTAGAGTGAGGGGAAATGGTCCTTGGCAAGCTATCACCCCCATCCCGCCAAGGGCGGACGTGGCCGCCTAACCTTCCCCCGTCAAGGGCTGGCAAGGGTATGTATTTAGAACAGTCATCGCACCGTTAGTTTGTCATTCTGAACGAAGTGAAGAATCTAAAATGACAGCCCTTCGACTACTTTCAGAATAGCGAGGTCATCTCTGCTTGCGACCTTAGATCCTTCGCTCCGCTCAGGATGACATATAGCGGGTCATGCTTATGTGGAATCCCACAATACATACCCCAGTCAGCCCGTCAAGGGGGAAGGGACTTATTCAGAGGTTCCTTAAATTAGCCGTAGTTTTGACTCCAATGGGCGAGGATCCCGCCTTCGCGGGAACGACGGAAAGATGTGCTTGGAAAACCCTGCCCACAATTTGACCACACTCCCCAGGAAATTCCGTGGGCTTCAGGGAGTGAGAATGACCTTGCCGTGGGTGCCCCGGTTGGACAGATGCTGGTGGGCCTGGGCAACCTCAGACATGGGAAGCACGCGGTCCACAACCAGCCTCAACCTGCCGTCGGCCAGCATGGGGAATAGTTCGGCCATGGCCGCCGGATGGTCCAGGCGCCCGGCCGGGGAGCGCCCCATGCTGAAGCCGATCACGGTGCGGTTGGCCGCAAAGATGTCGGCGCCGGCCAGGGATGCTTGGGCGCCGGAGGCGTTGCCGTAGGAAATCAGCTTGCCATAGGATGCGACGCACCGGACGCTCTTTTCGAGCACCTGCCCGCCAACACATTCCAGGATAAGTTCGACTCCATTGCCGTTGGTCATCTGCCTTATCTCTTCCTCGAAGTCCTGGGCCACGTAGTTGATGGTCTCGTCGGCGCCGAGGGAGCGGGTCAGGTCCAGTTTTTCCGTGGAAGAGGCAGTGGTTATAACCCGTGCTCCGAAGGCCTTGGCCAATTGGATGGCCACGGTGCCCACGCCGGAGGCGCCGGCCTGGATGAGCACCGTATCGCCGGGCTGGACCTGGCCACGGGTCTTCAGCAGGTGGTAGGCGGTCAGGAACACTATGGGCATTCCGCCGGCGTGGACGGGGTCAACGGTCTCCGGATAGGGAAAAACGAAATTGGCGTTGATGGACACGAACTCGGCGTTGCCCTGGGGGCCCATGCCCAGCACACGCTGCCCAACGCTGAGGCCCGTCACTCCATCCCCGATCTCTACGATAGTGCCCGCAGCTTCGAGGCCAAGGGTGGAAGGCAGGTCGGGGCCCGGGTAATTGCCCTGGCGGCGCATGATGTCAGCGTAATTGACGCCCGAGGAATCCACCTTGACTATAACCTGGCCGGGCCGGATGGTGGGTTCCGGCACATCCTTCCATTGCAGGACTTCCAGGCCACCGAATTCTTCAATTCTTACTGCTTTCATTTCTTGTTTCCTTTGAGACTATCTCGAAACCGTTGCTGGTTGTCTCAAGTCCCCTTCCATTCTTCCTGTTCCCCCTCACCCTAACCCTATTCCCCAGAGTGAGGCTAACAGGGGTATGTACTTGCCAAAGTCAATGCCCCGTTCATATGTCATTCTGAACGGAGTGAAGAATCTATAATGTCTCACTATTGACAATTTTCCGGACAGCAAGGTCGTCCTCGTCCGCGATTTTAGATCCTTCGCTGCGCTCAGGATGACAAAGCATCCGGCAATTCTCATCTGGAAAATCGGACAACATACCCCTGTCAGCCAGAGAGGGAAATTTTGAACAGGGCCCCTAATTGCTACGTCGCAGCTGAGCTGATTCCAGAACCTCCGGGTTTATCACCCTTACCGGTTCGCCGGCGGCATAGGCGCGGATGTCTTCGATAGCGCCGGCGTAGAAGGCGCGGTACCCTTCCTCGGTTACGTAGCCCAGGTGGGGCGCGATGATGGTATTGTCCAGGGTGAGGAAGGGATGGTCCTCGGGCAGGGGCTCCACGTCGAAGGTGTCCAGGGCCGCCCCGGCGATGGTCTTGCGGCGCAGGGCGTCCACCAGGGCACCCTCGTCAACTATAGGGCCACGGGAAATGTTGACCAGGTATGAGGAGGGTTTCATCAACCCGATTTCCCGGGCTCCCACCAATCCCCTGGTGCGGTCGCTCAGCCGCAGATGTACCGAGACAATGTCCGACTCCCGAAGGAGGGTATCCTTGTCCACCAGGACGGCGTCGCACTCGGCGGCCCGCTCGGCGGTGAGGTTCTGGCTCCAGGCGATGACATTCATCTGGAAGGCGTTGCCTACCCGCGCCATCAGGCCGCCGATGTGGCCCAGGCCGATCAGGCCCAGGGTCTTGTCCTTCAGGCCAACGCCGATGGTGGTCTGCCAGTGGCCCTCCCGGGTCAGCCGGTCTTCCTGGGGTATCTTGCGCAGCAGTCCGATTATCAGGCCCCATGTCAGTTCGGTGGGACCCTCGCCGGCGCCGCCGGTGCCGCAAACCACGATGCCCATGTCGGTGGCGGCTTCCACGTCGAAGGAGGCGTTCCTGGCCCCGGTGGTAATCAACAGGCGCAGGTTGGGCAACTGATTCAGCAGTGAACGGGGGAAGGCGGTGCGCTCGCGCATTCCGATAACGGCGCCAAAGTCCTGCAGCCGCTCGACCAGCCGGCCCTCGTCGGCCAGGTGGTCCCGGAAAATCTCCAGCTCGCATCCGTCGGGCAGGAGGGACCAGTTGGCTGATTGCCGGGCCACATCCTGGTAATCGTCCAATACTGCTACTTTCAATGGAAATTGCTCCTGGAAGAGTTTAGCCGGCAATATTCTGAATAGTTTCCTTCAACCAATGATTCCCGCGAAGGGGTATCACCCTCACCCCAACCTTCTCTCTGAGGGAGAGGGGGCAGTATGCTGGTTTTCAAACGTGGCTGCTTACACTTACATACCCCTGTCAGCGAGGGATAGGGGCACCGTCACCCCCATCCTAACCTTCCCCCGTCAATGGGGAAGGGAGATGTTTGGGCCTACCGCAAACTTTACTTGAAGTGGGGAGCGACGTCCTTGGCGAGAATCTCCATGCTGTGCATGACCCGGTCGGGGGGTATGAGACCGCCGGGATTGAGTTCCGCGATGACGCTGTTCAGGCCCAGGTCTTCCTCCAGCCTGGAGAGGCGGCCGACCAATCCCTCCGCCGAGCCAAAGGCAACCTTGGTTTCCAGCATATTCTCGAAGGTCATTTTGGCCAGGCGCTCGCCCCGGCCCTGCCTCAGTTCAGTGGCTTCGGTGCCGGCCTGGCCGGCCGAATCCCGGTAGAGGGAACTCATGCGGCTGAAATAGGCGTGAATGCTCTCCGAGGGTTCGTCCAGCGCGGCCTGCTCCGTATCTCCGGCATAGATGGGGATACGGAGGGAAACGTCCCCCTCCCCGGGATGACCGGCATCGTTCCATGCCTCGCGGTACTTTGCCAGGTTCACCCGGAGGTCATTCACGTCCATGCCCCGCAGCCCGACGAAAATTGGCATGCCCTGCTGGCCCATGCGGGGAAAGGTCTCTTCGGTGGTGGCCGCCACCCTCAGGGGCGGATGGGGCAGGGTGTAGGGAGTAGGGGATATGTGCGCGCTCTCGATGCGAAAGTATTCTCCGTTGTAGGAGAAGGGCTCGCCCTTCCAGGCCTCCAGGATAATTTCCAGCGCCTCCTCGAAGCGGCCCCGGCTTTCCTGGTAGGGAATGCCGTAAACATCGTAAGCCCGGGGGAAGGCGCTGCGACCGATACCGAAATCAAAGCGGCCCTCGGCAATCTGGTCAACGGTGGCCATTTCCTCGGCGATTCGGAGCGGGTTGCCCAGGGGCAGCACCGATACGGCGGTTCCCACCCGCAGCCGCTCGGTACGGGTGGCTATGGAACCGGCGATAACGGCGGGGGATGACAGGACCGTACGGGTGGGGGCGAAATGGACCTCGGAAAGCCAGGCCTCATCAATGCCCCAGGCTTCGGCGGCGTCAATCAGGGAAAAACCCTCCTGGAATGCATCGGCCTGGGTTCCGCCCTCACGGCGCTCGAACTGCATGAAGATTCCGAATTCCATCTTTCCTCTCCTGGAGTTGATAAACCCCTTTGCTCCAACCCGAGCCGGTGGAGGGCGTGCTTACGGGCGCCTTTGAATCTGCCGCCAATCGCCGCTTTCGAGCCCTGTTTCCCAAACAGCCTTGGCGCGAAGCGCAGGCAAAACTACCGTTGGCGTATGGTGCGCTAAAGTTAAACACAAGGCATAAAGGCGGTCAAGGAAATACCAAGGGGGCAGGGCAATCGCATTTTAACTGCGGAGCACCTTAAGCAAGTAAACTTCGCTC
>VXOH01000039.1 GCA_009840135.1 Chloroflexota bacterium | reverse complement strand
TCGCGCGGTACCGTGGGTTGATCGTCGTCTTGTTCGGGTGTGTCGTGGCTGCTGTTGTGGGGGGGGCGGGCGGGGGTGGGGCCGCGGCCCCCCCCCCCCCCGCCGGAGGAGGACGCGCATTCCTCTGCCGGCTGGGACTTCCAAACCAGACCAAGCCCAGCCTGGAGGGATAAACGAAAGCCCCTGTTATCGCCGAAGCAACGTTCCGTTTTGGGTGGTCTGGGGCCCATTTGTAGGGGCAGACCTATGTGTCTGCCCTGTTCTCACCCATGAAACCACCTGGACTGGAACGTTACCTATCGCCGAGCCGTCCTGTGCGGTGTCCTGTGCCAAGTGCTATAATCCTACGTCGGGCGCCCATGCCGGCGAATTACTGGCAGTGTGGCCCCATCTATAGATTGTTTTTCATGCTGGAACGGCAGGTCTCGTAAAGAGACCGGGAGGAACTGTGAGAATCCAACCCCATAACTTGCGAACGCCTGGTCCGACTCCCATACCCGACGACATTTACGAGGCTATGTCGGACCATATGATCAACCATCGAGGGCCGGAGTTCTTCGACCTCATCACCGAGTGTACCGAAAATCTCAAGCAGGTCTTCATGACCGATAACGACCTTTTCATTCTGACCTCGTCGGGCACCGGCGGGCTGGAAGCGGCGGTGGTCAATACTCTCTCCCCGGGAGACCGGGTGCTGGCCGCCAGCGCAGGTTCCTTCGGGGACCGTTTCGCCGACATGCTGGACGCCTACGGAGCTGACACGCGGAGACTGACCTTCGAATGGGGCGAGCCCATTGACCCGGACGCGATTCGTGAAGCCTTGCGGGGCGACCCGGATATTAAGGCTGTCATAGTCACCCATAACGAGACATCCACCGGCGTTACCCACGACCTTCAGAGCATTTCCAGCGTGGTGAAGGGAGAATTTGGCAAGCTCCTCATCGTGGACGCCGTCAGCAGCCTGGGCTGTGTTCCCCTGCCCGTGGACGGCTGGGACTGCGACGTGGTGGCTACCGGTTCCCAGAAGGGTTTCATGATCCCTCCCGGCCTGGCCTTTGTCAGCTTCAGCGACGACGCCTGGAAGGCCCAGAAAACCTCCACCATGCCCAAGTTCTATTTTGACCTGGACGAGGCCCGGAAGTACCTGGAGCGGGGACAGACTCCATGGACTCCCAACCTCTCAGCCATGTACGGTTTGCGTGCGGCCCTGGAGAACATGGTGGGTGAGGGACTGGAGAATGTTTTTGGCCGTCACGCCAGCATAGGTCAGTTCACCAGGGACGGGGTACGGGCCCTGGGGTTGGAGCTTCTCTGTACCGACGAAGCCCGCGCTTCCAACACCGTAACTGCCATCAGGATGCCGGCCCATATTGACGGCGAACAACTCATGGAAATCATGCGAACCGAGGAAAACGTGGTGCTGGCCGGGGGTCAGGGAAAGTTGACCGGCCACATATTCCGTATCGGCCACCTGGGATACTTCACCGAGGACCACATACAGGAAGTGCTGGATGCCCTCGGCCGGGTCCTGCCCCGGGTGCGGTTCTAAACCAAAGCCAAGGTGGGATGTGCATTCAGCCCCGCATGCGAAGTAGGGGCGATTCGCGAATCGCCCCTACGGTCCGAGGCAGAATCGTTGATTTGCAGCGGCGAGGTACGGTTAGTTCGTTGCCAGTCAAATGCAGTTTTCACTTTGGCTCTAGTTTAGACAAGACCAGACTCTCAGCGTGACCAACAGGTACAAGGGCTAGTTATGACCATGTCCCAGCTGCAGCAGACGATGGCCACTCTACGAATGAGCCTCGCCGAGTTGCAGAACAAGGAACAGCAACTGGATGCCTTGATCAGCCAGTTCCGCACCCAACTGCAGCGGTTGCCCCGCCAGGTGATTTACGGCCGCACACCGTTGGAGGTGTCGCTCTCTTCCATGGGCGAAATCGAGGAGCGACTGGCAGACACCGAGGCCACCAGGCGCCGGCTGTTGGCCATAAAGAAAACGGCGATGGAAGAACTGGCGGCCCTGGAGTCGGTCAAGCAGGTGGATGAGGCTCGCAGGTCCCTGTCCAGCCTGAAACGCCAGGCTCGGGTTGAGGACGAGAGCGAAGAAACTCAGTCGGAAATACGCCGCCTCGAATCATTCATCGCTGAGCACAGCAAGCTGGCAGAACAGGTGATAACGGCGCGCTACCAGGAACGCCACGGCGGATAGGCCGTGATTAAGCGGGCTTCAGCAATGTACGGGGGCAACCACCAGTGTTGCCCCCGTTAATATTTGGTTTCCCGCCGGGGCGTCCCCTGTTGGCGCCCCGCTGAAACCCGGCGATCTGTCAGATTGTTCCGTCCAGTCGGTTGAACACCAGGCCCGTGGGCAGCTTGGGATAGAAGAAGGTGGACTTGGACGGCAGCCTCTGGCCGCCGCCAACTATGGCCTCGAAAGCGTCCATTGGGAAGGGCTTCAGGAGAAAGCCCAACTGCTGGGCGCCGTCCTTCACCAATTCAACGGTGCGGGAAGCGTCGTGGCTGTAGTCAACGTAGCGTCCCAGTTCCCCTCCCAATACCGGCTTGAGCACCTGCTCATCCAACACCCATGCCTCAGAAACCGCCAACTCCCCCCACTGCCGCCAGTCAATGCCCTCTCGCAGGGACAGGAGCCGGGCGTTGTCTCCGCCTGGGCCGACTATTCCAATCATGTGGCCCGACTCCCCTCGCTCAATGACCAGGCGGCCGAAACCCTCGGCTCCCCCGCATTGTTCCAGGTTTACGGATTCCGCCTCGAACAACTCCTGTAGTTTGCCTTCCAATTGTTGTAGTTGCACCGGCGAAAGGCCGCCGACAACCTTGTGGTACGGGAGAAGCTGTAGGCCGGAATCATCAAACTCCGTCAGCGACATCATTACGTAACTGTGGGCAGCCTGGGGGTCGTCTCCCTTTTCCCTGGACTGGGACACTCGATACCGGAGGGCAGCTTCGTAGCGGTGGTGGCCGTCCGCCAGGAAGATGGGACGTCCCTCAAAGAACTCGCTGATTTTCCGCTGCGTCTCCGCGTCAGATATTTTCCAAAAGGCTATGCTGCCGATGTTGCTATCGGGGCTGCCGTCCGTTTGTATGGCAGGCTGGGCTGACATTACCTCTTGCAGCACTGGCCGCAGGGTCCCGTCCGAGTCCCTGTAAAGGGTCATGAGGGGGCTGAACTGGGTCAGGGAAGCCTCCAGCAGGGCAACCCGGTCCAGCACCGCCGGCTCGCGGGTGAACTCGTGGGGAAGTACGGATCCTCGGTCGTAGTCCTCCACCAGTACGTCGCCGAACAGCCCCAACTGCTGCTTCTTGGTTTCTCCGTCGTTGTAGGAGTGGCACATCAGGTAGAAGCTGGGAACATCATCCTGGGCAAGTACGCCGGACCCCAGCCATTGCCTGAAGGACTCTGCGGCCCGGCGGTAACCGCCCTCGGGGTCAACGGGGTCCGGTTGCTCGCCCCCCTCCAGGTGAACGGCATTATAGGGACTCTGCCGTTGCAGCCGTTCCTTCAGCGAAGCCCCAATCATGTCATAGGGCGGGCAAAGCAGTTTGGAAATGTCGCCGCCGGATTGGGCGGCATAACGGCAACCCCGAAAGGGGCGAAAAACAGCCATCTCCATAGCTCCTGGAAAAGGTGAGAGGAATTATAGGGTAGGTAAATGGGGAGAGTCCACAGTTCGTTGGAGGGCGGACGGGTGATTCGATTTTCCGTTAAGCCCCTTCCCCCTTGATGGGCTGACAGGGGTATGTATTCGGCCATTCCAAAGGGGTATTACCCGGTGGAATGTCATCCCGATGAACTGTCATCCTGAGCGCAGCGAAGGATCTGAAATCGCAGATAATAGAGGTATGGCCTTCCTGAAAGTCGTCATAGGAGAACCATTTTAGATTCTTCACTCCGTTCAGAATGACCTACTAACTGAGCAGGGTTTCTTGCAAATACATACCCCTGTCAGCTCTTGATGGGGGAAGGTTGGGATGGGGGTGATGCAGAAAGATAGAATCTGCGGGTGGCGCCCTTCCAGGATCGCCATTGTGTGTAGCTTGGAGGCCTCTACATTGCTCTTGATGCTTATTCTAACTTTCAGTCTGCGGCGCCCGGCGAAGCGGGCCTGGCTTTGATCTGGTCTAAATCTGGTAAATTGCCGGCCGGTAACGAGGTTCGGGAACGGGCTTCCCCAGATCCTTAGCCGCATTAAGCCACGCCGCCATGGCTAGTCGCACTTCTGCAAGGGCTTTTTCCGGGGAGTGGCCGAACGCAGAGCAGTCCTGCAGGTCGGGAATGTCCGCAATGTAGCCTGCATCTTCCTCGCTATAGAAGATGTTAATGTGGTAATCCCGCATGTTCTAATCCTCCAGGTGTAACGAATACTTTTCGACCAAACGCAATACCTGGCGTATTTGATAAGGTTTGGCCTGCCGGCCTACCTGCTGAACATTAACCATCTCGTCTATTCTTGAATGTACAAAATATGGTGGCTGCCATTAATCCTTCTCAATTCAAACCCAAATCCTGCCAGTAAGTCAGTAAAATCCCCAAATGGCACGTTGTTTACCGCGCCATTGGAAATGTTCCCCAGAAGGGTTCGTCTGTTCATTCAATAACGCGTCAATTGGTTCGAAAACATAAGGTGGAATAGTTGGAGACTCCTCTCGACCAGGTTCTGTAAGTGGATGCCCGTCTTCGTTTTGTCGTCAATACTACCGGGAGGGCAAAGGGCGCGACGTGCGGTCGAATTCATGCTACTACATACGGCCTTCCTTGACATCCCCATACCCCAATACCATAATTCCCCTGAATTCCGGTCTTGAAACTTCCGTCCAGTCCTGCCGACATCGTTCTTCTTTGCTGAACTTCAGGAGAGAATCCGTGACAACATCCGTAAAATATTCCCTGGAAGAGTTCGTTCATGACATGGAAACCCTTCTCAGGGAGCAGCCCGAACAGGAGAGAATCTTCGACAGAGGCTCCTCCTTTCTTGAGAAGCTGATTGCCAATCCCGCCGCGATCCCTGAAGAATATCTCGTCCCCGTGGGCAAGGGGGCGCGCAGCAACCACGGTTCCTACGCTCTCTACCAGGGCGACAGCGGCCTGCTGGTAACCTCGGTGGTCTGGGGCCCCGGCGACCATGCCTCGCCGCACAACCACGGCACCTGGGGCATGATTGGCGTGATGGGCAACCACCTCACTGAGACCCGCTTCCAGCGGGTGGACGACCATTCCCGGGAAGGCTATGCCACGCTGGAAAAGGAGCGGAGCGTTGAGTTCTCCTCGGGCGAAGTATCGCTTCTTATTCCGGAGGTGGACGAGATTCACCAGATGGACAACTTCACCGACCGTCCCACCGTGGAGATTCACGTTTACGGCGACGACCTGCGGGGTTTGAACCGCTGCCGCTATGACCTGGATACAGGCAGGATTCTGCCCTTCGTCACCGAAAAGTACGATAACTGCTGAACCGGCGCTTCTGGCTGCCAACCCTTTGCCATTGAAACGACCGGCTTCAGGCATCGGGCCTTTTGGCCCTCCGCTTTGCCAGGCTCTAAGCCACTGGCATTGAAATGCACGAATTCTGATGATAGCCCCGGCTCCCGCACGAGGTGAAACGCAATGTCCCATGAAATTTCTGCTGAATCGCTGGCGGCTTTATTCGAGAGCAGCGAGTCTTTCGCCTTGATAGACGTAAGGGAGGCTGGTGAATACAACAGCTCTCACATACCCGGCGCCAGCCTGATACCCCGGCGTGAGCTGGAATTCCGCATTGCGGCCTCGGCGCCCTTTACCGGGGCCCACATCGTTTTATGCGACGATGACGGTCGCCGCGCCGCCCTGGCCGCGGGCACCCTGGAGAGCCTGGGCTATTCCAATGTCTCGGTACTGGCCCGGGGAATCAACGGTTGGGCCAGCCTGGACCTTCCCACCGAGTGGGGCGTCAACGTGCCCAGCAAGGACTTCGGCGAAAAGGTGGAGGTTGTCCACCACGTTCCCGAGATTGACGCCACCGAGTTGCATTCCCGCATTGAGCGGGGCGACAAGCTCGTCATCCTCGACACCCGTACTCCCGAAGAATACCGCCGCTTCTGTATTCCAGGTGGACGCAGCGTTCCCGGCGGCGAACTGGCTCTTCGCATCACCGATATTACCGCCGAGCTGGACCCCGATACCACGGTCATCGTTAACTGCGCCGGCCGCACCCGCAGCATCATCGGTACCAGGGTGTTGCAAAGAATGGGCAGGGATAATGTCCTTGGATTAAAGAATGGTACCTCCGGCTGGGTATTGGCCGGCTACGAGCTGGAATCGGGCGCGGACCGGGTTGACCTGCCCGAGCCGTCCTCTGAAGGATTGGCAGCGGCCGAGGATTACGCAGACCGGCTGGCCAGGGAGGACGGAGTCCGTTACCTGGATATACCCGCTCTCCAGCAGATGATGGAGCGCGGCAAGAGTGAGACAGTGTACTTCGTGGATGTTCGTACCACCGCAGAATACACGCAGGGTCACATCCCCGGGTTCCGCTGGTTTCCCGGTGGGCAGGCGGTGCAGCGTTCGGACGATGTTGCGGTGGTGAGGAACACCCCGATCATATTCGCCTGCGACGACAAGGTCCGCTCAACGATCGCAGCCTCCTGGTACCGCCAACTGGGCCACGATGAGGTTTACGCGGTAGCTGGAGGCGTAGACGCCTGGGCCGCCGCCGGCCAGGAACTCGAAAAGGGCGGGCCTGCGGAGCCGGTATTGGGCCTGGACAAGGCGCGAGAGGGACTGGAACTCCATTCCCCGGAAGACTTGGCGACCCTGCTGTTTGACAACGTGCTGACTGAACTGGCATTGGAACTGGGCGCAGAAGAAGATGACGATGAGGAGGCCTCGGAGGGAACTGTCGTCCTCTTTGTTGACTCCAGCGCTGACTTTGCCGCCGGTCACGTACCTGGCGCTCGCTGGGCGCCCCGGGGCTGGCTTGAGCTGCAGGTCGGAAACCTGGCCCCTTCCCTGGAAACCCCTGTAGTGGTAACTTGCCGTGACGGGCGCAACTCGGTGCTGGCGGCGGCTACCCTCAAGGGAATGGGTTATGCCGGCGTGTCGGCCCTGGAGGGCGGGGTAGTTGCCTGGCTCGCTGAAGAACTGCCCGTTGAAACCGGCCTCTCCGGCGTGATGAGTCCACCCACCGACCTGGTGGCCAGCGGCCCCGACCGAAACTATGCCGACATGATGAACTACCTGCGCTGGGAGACGGCGCTGGGCGAAAAGTATGCCACTTGAGCTGACAGGCGAACCAGAGAATGTCTCCGTAGCAGACACCGCCAAATTGGTCAGATTCGCGCTGGCTAAGGCCTTTTCAGGCCAGAAGTTCACCGTGCATTACTTAACTAGAGACATGGCAGTACGTGTCTACTGGGTTGGAGGCCCGTCGCAGAGAGAGGTCAACCAAGTTATCGAGCGCTATAGCGGGGGTGGGTTGGAGCTAGATATTGACGCATATTACTGGCATGAGCATTACCTCTTGCCGGATGGGTCGGCGTTCATACGATACTCGGAGGGTACTATAGGGTTAGGTGGACACTATCATAAAATAGACAACCGCTATTTTGATGAGATCGCCCCAGAGGGTACGCGACGGGTGAAATTTAAAGCGTTCTATATATCTGGAGAACGTGATGACTCAGAACAGCCCCTTTCTTGAGTAACGGTTCGAAGTACCTTAATAATTCGAAGTACCTTAATAAGAGGTAATCAATGCCCATAATTGAACACAGCTCCATCAGGATGCCGGCGCCCGTTGACTACCGGTCCGAGCGCACTTTTGTTTCCGCGGACCAGGGCGCGGCGTCGTTGACGGTTAAAGAGGTTGAACTGCACCCCGGCTGGGAGGGACGGCTGCATACCCACTCCATAGACGAGGCCATAATGGTACTGGCCGGAGCGGTGCAATTAATAATAGGAGATGAAATGCAGACGGTAAGGGCCGGCTGCACTCTGTTCGCGCCGCCGGGCGTTCCCCACAAGCTGGTCAACCGTTTGTGGATTCCTGTCCGGTTGCTGGTGATGTACCCTTCAACCGACCAGGAGACCAGCTACCTGGAATAGTTTGGCTGGAACAATTTGCCCGGAATAGTTACCCTGCTACAAGGAAACTTGTCGCAAGTTCATCCGCCAGGAATGGGCGGGAATCCCCGCCACCATCGCCTGGCGAGAATCAGAGTAATCCCCGACTGGAGGCACAAAATGGCAACTCAAAGCCTGCGCACCGAAGTAAAACCCCAGCTGATTCCTACCAACGCCGGATACCGCACCTGGGCGGCCCCGCCGGAGGCCCTGCAGCAGGAAGTGGTGCCTAACGACCTCTTTTATATACGAAACCACTGGACCGACTGCCCCCAAATCGACATCAACACCTTCCGGCTGGTCGTTGATGGTGAGGTGGCGACTCCCCTGAGCCTGTCCATGGACGATATTCTGGGCATGGCGCAACAGCGGTTCCAGGTCACCTTCGAATGCTGCGGCAACAGCCCGGTGCCTGATTATTGGGCCAAGGCCACTCGCACCGGCTCGGTCATGGAAATGATCAAGGGCCACGGCATCATGGGCAACGCCGAGTGGGCCGGTGTTTCGCTGTCAGACATCCTGGCCCGGGCCGGTGTGAAGGAGTCCGCGGTGGAGGTCATGTTTGAGGGCGCAGACCACGGTCCCGACGAAACGGTGGGAGACCCCCCCGATGTTACCTACGAGCGCAGCCTGCCAATTGCCAAGGCTCTTCATACCGATACCATGTTGGCTTACGAAATGAATGGCGAGCCACTGCCCCTCAACCATGGGTTTCCCCTGCGCCTGGTGGTCCCCGGCTGGTACGGCATGAACTCGGTGAAATGGCTGGTCGGCATCCATGTTCTCGACCGGGAGTTCAAGGGTTTCTACCAGACGGAACGCTACATGACCCAGAACGGGCCGGACAATCCCGAGTACTATACCTATCATACCAAGATGAAGGTAAAGTCCATTATCACCAACCCCGCCCCCGGCGAAGTCATTCCCGCCAGCGGCTACACGCTGGCCGGCGCCGCCTGGTCCGGCGAGGAAGAGGTGGTGAAGGTGGAGATCAGCGCCGACGGCGGCAGCACCTGGGACCTGGCCGAGCTTGCTCCCCGCGCCAGTTCCTACGCCTGGTTCCGCTGGCAGTATAGCTGGCAACCCCCGGCCCCGGGCAAATACACCCTCATGTCCCGCGCCACCAACAACCTGGGCGAGACCCAGCCCATGGAATTTCCCAATCAGTGGGACGGACGGGGTTACGGCAACAACATGGTCTTTCCGGTGGATGTGCTGGTACAGTAGTTGCCAGGGTCCCTCATTCGCCACGATTGGAAGAACCCTTAATCAGTCCCGGGAAACGGTCCAGGTAAAGGGTCCTGGGAAACGGTCTATGGAGGTTGTCATGTTGAAGTCCCAGCGCGACAGCCTGGTCAGTAGCCTGAGCGGTGATGACCGGCAAAATATGCGCCGGATAATCGCTGCCATCAAGGAGGCCCGCGGTGACAGTCCGGACCTGGCTGAAGCCCAAGGAAGGAAGACGGCCAGGGAAATCCTGGCGGGCTGGCAGCTGGATCTGCCCGTCGAAGTTCGGTCTGCCCTGGAGGCCACCCTGGTTCGGGACGAAACAGGCCCCCGTGTCGGCGAATTGCCGGCGGACTTCAACCTCAAGCGGCTGGGTTCGGAGGAACGGGTGCGGCTTTCCACTTTCCGTGGCAGAAAACCGGTGGCCCTGGCCTTCGGGAGCTACACTTGACCTCCCTTCCGCGCCCAGGCTGAGCGCATGAACGGGATTTACGAGCTGTACCGGGACAGGGTTGAGTTCTTCGTGGTTTACGTCCAGGAAGCGCACCCCACCGACGGCTGGCAGACGGACAGCAACATCGAAGAGGGTGTTCTGTTCCGCCAGCACCAGAGCTACCAGGAACGGGAAGAAGTTGCCCAGGCCTGCAGTATTGACCTGAACATCGGGCTGCCCGTACTCATTGAGGAAATGCACAACGCCATTGACGAGGCCTACGGCGCAGCGCCGGAACGACTCTACTTGATCGCCGCCGATGGCCGGGTGGCATATCACGGCGGCGCCGGCCCCCACTTCTTTGACCTCGACGAGTGGGAAGCGGCCATTCAAGCCTTTGTAGGGACTTCGCTCCAGGCGTAATTGCGCCGAGGACTATTCAAGGGAGTAATGATTTGGACGAATTGATTGATCTTACCCTGACCCTGGGCAGCGATCAGGTGGTGCCGGTTCCCGGCCTGGTTGGCGTCTGCACGGAGCCCCTGCACACCCACGAGACTCACGCCCGGTCCAACACCAAGCTGACCCTGGCTACCCATATCGGCACCCACGTGGATGCACCCTATCACTTCCACGCCGACGGCACCACGGTGGAAGATATGCCTCTCAACCGCTACATGGGTCCTGCGCTATTGCTCGACCTGCGGGCACTCGCCAGGGGATTGACGCCCCTGTCCATACCGGACTTGCAGCAGGCCGGGGGAACTGCCGAAGCAGTCAGGGACAAGATAGTGGTCCTGTTTACGGGCTGGGCTGCTGCCGAGTCTGGCGGTGTCCGCTTCTATTCCCAGGGGCCGTACCTGGGCACTGAGTCGGCCCAGTATCTGGCTGAGAACCAGGTCAACGCCGTTTCCGTTGATTTTCCCATTGACAAGCACCCCCCGACGCCCCAGTCCACCATTAACGACTTTCCCGTTCACCGACTGCTGCTGGGGCAGGGCATACCTCTTATTGAAAACCTCATCAACCTGGACCAACTAGTGGGTAGGCAGTTTGAGCTATGGGCGCTGCCCATCAAGCTGAAGGACGGGGACGGGGCCGCTGCCCGCGCCGTGGCGCGTATCCTTTAGGGACTGAGAACACTCTCAATGGTTGATGTTTCTCAAACGACCCCAGTTCTCCTGGCTACAGGAAATATCGCCAAGCAACGGGCCCTCCGCGAATTGCTGGAGGGTCTTCCTCTGCATCCTGTCACTCCCGCAGAGTTGGGTCTGTCCGCGGACCCGGAGGAAACTGCTGAAACCCACGAGGCCATCGCCGTGGAAAAAGCCGTGGAATGGTCGCGGCTGGCGGGTATGCTGTCCGTGGCCTCCGACGGCGGGCTGGTCGTGCCTTTTCTTGGCCCCAACTGGGAAAGCCGCTACACCCACCGTTTTGCCGGTCCTGCCGCTGATGATGAGGAACGCCGCCGACGCCTGGCCCAGCTTCTGGAAAATGCCACCGGTGCGGAGCGGCAAGCGTCCTGGGTGGAGGCGCTGGCCGTCGCCGATTCGGGAAGGTCGTTGAAGTCCTGGGAACTGCAAGGGAGTACCGGCGTGATAGCCGATTCAGTCGAACCCGGTCCCCATCCCCCTGGATTCTGGGTATTTCCCCTCTGGTATTTTCCTGAGATGGGCAAGTATTACAACCAGCTTTCGGCTACAGAAAAAGACTCACTGGGCGATCACTGGACGACACTCAAGCGATTGGTGCGGGAGTATTTTGAAAGGGAGTTCAACTCCCCAGGCTAGTAAGCCATTCCGCCAGAGGAGGATTCTGACGGTCGGAACGGGAGTCCGTTCGTGGTGAATAGCAGTCCGTTCGTGGTGAGCCTGTCGAACCATGAATGGGCGGCCCTTCGACCCGCCTAAGGCGGACGTTCCGCAGGCTCAGGGTGAGCGGAACATAATCCATAATTTCAAAGTTGCTGGACCACTAGATCGCTCCGGATGATTTGCCCAACCTGATGGGATACAATAGCCGGCGACATCAGCGAAGCCAACAGACGGGTCCATGAAAAACCCAGCCGGAATGGCTATTGGAGAGCAAGCCTTGACCACCATCGACGTCCTGCCCACTTCCATAGACCAGGTACAGAACCTGCTTCGCGACCAGCGCTATGTGGCCGACCGGGGCCTGGCGGTGGCTATTTACCTGGCCCTGACCCTGAAGCGTCCTTTGTTCCTGGAAGGAGAGGCTGGCGTGGGCAAGACCGAAATCGCCCGTTCCCTGGCCACCGGCCTGGATACGGAACTCATTCGCCTGCAGTGCTACGAGGGCCTGGACGTCAACCACGCCGTATATGAATGGAACCACACCCGCCAGATGCTGGAAATCCGCCTGCTTGAAGCAGCGGGTAACGTGGACCGCACGGCCGCCACCGATGATCTGTTCAGCGAACGCTTCTTGGTCAAGCGCCCCCTCCTGCAGGCCATAGACGAGAGCAGGGACAAATCACCCGTTCTGTTGATAGACGAACTAGACCGGGCCGACGAAGAGTTCGAGGGATTCCTCCTCGAGATGCTCGCGGATTTTCAGATAACGATACCGGAATTGGGCACCTACCGGGCAGTCCATCCTCCCGTTGTAATTATCACATCCAATCGCACCCGCGAAATTCACGACGCGCTGAAGCGGCGGTGTCTTTACTACTGGATAGACTACCCCGACTACCAGAAGGAACTTCAGATAGTCAGCGCCAGGTTGCCCGACGCGCCCCGTCGCCTGGCCCAGCAGGTAACCGGCTTCATCCAGGAATTGAGGGAGACGGAGCTCTACAAGATACCCGGGGTCTCTGAGACCATTGACTGGACATCCGCCCTGCTGGCATTGAACCAGACCGAACTGGACGCCGAAGTGATTGACGACACCCTGGGCATAATGCTGAAGTACCAGGACGACATCGAGCTGGTGAAGGGTGAACCGGTGCGCAACATTCTTGAACGCTCGCAAAACCGCGGCCCCCGCCGGGGTGGGCGCCGGGGCTAGCCGAGCAGAGCCCCGTTTAAAGGCGAATCCCGTCCATCTTCAGGCTGTTCAAGAAGCCATTTCAAAATTCCTTCCCCCTTGATGGGGGAAGGTCAGAATGGGGGGACTTCGCGAAGATTCATGCCCATTCCACAGTGAAATACTTCCCACCCGGATTTTTGAAAGAGGTTTCAGAACACAAGGCAGGATATGTCCCTTAACGATTCAGCAATAGAAGGGTCAGACCACTCCGTTGTCGGTGGTGAAGACGCCGGCGGTGATGGAGGCGATGGGAGTGGCAATGGTGAAGGGCATATCCTCCACAACCTGATGCTCTTCGGGGAGACCCTTCGCCGGCTGGGGCTGGATTTCGGCTCCGGGAACATGCTGGACCTGGTGCGGGCCACCGAGACCATTCCCATAGGCCGAAGGCAGGACTTCCGCCACGCCGCCCGTTGCCTGCTGGTGCACCGCAAGCAGGACTTTCCCCTGTTTGACGACGCCTTTCAGATTTTCTGGCGGCGCCCATCCCACGGCATCAGCACTCGAGACCTGCGCAGCATGGGTGAAGAGCGCCGGTACCGCAACCCCCAGGTCGGCCCGCCCGTCTCCGGGGACGACGACAGCGGTGACCAAGTAGGCGACCTCCCCGAGGGCATGCCCGGCATAGACATGAGCCAGACCTACAGCGCCCGGGAAGTGTTGCGCCAGAAGGACTTTGCCGACTACACCCCAGGCGAGATTGCCGAGGCTCGCACCATGATGTCCGAATTGTCCTGGGATCTGGGCCGCCGCAGGACGCGCCGGACCCAGCTGGGTGACGGCGAAGCCCTGGACTGGCGGCGTACCTATCGAGACAACCTGAAGTATGGTGGGGAACTGCTGGAATTATCGCATCGGCAGCCCCGGGAGAAGACCCGTCCCCTGGTTTTGATTTGCGATGTCAGCGGTTCCATGGAGCGCTATACTCGCCTCCTGCTGCATTTTATTCACACCATTGCCGGGGACCTGGGCAGGGTCGAAGCCTTCCTCTTTGCCACGCGACTGACCCGCATTACCCGCTACCTCAACTACCGCAGCATAGACCAGGCGGTGAACGAGGTATCGCGAGCCGTGCCTGACTGGGCCGGGGGCACCCGTATCGGCGAAGCCATCAAGAGCTTTAACTATGCCTGGGCGAGACGGACTCTCGGGAGCGGCCCGGTGGTCCTGATAATCTCTGACGGGTGGGACCGGGGGGAGCCGAAGTTGCTTTCCCTGGAAATGTCCCGCCTCCAGCGCAGTTGCCACCGCCTCATCTGGCTGAATCCCCTGCTGGGGTCGCCCAACTATCAACCCTTGACCCAGGGAATACGGGCCGCGCTGCCCTACGTGGACGACTTCCTGGCTGTCCACAATCTCAACAGCCTGGTACACCTGGCCCGTCACTTGAACAGCCTGCCGCCTCGCAAGCAACCCGCCGCCGCCTTTCGCCGGGTGCGTGCCGTTGAGGACGCAATAATGGCTGAACCTGTTGCACCGGCCCGCCGCCGCGAGGACATGAACCCCGCCCTGGCTCCCACCTTCCGCCATCCCCTGTGGGGGCAAATACCAACGGACTAGCGAATTGAGCCGCCGCATTCCAGGCTAACTTTGGAAATACCTCGCGCCGCTACTGACAGTTGGCTATGGCGAGCGCCCCCCTGGACCTGTTTAAAATATTGCCTGGAACTCAAAGGCGGTGATATTGTGCAAGGAAACAGGCAGGCGCAAGCCCGGGACAGGCAATCCATCTGGAGCGTTCCAGGCCATCTGTGGCCCTGGTACATCGTTATATTTGTAGTTCAATACTTCTCGTTCCTCGGTATGACCGTCTGGCATGAAGTGGTTAACCGAGGAAGCAGTGGCGGCATCGAAGTAACATTGGAAGTGCAGAAAGGGATGACTGCCAGCATTCTGAATATGGCGGCAAGCACCTACACCATTCTGGAGGGAATTATGCTGGCCCAGTGGTTGAGGGAAAGAGACCAGAAGAAGGAACAAAAGGCCAGAGAACACGGTCAACTAGAAGAACGCCTTGAATGGCAGGCTTGGCTCGAACGTATGCAGACAGCCCACCTGGAAGGTGTGCCCTTCGATGAGCCTCCCCCAGGGTCGAAGTCAGGTGACAAAACGGAGACATAACCGGCCGTTCCGGGGGCAGATGGAATAGGCTCAGGATTTACTGCCCTTGAATGCTTTCGATTCCAGATTCCACTGGAGCCCTTTGAAGACGGCAGCTTTGAATCTCCTTTGTGTGGAAAAGTGACAAAGGGACGAGCGACTGCTCTGCTGTCTGCGGGAAGTTTCGGACGATGACTCCTCATTTCAAGGGGAGAACGGCTTGCCGGAAAATCTCCGGTGCTGGCTTTCTGACCACTTTTTCCAGCCTCTTTCTCCGACTTTAGCCACCAGGTACGCCAATGGTATCAGGGCCGCGCCCACCGCCGCGTCCAGCAGGAAATGGTTGCCGGTAACCAGAATTGCTGCCAGCGTCAACAGCGGGTACGCGATTCCCAGGTATCTGTACCATCCCTTCACTTCCCTCAGGAAGAGCCAGGCCAGAATGCAGGTCCAGCTGAAATGAAGGCTGGGCATGGCCGCGTTGGTGTTGTAGAAGCTGGCCATCTCTGGGCTGCCGTAGAATGACGGGCCGTAAAGCTGGATGGTATCTGCCAGCAAGCCCGTCTTGAAGGGGGGCGCCAGGGGAAACAGCGTAAAGATTGCCAGCGCCAGCAGCAGGTGGGCCACAATCAGATTGCGGTAGCCGTTATAAAGCGAGTGGCGATTGAGGTACAGGAGCAGGGCGGCGCCGAGAATTACCGGCCAGTAGGTGACGATATAAACCAGGTTGAGGAGGAGTACCACAGGCTTGGCGAAGGTCACGCACCATTGTTGCAGCGGCTCTTCAAAAAAGATGCCCAGGCTGGTTTCCAGGGCGATTACCCGTTCGGCGTTGGCGAGAGCCTGCGCGTCACCTTCAAAAATCAGGCCGCGTAGAAACAGGTAAAGGAGGTAGCAGCCCGCGAACAGGGAGAGTTCGGCGGCGTGGTTGCGCCACCGCCCGCCGGTTGTGGCCGGAATTAGTCTGGAAACGTGAGAAACAAGCGATGCCATAAGTGCCTATCCACTCGGATTCTCGAATATGCACACAGGGCTCCACTCGGCTGCCTGGGCCCGATTATACTCCCAAAAATAAAGCGAGGAAGCCCTATATTAGCCTTCCTCGCTCTCTATTGACTGGTCGATCTAGTCCTGGAAGTGGGGCATTACCTCGGTGGCGAATAGTTCCAGCGAGTCCTTGACCTTTTGGCTCTCTATACCGCCGTAGTTGGTGAAGAATATGACGCTCCTGACGCCGGATTTCTTCATTCGCTCCACCCGCTCGGCAACGTCGTCAGGAGTTCCGAAAAGTATAACCCTTTCGGCCATGTCGTCGTAATCAAACGTCGTCTCAGCGGCGAACCGGCGGCGATAGGCCTGGTAGTTCTCGGGCAACAGTTCTCCCCGTCGTTCGGGCGGGGCGCCCACCTCGTCTCCCGTGGTCTTGAACCACATGAAGGGCTGTTCGGCATCTTGCCTGGCCTGCGCCTGGGTTGGCGCCGTGTACATGGCCCGGGCCACCTTCACCCGGTAGGGATCGAACTCCTCCCCGGCTTCGCCCACCGCGCCCCTGAAGTAGGCTACCTGCTCACCTACCTGGTCGAAGGTGAGACCCTGCCCCACCAGCAGGTTCCAGCCGTTCTGGGCGATGCGGTCCATGCTGCCCGGACTGGCGGCGGCCACCCAAAGGGGCGGGTGCGGTTCCTGCACCGGCTTGGGCAGCACCGTCATATCGTTAAATGTCCAGAACTCCCCCCGGTGGTCGAAGGGTTCGTCGTCGGTCCAGGCCCGGGTCATCACGTTTATGGACTCCTGGAACCGGCGGTCGGCTTCCTCCATGGGAATATTCAGCTTGTGAAATTCGCCCCACTGGTAGCCCCGGCCCACGCCCAGGTCCAGGCGACCGTTGCTCAGCAGGTCTACGGTGGCCGCTTCCTCGGCAATCTGTATCGGGTTGTGGAAGGGCAGCACCGTAACGGCGGTGGCCAGGCGAATGGTACTGGTCAGGCCGGCCAGGTAGGCCAGTACCGACAGCGACGCGGATACAATGCCGTGGCGGGAAAAATGGTGCTCGGTCATCCAGACCGAATCGTAGCCCAGTTGCTCCGCCCATAGAACCTGCTCCAGCGCGTCCCGGTAGTACTGGTTCTGTTTCGAAGGGTCGGGCAGTTGCACCGAATGAAAGAGGCCGAATTTCATTGATTCACCTTTGCTCATTTCAAACATGGATAGGCGGGATATAGTGGCAGATGGCAGCTGCCCGTGCTGAATATCCCGACTGTCCGTGTTAGTTCACGGTTACAGGGCCTGCCAGTATCGACGACCGTTGACACGCACAACCTTGCCAAAGCCGGGGTAAGGGAAATGACCGATGATCCCCAGTATGTTCTCGGTCTCCAGTTGGTCCATCAGCTTGCGCCGCGTAGTTCGGGTTGTTTCCGGGTCCATATCGGCCCGGGACTCCCAGTCCGGCTCATTTACCTGGGCCTGGTTGTGGATGGTGTCGCCCAGGATGATCGCCCGCTCTCCCCGCGAGGCCACCATTATGCTCATGTGCCCTGGGGTATGGCCTGGAGTGGGAAAGGCGGTCAACTCTCCGGTGATTACCTGCTCCCCGTCCATGAATTCGATCAACCCCAGGTCCTCCAGCGGCCAGACGCAGGCCGGAGCGTTGGGGAAGCGGGCCGGCATAATGTCGGGGTCGTGACAGGCTTCCCAGTCTTTTGTGCTGAACCAGTAGCGCGCGTTGGGAAAGGTGGGCGTGTATTTGCCCCCCTCCGCAGCGGGTGGCGCCAGGTTCCAGCCCACATGGTCGCGGTGCAGGTGGGTCATCACCACCATATCCACCTCTTCGGCGGTGACGCCGTGGGCTCGAAAGTCGTTCATCAACTCGCCCCAGGGGGTATCCGGGGCATCGGCGGGACGGGCGCCCATGCCCGTGTCCACCAGGATGGTGCGGCCCTCCGAGCGAATCAGGTAGGAGGCCAGGTTGAAGCGGACCTTGTGTCCGTCCACCAGGTGCTGCCGGTAGCCCTGCCACTCATCGTCGGACTTGTGGTTAGGAAAGAAGTTGCACAGGTCGAACTCAAGAATGCCGTCGGACAGGGAAGTAATCTCCACATTGCCCACAGTAACACGGTTCCCAGCCATAGGAAGCCCCCCTTAATGCGGTATGGGAAAAGCCGGCGTATTTTAGCATATTGGGGGAGGGGAGGGCGCTGCGACCATTAATGAGCATGATGACGGTAGGTGGTTGAAAATGCTGCAAGCGTCCCATAGCATTTAATAATATGCTTAACGAGGTAGTCAGGCTAAATGAACAGGCGAACCACACAAGGTGTTACCCGTGCATTAGACAAAGCAATATTGAACGTGGTGGAATCTGAACTGGCCCAGCTATGTTCGGGCAAGACAGCGAAAGAAGTTGCGAAAGAAGTTTACCGAGCTCTAGTCGCTTACAGAGACTTACAAGACGGAGTTATGCCCCTCTATGACGAGTGGGAGGCAATGTACTATGCCGCTTGGTATCAATCCAGCCACATCAACCTTGCTTATACACTGCTGAATGAAATTCCGCCAGACAGAAATCCTATAAGAAGCGGGCATCATAATCTGCAGGCCTTTGATTTTGGTTGTGGAGCTTTCGCTGCACTATTCGGTATACTTTTGGCCGCCGTTGACTCGCTAACTGAAGGAGAAAATCTACCTAAAGTGTCCATAGTTTCGGTAGACTCCAGTGAACCTATGCTTGCGATAGGTAGAAAAATTTGGGCCGCTTTCGCGAAGGAAATAAATAAGATAAGAGAGTATCCTGAACTGAGTGCGGTAAGGCAGGCCTTTCGGGCCTTGGAATTTTCCCCAATTCAAGGTAAAGGCACAAGGCATTGGCTTTGTGCCTTTCATGTGGCTTACGAAGAGAATGCCAATAAGGTGGCTGAGTATTTGACGTCCAAGATCGCAAGTGAAAGACCTGACTTGGTAATAGTCACGACTCATCCTGGCAATAAGAGGAATGCCTTTTGCCCGGAACAAGGGCAATACATTAAGCGAGAGATAAGGCTAGGGGAGGATAGCTTCTTACTTAAGGGAACCTTTCCTTTATTGACTAAATTTAGGTCTGATCTATTCGACCTTAAGGTCAAATCTCATTTGCCTGAAGAGCAAGAGCAATTTGCTAGAATATACTTAAGAAACTATCCATCTGCATGGGTGACAAACAGGTTTGAGTCTCAATGTTTCTTAAATCTTAGGAGAATAAGCTCAAATAACGATATAGATGACTTGCCCTTCTAGGCTTGAACTATCAGTGGACTTCTAAATTTGGCGTTTGTGGAATCATGAGCTTGGAAAATAGACAATTTCGACTTATTGATGAAGGAAGAGGTCCACCTAGCTTCTCTCTTCCTCCAAGAGTTGTCGGTCACTCAAGAATCTCGTACGTAAGAGCCCGTGAAATACTTACCAAAGCCACAGGGTTCATGAGCGACTATGACTATACTTTGAACCCCTATTCCGGTTGCTTCTTCGGCTGCGCCTATTGTTATGCCGCTTTCTTTAGCCACGACATAGAGAAACGCGACGCTTGGGGTTACTGGGTCAACGTAAAGGAGAACGCCGTCGAACTGCTGCAAAAGCGGCTGAAGCGCGCTTCCGATGCCCTAGATGACAAGCTTATCTACATGAGCAGCGTTACCGACCCCTACCAGCCAGTGGAAAGGGAATTGAAACTAACTCGGCGTATTCTGGAGGAAATGGCGAATAGTCATCAACCAAAGTTGGTAATCCAAACACGTAGCCCCGATGTTACGCGGGACTGCGATCTCTTCCGTCAAATTGAAGACAACGGCGGCCGGGTGCAAGTCAATATGACCGTCACCACCGATGACGAGGATATCCGCCGCACCTTTGAGCCCTTTTGCCCAGCGAACCATGTACGGTTGGAGGCCATCAAGCAGGTGCAAGCGGGAGGTATTGATGCCTGCATCACTATGACTCCCTTGCTCATTGTCAACAGCCCTTACGCCTTTGCAGATCACCTTGTAGATACAGGGGTGAAGAAGTTTATCGCCCAGCCCTTCCACTTTAACCGTGGCAAGTTTGTCGCAAATACCAGGCAAAAGGCTTTCGATTTGGTAGCCGAAAAGTTGGAGTGCGATCCGGCGAACTTCCGAGATCACTATCTGGCTCATTATTCGGAGAATTTTGACGTAATAAAGGACGTGCTTACTGAAAATGGCCTTGAACTAGGCGAAGGCAAGGACGGTTTCAAACCTCCTTTCTGACCTGGTACTTCC